>JAITWM010000152.1 GCA_031285265.1 Lysobacteraceae bacterium
TGGCCGATGCACTGGTGATAGAGAACCAACAGTCACCGTATGTGAATTATCTGGTGGGGCGTCCCGATAATCAGGACGACCCGCGCGTGAAAATGCTGGCGGCGGCATTGACCAGCGCCGATAACAGGAACTTCATAGAACAGAAATATCGGGGCGCGGTTTTTCCGGCGTTCTCGCCGTAATCAGGGTCATGTGCCGTTCGATGCCGGCAGAAAACATGCAGCCGTCTTCGATAAACCTTCTATGATGTAGTGGCATGCATGGAGTGCGACGGTTGACAGGTATCGTGAATGCCATAGTGGCTGAAGGTGCGTCTGCGGCAAATGTCCCGCCCGGATCGTAACTTGCCGTCAGGCGGACGCACATGGCTCAGGATCTGTTTTCAGAGCAGGACTGCGTGCCGGCGGCGGCTGGATGTCCGTCTTGTTTCGGTCCGGCCGTATGCGAAAGCGCGGCGAGGATTGCGCGGAGACAAAAACAGAAACGGGCCGACAGGCCCGTTTCCGTAATGACGAGGAACCCCGTCGGAAAACGAAATCAGAAGCGCGCCCCAAGGCCGAAGCTGACCATCCAGGGATCGATCTTCCATGACTCGACCTTGCCGAAGCCATTTGCTTCCAGATCCGGACGCGAACGCATGTAGCGGACATCCGCGCGCGCAAACCAGGTCGGGTTGATGTTGAGGTCCACGCCGAGGGTGCCTACCACGCCGTTGGCACTCTTCACCTTGAATGTGCCGTCGGGAACGCCCAGGAATCTTAAGCTGTTGAAGCTGGAGTAGCCGTAGCCGACACCAGCGAATGGACGGAACACGTTATCGGCATGGCCGAGGTGATACTGGAAGCTCAATGCAACCGGTTGCTGCTTGACCGAGCCGATCTTGCCTACCTGATTGACCCTCAAGCGGTGATTGAACCTGTCGAGCGTGCCCCACAGTTCAACCGCCATGTTGTCGTTGACGTACCAGCTGAAACTGGCGCTGGGGCCCGGACTGCCGTCCGTTTTGATAACGCTGGTCGGATTGTGGGGTTCGATCAGGGTTGCACTGCCGACTACGGCGAAACGTTTACCAGAAGCCGTATCGCTTTGAGCGAAAGCGGCGGGTGCGAAAGCGAGGGTAGAAGCGATCGCAAGACTCAGGAGGTGAGAGACTCGCATGAATTATTCTCCTTACTGTTTATGTCGATTTGATTGTAGGTGGGGCACAAATTAACTCTTTCTTTATGAACCGGAGCCCTATCGGAATTCCGAAGAGCAGGGCATTACGGTCAGACAAGTATAAGGAATGGTTGGCTCCACCGATCAGAATATTGCGTTTTGTCATGAAAATGGTGTGATCGCCTGCAATATTCATGGGTTGTATTGGGTGCTGCGTCACAAACAAACCGAAAATAGCGGTCCAATGGAACCCATTGGCGGCATGCCGGACATCCGGAGAGGCGGGACTTGTGATTTCGACGTGAACAGGCGGAATATGCGGGAACACCTGCTTTTCGGATCATAGTGACAGATTGTTTTCCGATCTCCGCTTTCACGGGACTATCGGTATTTCCGCTCTGACAGCAACGGCTGCTGCCGCCTTTGGACTCAGCGGCGGCATGATCGAGGTGATCGGAAATGTGAAATGCTGTCGTTCGCTTGGTTCGATGCGAGTTCCCATGCCACGACGCACCGGGTCGTCGCTTCGGCAGGGTATTGCAGAGTGTTTTGTTGCAGATTGGTCCACATCCTGATGCAGCCGTTCCAAGTGCCGGGTTTTCGCAGTGCGGGTGCTTTCGGTGGTTTTCGTAATTTGGACGGTAGGAGAATATGCGCGATGCTTGGCTTGGGCATTTGCGCAGATTGCATGGTCGCGCGATTGCGGTTCGGGTTCCGGTCGATGAGGGTGGATACAGCATGCGGCAAACAGGCGCAAATACAGAGGGATCATGCTGGAAACAGGGGCTATCGCCACAGATCGCCGATGATTGCCGAATCGTGATATTGGGTTCGATGCCAGGAGAAGCTTCGTTGCAGGCGGGTCAGTACTATGCGCATCCACGCAATCGCTTCTGGCCGTTGTTGGGGCGATTGTATGGGTTTGATCCTGCGTTGCCTTACGATGAACGGGTATGCATGCTGTGGGCGGCGGGCATAGGGTTGTGGGATGTGTTGGACCAATGCGAGCGTCAGGGCAGCCTGGACAGCGCCATCAAGCGCGATAGCGAGGTCGCCAATCCATTGCCGGCCCGGCTGTGCGCGTTGACCGGTCTGCGCTTGATCGTACTCAATGGCGGTAAGGCGGCACAGGCGTTCCGCCGCCATGTCGCCCTCGACGCCGGGATGCGTCTCCTATTGGATCGGATCGATTGTCTATCGTTGCCTTCGACCAGTCCGGCAAATGCTTCGTTCGATATGGCGCGTTTGTTTGCTGCCTGGAGCGCATTGAAGAATCATTGAAGGCATCCGTACCGGAATTCCTCATGGCTCCTGGATGTTTTTGTTGTTGAATGATCGTTTTGAACGATGGGGCGTGCGCCGTCGGCATGCGGCATGGTGTATGTCGATGTGATTCTGATGTGAAGACCGAGGCGAGGAATGGGTTGTCATCGCGCGGCACGGAACAGGTGCCGCGATGCGCCGGATGGCGCGTTATCGCCATATGCGTTGTCATGGTGGCGCTTGGAAATGGCCGCAAATGGCCGTGGCGCGGAGAACGATTGAACCGGAAGTTGCGCACAAATCGACCTTCGAGCGCCCATATTGACGCATTTTTTCCGAGGGGAGCACGTTATCGATAGATCAAAGTTGGCGTGATGGCTTCAAGCAGACCACAATAGGGGCTTCCTATGTCGATCGTCCGGAGCTGTGTACATGGCCGAAATCAAGGAAGCCCGTGTCCCCGACATCGGGGGCTATCGTGATGTTCCCGTTATCGAAGTATTGGTCGCCGTCGGCGACAGCGTCAAAAAAGACCAGGGCTTGGTGACGCTGGAGTCGGACAAGGCAACGATGGAAGTGCCAGCGCCTTTTACCGGCGTGATCAGGGAGATCAAGGTCAAGGTGAACGATGAGCTATCGGAGGGCGATGTCGTCGCGCTGATAGAAGCACAGGATATGGCGACAGCGGAGCCGGATACACCGGTGACGGCTCGGCAACCAGCGCCTCCTGCGAGCCGGCAGCCGGTTGTTGCAGCGGCATCTCCGGCTGCTTCTCCTGCGCCGGCCGTAATCGCGGAAAGCCGTTCCGAATCTCCTCCTCCGCGCAGCCCCCCGGTCGACTTTGGGGCCGACACGGTGATGCCGCAGAAGGTTCCCTATGCCAGCCCGGCGGTACGGCTGTTCGCGCGCGAATTGGGCGTCGACCTGGGGCGGATCAAAGGAACAGCACGCGGCGGGCGTATCCTCAAAGGAGATGTGCAACATTACGTCAGGACGGCGCTTTCCGGCGAAATCCCGGCAGCGGTTGCGGCGACGGGAAGCGGCCTCAGTCTGCTGCCGTGGCCGCAGGTGGACTTTGCGAAATTCGGCGAGATAGAAGTCAGGCCGCTGTCGCGGATCAAAAAATTGTCAGGCGCCAATTTGGCGCGCAACTGGGCAATGATCCCGCATGTGACGCAGCATGATCATGCCGACGTGACCGAGCTGGAGGCATTGCGCGTCGCGCTGAATCAGGAGCGCCAGAAAGAGGGCGTCAAGCTGACATTGCTGGCTTTTCTGCTGAAAGCCTGCGCCGTGGCGATGAAGCAGTACCCGGAATTCAATGCCTCGCTGGATGCCAGCGGGGAGAATCTGGTGTTGAAGAAATATTTCCATATTGGATTTGCAGCCGATACGCCCAACGGCCTGATGGTGCCGGTGATCCGCGACGTGGGCAGGAAAGGCGTCTTCGAACTTGCCCGGGAAACCGCCGATTTGGCGGCCAAGGCGCGTGAAGGAAAATTGGGACCGGGAGAAATGAGCGGCGGTGGATTCTCGATCAGTTCGCTGGGCGGCATCGGCGGCACGGCATTCACACCGATCATCAATGCCCCGGAAGTCGCGATCCTCGGCGTGTCCAAGTCGGAGATTCGGCCGGTTTGGGACGGTAAGCAATTCCAGCCCCGGCTGCTGTTGCCGTTGTCGCTGAGTTACGACCATCGGGTGATCGACGGTGCGGCGGCGGCACGCTTCACGACATATTTATCGCAGTTGCTGTCGGATATGCGTCGCGTACTGTTATGACTGCACGCATGCTCGGCCTTTTGGGCGGTATGAGCCGGGAGTCGGCGATCTTGTATCGCCGGTGGGTGTCGGTGAAGGCATCAGCGGGCGGTTGGGTGGATTGCATCCGGCTCAATCGGCACTTTTCAGCGCCGATTCCACCGGGATCGAGTCGTTGCAGCAGGCAGGTGATCAAGAGCAGACAGGCGGCATCCGATTCGATGGCGTCCGCCGTCCGCAGCATGCAGGCGTTGGCCGTATGCGCGAATACGATGCAGGGAACGCTCCCGCGTATGGAACCGCGTTCGAGTATTTCAAGGTGAAGGCTGGCAGGGAGAATCGACGGGCGTCCGCTCTGCCGTGGGTCATCAATTATTTGGAATAAAACATATGCAACGTCCTGAGCAAATCGAAGTCAAGGTTCCCGATATCGGTACTTTTCACGATGTGCCGGTGATCGAAATACTGGTTCAAGTTGGCGATGTGGTCAGAAAGAATGAAGGGTTGGTCACGCTGGAATCGGACAAAGCAACGATGGAGGTGCCGACACCGGTCACAGGCGTGGTCAAAGCGATCAATGTCAAATTGAACGACAAGTTGTCCGAAGGCAGCGTTGTTGCGATCCTGGAAACGGAGTCTGTGGCCGTGGCCGGTCAGCCGGATACTATGGCTTCGAAGACGCCGCCCGTGACGCCGTCGCATCATGCGCCGGCCGAGCCGCTCGCGCCGAAACCGGCGTTGCGCAGCGGAAAATCCGCTGATATCGAATGCGGGCTGGTGGTCCTGGGGGCCGGCCCGGGTGGCTATACCGCCGCTTTCCGTGCGGCGGATCTGGGCCTGGACACTGTACTGATCGAACGCTACACCGCGCTTGGCGGGGTTTGTCTCAACGTTGGCTGTATCCCATCCAAGGCGCTGTTGCATGCGGCCGATGTCATTGAGCAGGCGGCGCATGCGGACGAGTTCGGCATTGAATTCGGCAAACCCAAGATCGCATTGGATAAGCTTCGCACTTACAAGGACAAAGTAGTGAGCCGGCTGACCGGAGGTCTGTCCAGCATGTCCAAGCAGCGCAAGGTGCGCGTGGTGCAGGGTGCCGCGAAGTTCGTTTCGCCGCATGAGCTGGAGATCGTCGACGGCGCTGGTGGAGTGCAACTGTTGCGTTTCGAACAATGCATCATCGCCGCGGGGTCGCAGTCGGTGAAATTGCCGATATTCCCTTGGGACGATTCGCGCATCATGGATTCGACCGATGCATTGGCGTTGCCCGAGGTGCCTAAGCGCCTGCTGGTAGTCGGCGGCGGTATTATCGGTCTGGAAATGGCCACCGTGTATCGTGCGCTTGGCAGCGAAGTCGTCATCGTCGAATTCATGGATCAGTTGATACCGGGCGCCGATAAGGACTTGGTGCGGCCATTAGCCGAGCGTCTGAAAAAACAGGGTGTCGCCGTTCATTTACGGACCAAGGCCACACAGGTCGAAGCGTCGAAAAAAGGCATTGCCGTATCGTTCGAAGGCGACGATCCGCCGGAGAAAAACGTTTTCGACCGGGTGTTAGTGGCGGTCGGGCGTACGCCGAATGGGGCGGAGATCGATGCCGACAAGGCGGGCGTCCGGATTACGGAGCGAGGGTTCATCCCGGTCGATAAGCAGATGCGGACCAATGTTCCGCATATTTTTGCGATTGGCGATATCGTCGGTCAGCCGATGCTGGCTCACAAAGCGACTCATGAAGGCAAGGTGGCCGCGGAAGTCGCCGCTGGCGAAAAGCGGGAATGGGTGGCGCGCGTCGTGCCGTCGGTGGCGTATACCGATCCGGAAATTGCCTGGGTCGGCGTGACTGAAGCCGAAGCCAAAACCAAAGGATTGAATATCGGTGTTGGCAAGTTTCCGTGGGCGGCCAGTGGCCGTGCCATCGGCCTGAACCGCACCGAGGGATTCACCAAGCTAATTTTCGATGAGGAGACCCGGCGCATCGTCGGTGGTGGTATCGTCGGCGTGCATGCCGGTGATCTGATCGTGGAAATCGCATTGGCGATCGAAATGGGCTGTGAGGCCGAAGACATCGGTCATACGATTCATCCGCATCCGACCTTGAGCGAGTCGATCGGCATGGCTGCGGAAATATACGATGGTACGGTTACCGATCTCTATATTCCGAAGAAGAAATAGCGGGCCTGCCGGCAGCGGGAACGGTGCCTAGGCCCGCATTCGGGCGTCAGCGGACGTTAGGGTACGCGGCGGTTGTGGGCCGCAACGTCGCGCCGTGCAGGATGCGCGGCAGTGATCGGTGCGGCCAGTACCGGTCTCTGAGCCATGACACGCAGGCGACTTGTCCAGCACGAACGGGCTGCATCTGGCCCGGATGTCTCACGCGGGCAGATGGGTATTCTGTTCGACGTATCTTGCCGCTTTGCGTTGTTGCACGCGGATCCAGATTTTTTCGTGCAGATGAAAGGCGACGGTATTACATGCGGGCTCGATCAACGCCAAGATGCCACCCGCCCAGATATTGCCCGTCAGTAGCCAGCCGAGAAGAAATGCGACGGAGAAATGCACGATGGCAAAGCTGAAAGTCTTGTTCATCGCAGATAAGAAGGAATAGAGTTCTATCAATTATTGATAATCATTCTCATTTAATCAAGCCGGTAATGAATATGCCTTCGATTGATTTTGTAAATGTAAATCTTACCATATATCTAAATTTATAATCTAACGGGCTGCCCGTGTTGGGAAGCACGCTGCCAGGCAGGTCAGGGGTCTTTTCAACGGCAAGATGCCGGTCGGCCTACGTCGTGTGTTGTCAGGCGGATTCGGCCAGCCGCGCCAGCTCATCGATTTGATGCTCATGCAGCAACCGCTCGATCAGTGGATCGAGATCGCCCTCGATGATGTTCTGCAGGTCGTATAGCGTCAGCCCTTCGACGCGATGATCGGTGATCCGGCCCTGCGGAAAGTTGTAGGTACGAATGCGCTGGCTGCGATCGCCGCTGCCTACCTGAAGTTTTCTGGTCTCCGCCTGAGCAGCGGCCTGTTTACCGCGTTCGGCTTCGAGAAGCTGAGCCTTCAGCCGTTTCATGGCCTTGTCACGATTGGCATGTTGCGACCTCTCGGTCTGCGATTCGACGACGATCCCGGAAGGAAGATGGGTGATGCGGATTGCCGATTCGGTCTTGTTGACGTGCTGACCCCCGGCTCCAGAGGAGCGATACGTGTCGATTTTCAGGTCGGCGGGACTGATCGATACATCTTCGACTTCCGCCACATCGGGGATGATCGCGACGGTCGCAGCCGATGTGTGGATGCGCCCCTGCGATTCGGTTTCCGGAATGCGTTGTACCCGGTGAGTGCCGGATTCGAATTTGAGCCGCGAATACGCGCCGCGACCGGCGATGCGGGCAACGATTTCCTTGAAGCCTCCGTGTTCACCGGGATGATCCGACTCGACTTCGACCTTCCAGCCGCGCCGTTCGGCATAGCGTGCGTACATGCGAAACAGGTCGCCTGCGAAAATCGCCGCTTCATCACCGCCGGTGCCGGCGCGCACTTCCAGAAACAGATTGCCTTCGTCGCGGGGATCCTTGGGAATCAGCAACAGCGCCAGTGCCTGTTCCAACTGGACCAATTGCGTTTGTGCGGCAATGATCTCCTCTTCGGCCAGTTCACGCAGTTCTGCGTCTTCACGCATCACTTCGGCAGCATGCAGGTCTGCTTTGGCGCGTGCTTCTTCCTGAAGCGCATTGGCGATCGGTTCGAGCTGGGCGAACTCGCGGGAATAATTGCGGAAACGGTCGTTATCGGCCAGTACGTCGGGATCGGCCAGTAAACGTTCGAGTTCTTCGCGGCGTTCAGCCAGCGCTTCGAGTTTACGGCGCAGAGTCGGCGTCATTGTCGGGGTCGGTCGGTGATGGGGGGGAAGCAGGGGACAGGAACAGGCGATCGGCGACACGAATGAGTTCGGTGTCACCGCTGAATGCGGCTTCGCGTAACGCGGCGGTGGGCGAGTGCAGCAGCCGATTGGTCAACGTGTGCGCCAAGTACTGCAATACCTCATCGGCATCACGGCCATTGACCAGTTGTTGGCGCGCCTTGGCCAGGATGTCGTCGCGTGCGGAATCGCCCAGCGCGCGTAACCGTTTCAGTGGTTCCTTGCGCGTGTTGGCCTGCATGGTATCCATGAAACGCATGACCTGAAGGTCGATGATCGTTTCCGCTGCGTCGGCTGCTTCACGGCGGCTCTGGCGATTGCCTTCGACAGCGCGCTCGAGGTCGTCCACGGTGTAGAGGTAGGCGTCGCTCAAGCGGGCGACCATAGGATCGATGTCGCGCGGTACCGCCAAATCGAACAACAGGACCGGTTTATGCTTGCGCACGCGCAGGGCGGAGGCCACCTGGTCGTGATGCAGAACCGGTTCGCGGCTGGCGGTGGCGGAAAACACGATATCCGCTTCGGCCAAGTGCCGATCGAGTTCGGTCAACGGTAAAGCATAGCCGCCGTACAGGCTCGCGAGTTCCTGCGCATGGGACAGGGTACGGTTTGCGATCAGCAGCCGCTGTACCTGATTCTTGTGCAGATGCCGCGCCGCCAGTTCGATGGTCTCGCCAGCGCCGATCAGCAGAATGGTCGAGTCATTAAGCCGGGCGAAGGAATCCTGCGCCAAACGTACCGCGGTCGAGGCGACCGATACCGGATTGGCGCCTACGCGGGTATCGGTGCGGGTGCGTTTGGCAACGGCGAACGTTTGTTGAAACAATCGATCCAGGCGCCGTCCCAGTACGCCATGCTGCCGGGCGACCGACCAGGCTTCCTTGACTTGACCGAGGATCTGAGGTTCGCCGAGTACCATCGAGTCCAGACCGGTGGCCACCCGGAACAGGTGCCGGACGGCGTCGGCGCCATGGTGCTGATAGAGGTAATTGCGCAATCCATGCGCTTGGTTCTCCAGCCAGTCAGCCAGGACATGACCGTCTTCGGCGACCGCATAAAGCTCGGTACGGTTGCAGGTCGATAGCAGCACGGTTTCCGAAACCTGAGGTAACGCGCGTAACGATGCCAATGCCGCCGGGAGCGTATCGGGGGTAAACGCTGCCCGTTCGCGCAGGTCGACCGGCGCGGTCTGGTGATTCAATCCGAGTACCCACAACATCATTTATCAGGCGCTTGCGTTAAGCTGGCAGTTTCCGATTCCCCTATTCTAATCCCAGAGAGGAACGATGCTTGTAATGGTTCGCTCTTTTATTGTTTTTATGATCGCGGTTCAGGTCCTGACGCTGTGCGGCGTGAGTCTGGCTGCGGAACGGCGTGCGCCGCTTCCGATCGATCCGGTCGCCAGAGCATTGACACCGGCCATGGCGGGCGAGTTCGCATTACAGGCCGGCAGACTGGACGAGTCCACGCGGTGGTACTTGGAAGCTGCCGAGGCCGATCCGAGCAATGCGGCGTTGGCGGCGCGCGCGACCCGTATCGCGATGCTGGCTTACGATAATGCCGCCAGTGAGCGCGCATTGCGGTTATGGCGGCAGAACGCGCCGCACTCTCTGAATATGCGGGGTGCCGAAGCCGCATTGTCATTGCGTCAGGGAAAGGCGCGCCAGGCCAGACGACAACTGACCGCGCTGTTGCAGAATCCCGATTCGCGCGGTTGGCAATTCGCATTGTTGGCGTTGATCGGGGGGCGCGACATCCAGTTGTCGACGCGAGTATTGCGGGACTTGGTCGATGCTGGCGCGATTCCGGACGATTTGGCGGCTTGGCAGGAGTTCGGGCAATTGGCGCTGCGCATGGAAGATCCGAAATTGGCTGGCCGCATTATCGATCAGGTGGTCGCGCGCTTTCCCAATGAGCCGGGAGTGGTGCTGTTGCGCGCCAGTCAATTGCAGATGGTCGGCAAGGAGGACGAGGCTCGAACGATATTGGCGCCGTTGAAAGTGCTGGCGGCTGCGGATAACGATATTCGTAGGCTATTGGTTATGTCTTACGAATCACTCGGCGATTATGCCGACGGCGCGCAGGTCATGGCGATGGGACCGCAGAATACGTTGACCTACAGCATTCGCGCTTCGCTGCTGGCGCGGGCGGAAGACACTAAATCATTGGCGGTTTTATACGAGGATCTGCGGCGCGAGTCGGTTGCTCCCGATGCGGATCGTCGTCTGCTGATGGGCAAGATCGCAGAATTTCTCAAACGTCCCGAGGAGGCGGTGACGTGGTATCGCAGTATCGAGCGCGGTGAGCAACGGACCGAAGCCAGATTGCGGACAGCCAGTATTCTGTATGAGACCGGACGGAAGGAAGAGGCGTTCCAGGAAGTGCGCGCATTGCAGAGCAATGCTTCCATTGATGACGATGGCCGGAGAGGGGCGTATCTGATGGAGGCCGATTTGTATCGGCAGGACAATGATGTCGCTGCGGAAATGGACGTGTTGGCACGAGGATTGGCCGCGTATCCGGATGATGAGGCATTGCTGTATGCCCGTGCATTGGCGTGGGAGCGGCAAGACCGGATCGATCATGCCGAGGCCGATTTTCGCAAGATACTGATCTCCGATCCGGAAAACGTCGCAGTGCTGAATGCATTGGGATACACGTTGGCCGATCGCACCGACCGTTATCAGGAAGCATTGGAACTGATCAGCAGGGCGCGTGCGGCCGAACCTGATAACGGCGCCATCGTCGATAGTTATGGGTGGGTCTTGTACCGTCTGGGGCGGTATGACGAGGCGGTACTCGAATTGCGTCGCGCGTGGAGATTGATGCGCGATCCGGAAGTGGCTGCGCATTTGGGCGAGGTGTTGTGGGTCATGGGGCAGAAGGACGAAGCGCGGCGGTACCTGGAAGAATCGCAGAAGCTCGAACCCGATAACCGGGCATTGCGACGCGTATTGGAGACGATCGGCGTGGTTCTGGAGCAGGGGCAGTGAAACGGCTGGTGCTTCTTGCCGCCGTATCGATGCTGTTGGCCGCGTGCGTGAGCGTGCCGCGCGCGCGCGCGCCGCAGTCATCGGCTTTGATCGAACAGGCAGATCTGCCCGCTGCGTTCATCGAAGCGCAACGGGCCCGCTCGGAATGGTTGCACGAGCGCGAGCATTGGGCGTTCCAAGGGCGTGCAGCGATCAGTCAAGGCCGTGATGGCGGCAATGTGCGGATCGATTGGCAGCAGGAGGACCGCCGGAATTATCGTGTCGAATTGATCGCGCCGGTGACCAAGCAAAGCTGGAGATTGTTCGGGAATACGCATTATGAAAGCGGACGCTTGGAGGGGCTGGAAGGCGGGCCGCGTGGTGGCGAGGATGCGGAGACTTTGCTGTATGCAGCGACGGGCTGGTATATCCCGGTCAATTTGCTGCCGGATTGGGTGCGGGGACTGGCGGCCGCGGATGCGGCAGCGCCGCAACGCGTCGCCTATGACACGTCGGGTCGCATCCGTCTGATCGAACAAATGGGATGGCGCATCGAGTACCAGGAATGGCACCCGGCGGCCGATACGTGCCCAACGCTGCCCAAACGGATCGAGGCGCGCAGTTTCGGCGCGGATCATGGCGAAGCCCGGGTTCGGCTGCTGCTGGATCGATGGGACATATCCTGCGATGGTCCTGATGGAACATGAACGCTTGAGTGGCGCGAGCGGGTGGAGTGCCTGGCCCGCGCCGGCAAAACTGAATCTGTTTTTGCGGATCACGGGCCGCCGAGCCGATGGTTATCACGATTTGCAAACCGTTTTTCGTTTGTTGGATTGGGGCGATACCGTGCACTTGCGGGTACGTGCCGATGGCCGGATCGTCCGTCATGGGGATTCGGTTGCAGGCGTAGCGGCGAACGATGATCTGATGGTGCGTGCCGCCCGTCTTCTGCAGACGGAGTCGCAGTGCGGCAAAGGCGTGGATATCCGGGTCGACAAGCGCATTCCCGCGGGTGGAGGGTTCGGTGGCGGTTCTTCGGATGCGGCCACCGTCCTGGTGGTGTTGGCCCGCTTGTGGGGGATGGCGATCAGCATCGACCGCTTGGCGGCGCTGGGTTTGCAGCTCGGTTCGGATGTGCCGGTCTTCGTCCGTGGGCAAAATGCCTGGGCGGAAGGCGTGGGAGAGTGTCTGACGCCGTTGACGCTGGCGCCTGCCTGGTATGTATTGGCTGATCCGGGTGCGCATGTCGCCACTGGCGCGCTGTTTCAGGCGCCGGATTTGACGCGCGATGCCTTGCCCGCGACAATAGCGGACTTCGTTTCGGGAGTTCCGCTCGGAAATGCATTCGAGCCAGTGATTCTGCGGCGTGAGCCGGCTGTCGAAGCCGCGTTCGCAGCATTGTCGAAAATTGGCTCGCCGTGTCTGACCGGATCGGGAAGTGGCTGTTTTGTGGAATTCCACGAACATGCCGAGGCCGAGGCTGCGCTGCGGCAGTTGCCGTGTGGCTTGCGAGCCTGGGTAGTTGGTGGCGCACCACACTCGCCGCTACTCGATCGGTTATCGGAACGATCCAACGTTTGATGGGGTGTCGCCAAGAGGTCTAAGGCACCGGGTTTTGATCCCGGCATTCGTAGGTTCGAATCCTACCACCCCAGCCACTCATCGAGCCCTTCCGTGAAGGAATTGCGCCTCAGGGCGGCAAAGGATTCAACGGAGGGCGGAGTGTCGGTGCGTTCATGATGTTTGGCGGCTGTCTCAAGGTCAGGTGGGGGAAGACAAAGACCATGCAAGAAAATCGCAAACTGCTCGTCTTTTCCGGCAATGCCAATTTGTCGCTGGCGAAAGGTATCTGCCGTGAGTTGGGTACCCGTCTGGGCAAGGCGCTGGTGACGCATTTTTCCGACGGTGAAGTGCAGGTAGAAATCGAGGAGAGCGTTCGCCGCCAGGAAGTATTCCTCATTCAGCCGACCTGCGCGCCCGCCGCCGAGAATCTGATGGAACTGTTGGTGCTGATCGATGCGCTCAAACGCGCTTCGGCGTTGAGCGTGACGGCGGTGATGCCGTATTTCGGGTATTCGCGGCAGGATCGCCGCCTGCGCTCGTCGCGTGTGCCGATCACGGCCAAGGTCGCGGCCAAGATGATCACGGCGGTTGGCGCGGACCGGGTCTTGACGGTGGATCTGCATGCCGATCAGATTCAGGGTTTCTTCGACGTGCCGGTCGACAACGTCTATGCATCGCCGCTGCTGCTGGCCGATATCTGGCGTTCCTATGGTACCGAGGATCTGATCGTGGTTTCGCCGGATGTCGGTGGCGTAGTGCGCGCGCGTGCCGTGGCGAAACGCTTGGATGATGCCGATCTGGCCATCATCGACAAGCGCCGTCCCCGTGCCAATGTCGCGACCGTGATGAACATCATCGGCGATGTCGCCGGCAAGACGTGCGTATTGGTCGACGATATCGTCGATACGGCCGGGACGCTGTGCACGGCGGCGGCGGCGTTGAAGGCCGAAGGCGCGCGCAAGGTGGCGGCCTACTGCACGCATCCGGTCCTGTCGGGGCCTGCGGTGGATAACATCCAGGAATCGCAGCTCGACGAACTCGTGGTGACCGATACCATTCCGTTGTCGCCGACGGCCCGCGCGTGTAGCAGGATCCGTCAGCTCAGCGTAGCTGAACTGCTGGCCGAAACGATTCGCCGGATCGCTTTTGGCGAGTCGGTGAGTTCGTTGTATGTCGATTGATTGCTGAGTCGGAAATCGGGAGCACGATGCACATACCGATCTGTCGGGCAGCCCTTGCTGCCGATTCCCGATTCGGGGAGTTGCGATGCTCATCTGGTCGCGGGTGAGCGTTCCGCCGTCGTGAGGCGGCATTTTCAATCAAAGGTAATGAAATACGATGTCAACCAATCATGTTCTCAATGTCGAACGCCGCGATGACGAAGGCAAAGGTGCGAGCCGCCGCCTGCGTCGTGCCGGCAAAGTGCCTGCCATCGTCTATGGCGGCACGCTCAATCCGGTCAGCATTCAGTTGGATCAGGAAAAAGTCTGGCTCGCCAGCCAGAACGACTGGTTCTACTCCTCGATTCTGGCGCTGAGCCTCAATGGCGATCTCCAGAGAGTGCTGCTGCGCGATATACAGCGCCATCCTTACAAGCAGCTGATCATGCATCTGGATTTTCAGCGCGTCAGTGAAGATGAGGAATTGCGTGCATCCGTTCCGCTGCATTTCGTCAATGCCGAGACTTCTCCCGCCGGCAAATCCGCTGGCGTGGTCATTACGCACGAGTTGAACGAGGTGGAAGTGGTCTGTCTGCCGAAGGATCTGCCGGAATTCATCGAGGTGGATCTGTCGGCGCTGAGCGTGGGCGATGTCATCCACATGTCTGATCTGAAATTGCCGGCGGGCGTAGAGATCCCTCAGCTCAAGCTCGATCTGGGCAAGGAACACGATCTTGCGGTGGTGATCGCCAAACATGCGCGCGTCGAAGCAGAAGCCGACGGCGAAAGTGGCGAATCCAGCGGCGAAGATAAGTAATCGTCACGATGCGCTCGTCGTTGTGACGGCGGGCGCATCGCGGTTATCGTTATGGCGGAATTACGTCTGATCGTCGGTCTGGGTAATCCGGGAGCCGAATACGCGAATACCCGGCACAATGCCGGGTTTCGTTTTATCGATGCTTTGGCGGAGCGCGCCGATGCGCGTTTCGGCGTGGATGCCAAGGTGTTTGGCGAAACCGCAAGAATCGATATTGCCGGGCGATCGCTGTGGCTGCTCAAACCGGCTACGTTCATGAATCTCAGCGGTAAAGCGGTGGCGGCCGCATTGCGTTACTGGAAGATCGCGCCGGAGGAAATGCTGGTGGCTCACGACGAACTGGATCTGCCGCCGGGCACCGCGCGACTCAAGTTCGGTGGAGGCCATGGTGGCCAGAACGGACTGCGCGATATTGCCGCTCACCTGGGACACGGCGAATTTCATCGCTTGCGTGTCGGTATCGGGCATCCCGGACACAAGGACCGGGTGGTTTCATGGGTGTTGAATCGGCCTGGACAGGACGATGCGATTCTGATCGACCGCGCTATCGACGATGCGTTGGCGGTGCTGCCGCTAATGGTTGCCAATGATGTCAACGAAGCGATGAAACGCTTGCATACGGCCGGAAAATAACGCGTACCTCGTTACGGATGACGTATCGCCAAGTCGAGTAGTGCCTACCGATGGTTAAGTCATGTGGAGGTTGGATCGGCCTTCCGCATTGCAAAGAGTGACTTCGGTAACGATGCGCTTGCTTCGCATTCGGCCGGCCGTCAGGGTACGGTGCCGGCTTGTGTCAGGCACGCAGGCAAATGAGCGGTTTCGCACCGCTATACTATGCGGCGCAAAGGCGGACATTGGCGATCGAGTGGGGAAATGTTGTGTGGACGATATTCCCAGGCGTGCTGTCCGCACTTGGTAGCGATTCTCTTCATTTTCTTTCGGATTCCATACATGGGTATCAAATGTGGCATCGTCGGTTTGCCCAATGTCGGCAAGTCGACTCTGTTCAACGCCTTGACCAAGGCCGGCATCGCCGCGGCGAATTTCCCGTTCTGCACCATCGAGCCCAATGTCGGCGTCGTGCCGGTGCCGGACCCGCGGTTGAATGCGCTGGCAGAAATCGTCAAGCCGGAACGGGTGATTCCGACCGCTGTCGAATTCGTCGACATCGCCGGATTGGTCGCCGGTGCGGCCAAGGGGGAAGGGCTGGGAAACAAGTTTCTGGCGCATATTCGTGAAGTCGATGCCATCGCCCATGTAGTACGGTGTTTCGAGCATGACGACATCGTGCACGTTTCCGGCAAGGTGGACCCGATTTCCGATATTGAGACCATCGATACGGAGTTGGCACTGGCCGATCTGGAAAGCGTGGAAAAGGCGCAGATCCGTGCTGAACGGGCCGCCAAGGGCGGCGACAAAGAGGCGGTCGCGCGCAAGCCGGTGCTGGACAAATTGCATGCGGGATTGGCCGACGGCAGACCCGCGCGTGCGCTGGGCCTGGACGACGAAGAGAAAGCGTTGATTCGCGATCTGTTCTTATTAACGATCAAGCCGGTGATGTATGTGGCCAATGTGCTCGAAGACGGCTTCCGCGACAATCCGCATCTGCAGGCCGTACGCGCCCGCGCCGAAACCGAAGGCTCGCAAGTCGTTCCGGTATCGGCCGCGATCGAAGAAGAGCTTTCGCAATTGGACGATGTCGATCGCGATGCTTTTCTGACTGATCTCGGCTTGGACGAGCCGGGGTTGAACCGGGTCATTCGTGCCGCCTACCAGTTGCTCGGCTTGCAGACGTATTTCACCGCCGGCGTCAAGGAAGTGCGCGCTTGGACCGTCAAGGCCGGCGCTACCGCGCCGCAGGCGGCGGCAGTGATCCATACCGATTTCGAAAAAGGCTTCATTCGCGCCGAGACCGTCAGTTACGGCGATTTCATCAGATACAAGGGTGAATCGGGCGCGCGCGAAGCAGGTCGATTTCGGCTGGAGGGCAAGGAATACCGAGTGCAGGAAGGTGATGTGTTGCATTTCCGTTTCAACGTCTGACCTGATCAAGCCATTTCAGGAGATTCCTAAGGTTGTATTGAAACTTTGAAACGAAACCAGTGCCCCGGATTTACCGGGGTTTTTCGTTTCTTGAGTTTGCATTTGGCTGCGCTGCCTTGCTCGCTGAGCCTATACCTGCTGGCGAAATTGCTTGCCGTATTCCATTATGAAAAACACCCGAAAGAATGGATTTATGTCCAAATTTTGGGATAGAATTGAATGGTTTTTTGGCGCAATTCAATGGGGCCGCTTTTTTAAGAGCTTGGGGCTATCGGCAGCCGTCGGTGGACTCTATCACCTTTATTGTGACATCAAAATTTCAATATCAATTAATTTCGATGGAGTGAAGTGACATGAATAATAAATCAAGCCGCCTTGTTTCCTGTCTTTTGTCGATCTGCGCCATCATGTTTTTGCCTGGCTGTGCGTCGATGATGCTTTCGTATTCGGCAAAAGGGAAAACTCTCGAACAGCTTATGGAGTCGAAGCGCTCGGTTAAATCCATAAAGCACAACAATAGCGTATTGTACTGCTATAACTGCGATGGTAGGCCTACCCGGACATATACCAGCAAGGCAGGCAATCCGGTCGCTGTTTATTCCTATTGGGCTGCTTATGATTATCCTGTCGCTTGCAGTTGGGACGCTTACAGCGGAGATTGCAGCGGTGGTTATTCCAAATGCCTGATGGCAGAAGAACATTATGTATTCAAGGATGGCGTTGTCGCAGACACGAAGATATTCACTGGTCAGGGGAATAGAGCGCCACTCTATAGCCCCGCCTGTGATGGGTATAGCCCACAGATAAGCGATACTGACTTATGACCGGTGCATTACCCCGCCTTTGTCCGGTATAGATCACATCCAGACAGTACTAACCAGTAATCTGGATTGGATTCGGGAGTGCCGGGATTTTTGTGTTCAAGGCAGGATGGGGATTCACGCGGAAGGTAGCCCGAATTCGATCGGCACTCGCAGCTTGGGTGTTCCCGTTACTTTCTGCTCTGCCTACTCCATTCCAGCGAATCGAGCTTGAGTTTTGCATTGGGCAATTCTGTCTCTAACACACTGCTCAGGCGTGCGTTGGCTTCAAGTCCAGAACCCTAGCCTACAAGGCCGCAGAGTTCTGCGGGAAGGCGGTGACACGAGCAGCAGCGGCCCGCTGCTCAAGCCAAGCGTCAAGCTCATAACTTAAGTCAGCCGACGATCCACTCGTTGATCGTGATCGAAACCGGGAATGTTGGATCACTCGCGAGTGGTCTGCCAGAATCGCTTTACTGAAACCCTGCGCCGGAAACGGCGGTGCGGCCACGGCAACCGAGCTGATGGATTGAACTTCGGGCTCGGGAATTTCCAGGGAGTTCAAAGCAACCGGATTCCGAACGGTTTGACCAGCAAGGCGAAGCCCGCAAAGCACAGGATGGTAATGACCGCGCTCAACGCCAGTGCCGGCCAAAAGCCGAAGTGATGGAAAAGCTTTGGGAAGAGTAGGAACATGGGTAGCGTGGGCACCACGTACCAGAAGGTGTACCAGGCATGATTCGTGATTTTTTCTACTGGCTGTTTCTCGACATGGAGCCAGATCAATACCAATAAGGTGACCAGGGGAAGTGCGGCCAGAAGCGCGCCCAGCCGATCGCTACGTTTGGCCAATTCGGACACTGCGACCACGATGGCGGCTGTGATGAAGTACTTCGTGATAATCCACGTCATAGGTATTCTTTATCAATTAACACGTATTGCTGGCGGTACCTGTCGGCCACATAGGTGGCCGAAGCAGGGCATTTAAAATAATCAGCGCCATTTGGCTTTACGGATTACTTGAAAATTTTTCTTCTGCTTTCCGGCGGTTGTTTCTCTTTAGCGGCGGGCAGTTCAGTGATACCACCGAATGGCATCTGCGCGGTCAGCCGCCAATTGGGATCCAGAGACCAGGTTTCCCGCACTTTGGTATCGATGATCGGATTGTAGTGTTGCAGCGAAGCCCCTAGTCCGGCGTCTTCGAGCATCGTCCAAATAGTGAGTTGATGCATGGCGGAGGTGTCGCGCGCCCAGAATAGGAAATTATCGGCATAAAGTGGAAATTGTGCTTGGAAATTCTCCACGACCTTCCAGTCTTCGAAGAACAGTACCGTGCCATGCCCGGCGGCGAAGGCATTGATCTTGGCCTGGGTGGGAGCGAAGTTTTCGGTTGGAACGATGGCCTTCAACGTATCTAGGACGATGCCGTTCCAGAGCTTCTTGTGATGCTCGCCCAACAACAATACGAGCCGGGTCGATTGTGAGTTGAACGCGGAAGGGATGTTCATCAAGGCGAAATCGACGATTTCCTGCAATTGGTCGGCGCTGAGCGGACTCTTGTCGTTGATGGCGTAGCAGGAACGCCGGTCTTGCAGGGCTTGTCGGAAGGATTTGTTCATTTTGTTTCTCCTGTTTGGGGATATAGGACAGCGTTTATGGTGTAAATCGATGGTGAACATAAGGCCGCCAGCCACGAGAGGACGTCCGGCTGCAGCAGCGGCGATTGCCGGCGCCGATGGGGCCATTCGTGGTCTGAGTACCGCTGATTGAAATGGCGATACACCTATATCGCGCAGATGCATTTCGATAGCGGGACTGTGTCTTTTCAATGAATGTCCGTCCTATAAGGTAATCGGAAAATTGCGGCAGGTAAGCAGGTATATATGGAACATAATGATCGGCATGGTGTGATACGCGCGTTCGAGTCGCAGAATCAATGGTCGTCGAATCAATTCATCGGAAGAAGGATGGGATTCGCTGAAATTTAAATCCGGCCGGATGTCATGCATGCGTATTCCAGGAGAGAAACGGATATATCTCTTGCAGTGCCTGCCGCGTTGGCGTGCATGGATATTGAACGGCCGGTGATGAAGCGGTTCGGGCTCGTGCAGTCAGGACTGATGTAGAGACGTGTATCGAATTGGAAAGCGAAGCGGTCCATGGCGATTGGATGCCAAGGGAATGCCTGGATAGCGGTGGCTGTGACCGGATGCCGAGGCGCACATGGAGAAGGGATCTGTGTTTTTGAGTCGATGTCCGCCGTATCACGGCCATGGGATGGCAGGTCGAATGCTTCCAGACCCGGAAATATATCGCGACATCATCAATGTGATGATCATCGGACGGCCGGGAACCAGGTAAAGCAATGAGGCCATTGACATGCCGTAACGCGGTGTAGCAATAAAATAAAAAGTGCCATTCGGTATCGTTATTGCCGTGTGCAGGTCGAGAAATATCGGTTCCGAAATATTAACTAGGAAGGAAAATCCAATTATTTCCGTCAAATTTGAGAATGGAGTCACGTCATGAAATGAACTGATGCCGTTGTGGTTGCGCCACCGGGTGCCGGAGTCGAAAATCGATCCGGATATATGTTCCGTCGACAATATCAGCATCGATTTGAGTTCTCTGCTGCAGTGCGGCAGTGCCGTAGAAGGAGATAGTCATGACTCATAACAAAGTGCCATCGGAGTTAATCATCGACCCGGTGATCGAGCGGCGTATACGCGGCAGTTTTTCGCGGCAGGGGTTGATGCGTCACCTGGGTGCGAAGTTAGTCGAATTGGTACCGGGCCGCGCTTGCATCCGTATGCCGCATCGCGAGGAACTGACGCAGCAGCATGGGTTTTTCCATGCCGGAAGTATGAGTGCGATTGCCGATATCGCAGGAGGATATGCCGGATTCAGTCTGTTTCCCCGCGATAGTTCTGTGTTGACTGTGGAGTTCAAGATCAATCTGCTGGAGCCTGTTTGTGGCGATTACCTCGAAGCCATCGGCACAGTGGTCCGTTCCGGACATACGTTGACGGTCTGTCAGCTCGAAGTTTTCGGTGTGACGCCGGAACAGCGCGTGCAAGTGGCGCTGGGGCAGCAGACGTTGTACTGTCTGCGCAAATCGCCGGAGAAATGAGTCCGAGGGCAAATCGTCCACTGTCCGCAGGGTGCCGGGTACGGGATGTCAATTCCGGAATCATAGCTGTTAGCGGGTCGTTTCAACCCGTGGACGTTTTTCGTGCGTGCCGGGTCACGTCTTCCCGGGAAACAAGTGAGTCTTTGGCATCGAGACCGCGCGGCCGGTGTACCAGTGTGACCAGGACGACGGAAATAATCATCAGCAGATACCAGGCCCCGAATTTGTTGAGCGACACCAGCGTCCAGCCACTGGCTTGGTTTGGATAGATCCAGGCTTTCGACCAAGTGCCGATGTTCTCCGCGATCCAGATGAACAGCGCGACCAGAGTGAATGCCAGCAACAAAGGCATTTTGTGACGAAAGCGAAATACGCGGTAATGCATTGTGCAACGGCCAAATAGCAGGATGGTTGCCGCGAACAACAGAATGCGGATATCCAACAGAAAGTGATGAGTGAAGAAATTGATATAAATCGCCATCGCCAGAAGTAAGGTCGAGCCGATCGACGGATATTTTTCCAGACGGATATCGAAGATCCGATGGATGCGGGCCATGTAGGAGCCGACGGCGGCGTACATGAATCCGGAAAATAGCGGTACACCGCCGATACGGAAGAAGTTTTGTTCCGGGTAGCTCCAGGAGCCGGCGTGTGTCTTGAAGATTTCCATGAGGGTGCCAACGGCATGGAAGATCAGGATGAGTTTGGCTTCGCTGAATTGCTCAAGGCGGAGTACCAGCATGCCGACTTGGATGATCAATGCCGATAGGAACAAAAAGTCGTATCGCATCAAAGGCAGGTACTCCGGCCAGTACAGACGGGTCAAGAGGATCAGCCCTAGTAGCAATCCGCCGAATAGGCAGGCCCAGCCCTGTTTCAGTCCGAATACCAGAAATTCGACGAACGAGCCGGACGGGCCATAGGCTGGCAGGCGTTCGAGTACTCGTCGCGCGGATAGGTCTATGATCGCCTCAACGCGGGTACGCTGTTCCAAGCCGTCTTCTCCGATTCATAGTTCGAAAGCAGGTTAGGCGGCTGGTATGAGGTAAATATGGAGATACGGTGAAGTTTCGATTCCCGCCTTGTGATGTATCAGGTAACGCATCCGGGATGGGCATCTCGAGAAGGGGCGGTGGCGGCACTGTTTTCGTCGACACAGTATTCATTAATATGAATACGGTCGAATAGTCCCGTCGAGTACGTGCTAATAGCGAAAATCGGCCGATGTTAAGGAAACCATATGCTCTGCCAGAAGCCTGAATAAACATGAGCGGGGGCAAGATGCGCATGATCGCCTCGGCTGCTGTCCCGTCGCGGGGCCGGTCGTAGTCATGTGTGCGAATGTCTTTACGTGAGTAGCCCTGGAGGCGGGACGTACCCAATTGCAGTGCGACCTTTATTGACATCGTCGTCAGCCCAGGTCAAAATCGCGGGCTGTTTCTCCTGCTCATGATGGGCATGAGAATCGCCCGGAGGGATACCCAAGCGGCCAACGGGGGCAGACTGTAAATCTGCTGGCTTACGCCTTCGGTGGTTCGAATCCACCTCCCTCCACCAACGGTTTCGAGTTTCAAGGGTTTGCGCAGGATTGTGAATCCACATGTGGTATCAAAGGATTTCAGTACAACTTGAGATTGATGACGGCCGGTTTTCCGGCGCAGCGCGGGAGTAGTTCAATGGTAGAACCTCAGCCTTCCAAGCTGATGGTGCGGGTTCGATTCCCGTCTCCCGCTCCATTCCGGATTCGATCTTGAAAGCTGGAACCCGTAACGGGATGAATTTCCGGTTACGACATACGAGCTTCGGATCATCCGGTGCTTGCATGGCTTTGAGTGTTTCAACGCTCACGTAGCTCAGTCGGTAGAGCACCTCCTTGGTAAGGAGGAGGTCGATGGTTCGATTCCATTCGTGAGCACCATTCCGGTCGGTTTGTAACGACCAAAACCTCTTAAATCAACGATCACTTGAGAATACGCAATCATGTCCAAGGGTAAGTTTGAGCGCACCAAGCCCCACGTGAACGTGGGCACGATTGGTCACGTAGACCATGGCAAGACGACGCTGACGGCGGCGCTGACGAAGATTGGCGCGGAGCGTTT
>JAITWM010000229.1 GCA_031285265.1 Lysobacteraceae bacterium
CGCAATGCGGTCATGCATGCGTTTCGGGATGTGGATGTCGTGTTTCACAATGCCGCGAAGGCAGGCGCTTGGGGTAGCTACGACAGCTATTACCGCGCCAATGTTCTGGGTACGGAAAATGTCTTGGCTGCCTGCCGCGAGCACGGCATAGGCAGATTGATCTATACCTCGACACCCAGTGTCGCGCATCAGGGAAGGCAGCCGGTCGAGGGTGGCACCGCCGAAAGCGTGCCTTATGCCAGCAACTTTCGAGCGCCTTATCCGGAAACCAAGGCCATCGCCGAGAAAATGGTGCGGGCGGCCAATAGTGCCGATATTGCCACGGTTGCTTTGCGGCCGCGGTTGATCTGGGGGCCAGGAGATCGACAGTTATTGCCGAAGATCGTCGAACGCGCCAAAGCCGGGCGTATGCGTATCGTCGACAGCGGCAACAATAAAGTGGACACGACCTATATCGATAATGCGGCGCAAGCGCATTTCGATGTACTCGATCATCTCGCTCCCGGTGCGGCCTGCGCGGGGAAAGCATATTTCATTTCCAATGGCGAACCCTGGCCGATCCGCGATCTGCTCAATGCGTGGTTGCGTGCGGTCGGCGCGCCGACGGTAGAAAAAAGTCTTTCCTTCAAGAATGCTTATCGCATCGGGGCAACATGCGAGACGTTGTGGTCGCTGTTCCAGTTGCGCGGAGAGCCGCCGATGACCCGTTTCCTTGCCGAGCAGCTTTGCACACCGCACTGGTACAGTATGGCGCCGGCGCGCCGGGATTTCGGTTATACGCCGCGGGTCAGCATGCAGGAAGGTTTACAGCGGTTGGCTCATGCTTGGAATCGGCCGATGGCCTGAGAACGATCCGATGGTTGCCGCGAACGCTCGAATCGTGTCTTCCGGCATTTGCTTATTCGTATAGCGGGTAGAATTGCGCCATGCCTCTTCCTCTCGACATTTTGAAACCATTGGCTGGCCGGGTCCTGGAGTCGGCGTTGAATCGTATTCTCGCGCTCGATCCGGAGACTCAGCAGGCGCTGGATGCTCTGAACGGACGCCGGGTATCGCTGGCACTGGAATCGCCGCCGTTGGCATTGGAATTGCGTGTGCGCGGCGGCCGGTTGAAGGTCGGCCCGCCGTCGGATACGGCCGAGAAGGAATCGGATCTGGCCGTCCGCAGTACATTGGGAGGACTGTTGGCGCAGTTGCCGTTTTTTGCCGGGCCGACCGATACACGCGATGCCGCACAGCCTACGGGACGTGTGCGCTTATCCGGTGACGCCGAGCTTGCGCGGCATTTGCAGACATTGGCAACGCGTTTCAATCCGGATTGGCAACGCCCCTTCGTGACGATGTTCGGCGAAGTCATCGGGGTCCAGGTCGCTAATGCGGTCAAAGACGGATTGAGACGATTACGTGATACGGCTGAGGATCTGGCGCACAACGCAGTCGAATATGCGACGGAAGAATCACGCACGCTTGTCGGTGTGATCGAGTTGAATGCGTTCTACGATGATGTCGAAGGATTGCATGACGATGTCGAGCGGCTGGACATGCGTGTCGCGCGGTTATGGCGGAAAGCGGGGGGAATGGAGTGAAAACCGCATTGCGGGCTGCCAGGATCGGCCGCGTCGTATTGCGTTATCGGCTTGACGATTTGCTCGATGGAACCCCTGCCGAGCGTTGGCTCAATTTGGCCAAACCGTTCGTGCCGCGTGCGTCGAGCGATATCGCCGCACAGTCGCGCGGCGCGCGGTTGCGGTTGGCGTTGCAGGAGTTGGGGCCGATCTTTGTCAAATTCGGTCAGATTCTGTCGACCCGGCGCGATCTGATTCCGCCTGATATCGCCGACGAACTGTCGATGCTGAAGGAGCGGGTCCAGCCCTTCGATGGAGAAACGGCGCGGCAGATCGTCGAGCGTGCTTTGGGGTGCGTCATCGATGAGGCATTCGCGTCGTTCGATCTGCAACCGTTGGCTTCCGCTTCGGTTGCGCAAGTGCATTCGGCGACTTTGCTCGATGGCCGCGCCGTGGTGGTCAAGGTACTGAGACCCGGTGTCGAACGCCAGATTGCCGCCGATATCGCATTGCTCAAATCGGCGGCAGGCCTGATGGCCCGTACGCACGCCAGGGCGGACCGGATCCGTCCGCGCGAGGTGGTTGCCGAAATCGAGACGACGCTGGCTGCCGAGCTGGATTTGCAACGAGAAGGTGCTAATGCCAGCGTCATGCGGCGCAACTGGCAGGGTTCGCCGGATCTGTATGCTCCAGAGATCATCTGGACCCACACCACGGAAGACATTTTGACGATGGAGCGTGTACACGGCATTCCTTCCGATGATATCGCCGCGCTGGATGCCGCCGGAGTCGATCGTAAGGCGTTGGCCGCCAAGGGCGTGCGGGTGTTCTATACACAAGTGTTCCGTGACAATTTTTTTCATGCCGATGCGCATGCCGGCAATATCTGGGTGGATGACGACCCGTCGCGCGCCGCCGACCCGAGGTTCATTGCCGTGGATTTCGGTATCGTCGGCCAGCTCACACCGGAAGATCAGTATTACCTGGCCGAAAATTTCATGGCCATTTTCAACAAGGATTACCGGCGTATTGCGGAATTGCACGTGGAAGCAGGCTGGGTCCCGGCTGGCGTCCGTATCGAGGAACTGGAGGCGGCCACTCGTGCGGTATGCGAGCCGTATTTCACCCGTGCTTTGTCCGAGATTTCGTTGGCGGAAGTGCTGGTCAAACTGTTCCGGACAGCGCAGAAATATCAACTGACTCTGCAGCCGCAATTGATTCTGTTGCAGAAAACCCTGCTCAATATCGAGGGTGTCGGCCGCCAGCTCGATCCTGAGCTGGACATCTGGGCGGTCGCCAGGCCGGTCCTGCAGCAGATTCTGTTGCAGCGTTACAGTAGCAAACGCTTGTTGCAAGATTTCCGTAAACGTTTGCCTGCGATCATGACTTATGCGCCCGGCGCTCCGAAGTTGATCTATACCTGGCTCAATCAACAAGTGCAAGGACAGCAGAAGATGGAAATCCAGTCGAAAGAGCTGGTGGAATTGAACCGCACGATCAGGATACTGCAACAGCGGACGATCGCGGCCATTATCGGTAGCGGGTTGTTGCTGGTTGCGGCGGTGTTGTACGGATTGGATGCCGGCGGACCGCAGTGGCTGTCGGTACCGGCGTGGTCCTGGATTGCCGGAATCGGCGGCTTGCTGGCGGTATCGATGGCGGCATTGCCGAGGCGATGACGCCCGGGCCCGCCGCACGGGTGGGCCAAGGCGGATCACACCGTAATATTACCCGGCGAAAAAATGGAATGCCGGCCATGCCTGAGCGTCAATCTTGGCGCATGGTTTCCACGGGATCGACGCCTTTTTCGCAATAGACGAAAGACATCGGAATGGCGTGCGCTTCCAAAATGGCGGCGATCTGTTGCTGGCGGGTTTCGAAATGATAATAAGCGCGAGCAAGCTTGGCCGAATCGTGACTCAAGTGGTCGGCATGACGGGCGTACCAGCCGTCGAACCCGAGCAGCGCCATCCGGACGAGTCCCCCGGAATAACGCATCAAGGGTTCGGGTGGTTGATCCAGCCACGCTTCTTGGTCCGGATGCAACAGCGCCGTTTCGATGATCGGCCATACTTTCTGTAATCGCTGGTGCTGGTATTGAATGGCGATCATTGCGATCAGATCGTAATGTGTCAGGAACCGGACATGTTCGAGCTCGGCGCCGAAAGCTTCCTGTGTGAACAGCGCGGTGTCGGCGCTGGCCATACCATGTTCGAGCAATAGTGATTCGGCCTTTTCGTTGACGATCTTTTCGATTTCCGGCGTACCGGTCAGCAACAGCGGCAATACGCGCAAAGCACCGCCCTGCATTTCCGGATCGCTCTGGATCGGTTGCGGCACCTGACCGTTCTCATCGGCGCCGAAGACGATCAGCCGGGGGCCGTCATCGTGTTTGGGCGCCCGCTGCTGCAGTTCGGCCAAGCGGTGGTGCAGCGGCCAATCCGGGCGCAATACTTCGGCGGAATCGAAGTGCGCGGCGGCCATGACCAGTTCGAGCTGCTGGACTTCCGGAATCAATGCGGCGAGATCGCGCGCCACCCATTGCATCAGTTTACCAGCCGCGTGCACGGGTAATGCGGGGTTCTTGGGGCGCGTACCTGGCTTCAGTTCCATAGCCAGTACGGCCATGACGTGATTGTCTGTTTGGGTATGAGTCATGTCAGCGTTTGGCGTGGGTGTTAAGGGACATTACACTGCACATTATGCCTGTCATATCACGCAGGCGGTCCTTAAGTCGATATTCCGCGCGAGGTAAGCCATGTCATCAGTTCGCCCCGTAGCTATTCTGGGCGGTGTGCGCATTCCGTTCTGCAAGCAGAACACGGCCTATGCGACCGTCGGTAATCTTGGCATGTCGGTGCGGATACTGGGGGCATTGGTCGAACGTTTCGGTTTGCATGGGCAGCACCTGGGCGAAGTAGCGATGGGGGCGGTGATCAAGCACTCCAGCGATTGGAACCTGGGACGCGAAGCAACACTGTCGTCGGGATTGTCGCCGCTAACGCCCGGTATCACCATGCAGCGTGCCTGTGGAACCAGCTTGGACACGTTGATTACCGTTGCCAATAAAATTGCGTTGGGGCAGATCGATGCAGGGGTCGGGGGCGGGTCCGATACGACGTCAGATGTCCCTATTGTCTACGGGAAAGAGTTACGAGCGCGTCTGCTTGCCGTCAATCGTGCGCGGGGCTTCAGGGAGAAGCTGGGAGCCCTCAAAGGATTCCGGTTTGGCGAGTTGAAGCCGGAGCTTCCCGGCGTGGCCGAGCCGCGTACCGGAAAAAGCATGGGCGAACATTGCGAGGATATGGCCAAACAATGGAATATCGCCCGCGATTCGCAGGATGAATTGGCGGTATCGTCGCACCGGAAGTTGGCGGCCGCCTATGAGCGCGGGTTTTTCAGCGGCTTGATCGTGCCGTTTCGAGGTGTCGAACGGGACAACCTATTGCGCCCGGACACTTCATTGGAAAAATTGGCGGCGTTGAAACCGGCTTTCGACAAGACTTCCGGGTGCGGCACGTTGACCGCGGGCAATTCCACATCGTTGACTGATGGCGCGGCCGCCGTTTTGCTGGCGTCGGAGGAATGGGCCAAAGCGCACGGACACGCGCCATTGGCATATTTGCGCGATGCACAAGTGGCGGCTGTCGATTTCGTGCATGGAGAAGGTCTATTGATGGCGCCGACGGTTGCGGTTGCGGAATTACTGCGCCGCCACAATCTGCGCTTGCAGGATTTCGATATTTACGAAATCCACGAAGCCTTCGCGGCGCAAGTGTTGTGCACGTTGCGCGCGTGGGAAAGCGAAGACTATTGCCAAGCTCGGCTTGGATTGGATGGGCCGCTGGGCAGG
Organism: Lysobacteraceae bacterium; assembly: GCA_031285265.1. GTDB lineage: Bacteria > Pseudomonadota > Gammaproteobacteria > Xanthomonadales > Xanthomonadaceae > JAITWM01. The sequence continues at coordinate 5,419 of JAITWM010000229.1, forward strand.
ATCGATCCGGAGAAAATCAACCCGGTGGGTTCTTCGCTGGCGGCTGGGCATCCGTTTGCCGCTACCGGCGCACGGATCGTCGCCACCGCCGCCAAGCAACTCGAAGAGCGGGGCGGCGGACGCTGCCTGGTTTCCATCTGCACTGCCGGCGGTATGGGTATAGCAGCGATCATCGAGCGTTGATGGAAAATGGCCGATGCATTTTCAAACGCGCCGGAAACGCATCAATGCATTCGAGAACATGGCGGCGGAGATGCAATGATGAGCGGCGAGCGGCTCTCGATTCGAATCGGGAGTGCGCCGTTGGGAGCCAACGGGAACCATCGCCGTCGATGGCCTGAAACGGCCGTTGGACGATGACGGACTCATTTTGAAAGGGAGAGGGAATGCAATGAACAAGCGATACCCGGCGACGTGGGCCGTTGCACTGATGATTGCGATGGTGACGGCCTGCGCGCAGCAGCGGGAGTCTGCGGCGGATATGTCCATGTCATCGGCCGAATCGGTCGCGATGGAAAGTGCGGCGGACGTTTCCTTACCGGCCAAAGCCGTGAATGCGGTGGATGTGGAGGAGGAAGCCGCGGAAGCGGATGTGGCGACGCAATTGACATCGACGACATTGAGCGGCGTCAGCGGCAATCGCAAACTGGTCCGCACCGCCAATGTGCGATTTCGAGTCAAGGATGTCTATCAAGCGGCGTTGGAGATCGAAAATGCCGCCGCTGACAGTGCCGGATTTGTGGCCGGCAGCGATATCAGAGCGCAGATCCAGAGTATTCGCCGGCGTCCATTGGGGAATGGCAAAGTGGTCGAATTGGCCGAATACGTCGTAACGGGTGATTTGACGATCCGGGTTCCCAGCGAGAGGACGCAGGAGTTCCTGCATGCCATCGCCGGAACCGTCGAGTATCTGGACCAGCGTGATTTCAAAGCGGTCGATGTTCAATTCGATTTGCTGCGGCAGTATCTGGATCAGCAGCGAATTGCCGAAACCCAGCGTGCATTGTCGGCGATGGCGCAACAAAACGGTCGCGTGGGGGAAAGACAGGCGGCGATCGAATCCGCCGGTCAATCGGCGGCTGCGCGCGATCATGCTCGCATAGAACAATTGAAGCTGAATGACCAGATCGATTTCAGTACGATCCGGTTGTCGATCTATCAACCGCCGGAACTGCGCACGACCGAGTCCCTGGATCTCGATGCGCAAGCGCGCCAGCACAGTCCCGGATTCTTCAGCAGGTTGGGGGATTCCTTGGCCATCGGATGGTACGGTTTATTGGAAGTATTGTTGCAACTGAGCAAGCTGTGGCCGTTGTGGCTGTTGATGGCGGTACCGTTGATAGCGATCGTCGGATTGTGGCGTTTCGTGAAGCGCCGGCGGCGATCGAAAGACGCTTCGGCACGGTGATCGCCGCCATTGCAGGGGCATGAGCCATCGGAGGAATGAAGGGATCAGATGCTGGCGGTGTCCAATGTTTCGATGTCCGCATCCGTCAGTGGTAAGTGCGCTGCGGCGAGAATATCGTGCAATTGCGTTTCGGTGGTCGCGCTGGCGATCGGTGCGGTGACGCCGGGACGGGCGATCAGCCACGCCAGCGCCACTTGCGCCGGTGTGGCTCGATGCGCTGCGGCCACGTCGTCCAGTGCGGCCAGGATGCGTAATCCACGGGGGTTGAGATAAGTCGAAACTACCTTGGCACCGCGCGCGACGCTCTTCCCGGCATCGGCCGCATCGCGGTATTTGCCGCTCAGGAAGCCGCTTGCCAGCGAGTAATACCCGATGACGCCGAGGCCTTCTTCGCGGATCAACGGCTCAAGTTCGGCTTCGTAACCGGCGCGGTCGTAAAGGTTGTACTCGGGTTGCAGTGTCTCGTAACGCGGCAGGCGTTGCTGCCGGGAAATCTGCAATGCCTGCCGCAGACGTGCGGCACGGTAGTTCGATGCGCCGATGGCGCGCACTTTGCCTTGTTCGATCAGCTTTGCGAACGCACCGAGCGTCTCTTCCAGCGACGTATCGGCATCGTCCTTGTGCGCCTGATAAAGATCGATGGTTTCGGTTTGCAATCTGCGCAATGAATCTTCGGCGGCGGCGGCGATGTTTTTCGCGGAAAGCCCTTTGCGCTGGCTCCACTTCGCCACCTTGGTCGCGATGACGACCTGATCGCGTTTGCCGCTCCGGCGCAGCCATTGCCCGATGATCGTTTCCGACTCTCCGCCATGATTGCCGGGAACCCATTCCGAGTAGACATCCGCCGTATCGATCAGATTGAAACCGGCATCGACGAAGGCATCGAGCAATTTGAACGATTGTGCCGAGTCTGCGCTCCAGCCGAATACATTGCCGCCGAAAGCGATGGGCGCTATGCGCAGTCCGGATCGGCCGAGTTCACGCATCGAATGAGTCATGTCCGTTTTCCAGAAGGCATCGCAGGATGAGGCATCAGCATAAGAACTCAAGTGTTAATCGAGAGCATGCAACGTTGCGGACCCCATCCATGGCCGGACCCGATGGTTTTAGATATGTGGCTCTTGCGGATAGCACGGTTGCCGCTGCCAATCGCGCAATACGGTTTCGTCCAGCTCGCCTAAACGGGTTTCGCAGATCTTTCCATCGTCCAGAACGACACTGAAAGGCAATCCGCCACTACGGTTTCCTGCTCCTCGCATGGATCCGGTGACATCCGCGCCGCCGCGCAATGTGGTCAATGCGATCCCCTGTCTGGTCAGAAACACTTTGGCTTGCTGTGGCGTATCGGTGGCGATTAGTATCACCGTCCATTGTGGATTATCGCGTGCGAACGTCTCCAATCGCGGCAACTCGCGCACACAAGGAGGGCAGTCTTTGCTCCAGAAATTCACCAGCACCGGTCCTGGCAGATCGGCGGATCGTACGAAACGTTCGCCTTCCAAGGTCGGCAGCACGAAGCCCCAGGACGGTGGTTCGTTCGCGAGCGCTGCCGGGACCGTCATCAGCATCAACGTCAGACCCGCTGCGCGCCAGCGCCTGGGATCAGAAATCGAGTTTGATACCGGCATACAAATAACGTCCGCGATTGGGCCCCCATAAATGGGTCACGTCGGGTACCCCTTCCCAGTTCACAAAGAGAAAACTCTCGTGCTCGCTCTGCCGATAGTTGAATAGATTGTTGGCGCCGACATATAACGCAAGCCACGATGTCAGAGCGTATTCGGCGCGCAGATCCACGGTTAGGTAATCGGGACTCCGGTCGCGTTTGCGTGTCCCGTCGAAGTTGAAACGATTCTGGCTGCCGCTGCCGTCAGCGTGAAACTTACGCAGGTCCATCGCGCCGGTCCACACCAGTCTTCCGCTCAGATCGAGCCGGCCTTTTTCGTAATCAAAGCCGAAATACGCCTTATGCTCGGGCCGGGCGAATATCAACGTTCCCGGCGGAAAACGGTAATGAAATGCTTCGCCGGCGGCATTGACCGTCAATGCCGGTGTCAGCAGGTAGGACACGTTGATGTCCAATCCTTGCACGATCACGTTTTCCGTTGCGCTGGTGAATAGCGTGATCGGATCGCCGTTATCGTCGACTGCTGTCGAATCGAGCATCGCAAAGTTCCGGATCCGGTTGTAATTGTATGAGCCGGTGACGGCGAGCCGGTCGCCGGCGTAGCTCAACGCATAGCTGACATTGTGCGAAATCTCGGGGTCGTCCAGATCTCGAACGATGCGGATCGTATCGAGTATGCCGTGGTCCTGTTCGAAGAAACTGGTCGGCGCACGAAATCCTTTTCCCGCGCTGAGACGGCTGGAGAGCCGCGTAGTATGGTGATAAAGCAGATTCAAACGCGGCGAAGTGATACCGTTGAATACATTGTGATGATCGTGGCGTACAGAACCGTTCAGTTCCAACCGGTCATCGAAAAACGTGCGATATGCTTGCAGGAACACTGCGGGCGTTTTGTACCGGTAATTATCGATACCGTATACCGGAGTGCCATCGGCGGTGTGGCCGTGGCTTCTCAGATCTTCGAACCGGTAATTCGCTCCCATCGTCGCGGTCCACGCACCCCACGGGAACTGCCAGCTCGCTTCAGCATAATATTGGTTCTGCTTACCGATATAGGTGGACAGTTCATAAAAACTATCTTGCTCGTGCCGGGCCACGCCAGCTGCCAAACGTAGTTTTCCGGTATCGAAATAGCGCTCGCCGACACCGATCCATTGTGCTCGTTTGGTGAAAATGATTTCGGAAAAACCGCCACGTCCATCATCGTAGGGAATGATGCTGCCATCGCTCGGATTGACCCAACCTCCCGGATCCGGGGAACCATGCCTGCTGCGGCTCCAGTCGAATGGGTTACCGCGTGTGCTGGCTTTGATTGCCGAATAATCGTTTCCCATCGCGCCGCCGCCGCGGTCCTCGTCGACCAGATCGAGCCGGCTGCGAATGCGGAAACCGGCGATGTTGTCCAGAAAAAGGCCGACACTGCCGAGTTTGCGGACATAACCGCTGTATTCGGAAATACCGTCACCGTCATCGTCGACCGAATCGTGCCGGTTGTAATTGAACGTCGCAGTGAACGCGCCGCCGGTGAATGGCCGTGCGAAATAAGCATCCGCTTGACGTGAACCATAATTGCCCACCTGCAGGCGCAGATGATTTTCCGCGGTTTGTGGCCGTCTGGTCACGATGTCGACCGTTCCCGCCAACGCTTCCGGTGCGATCAGACTGGCACCGGCGCCACGGGCTACGTCGATCCGTTCGATGCCGTGGACACTGACGCTGTCCAATCCGTAGGCCGAGGACACCGACGAAAAGATCGGAACGCCATCCACCATCAATGTCGTGTAACGGCCGGGAAGATTGTTCAACAATACGTTGCGAACATTGCAGATAGAACATTCCAGTTGCACGGCAATGCCGGGATTATTGTCCAACGCTTCGTTGATGTTCGTTGCACCGGAGCGTTCGATAGCTCTTGCGTCGATCGTCTCGGTCTTGACGATTTCATCGCGCAAGGCGCCGGCACGCATGGCGCCTTGATTGGATCTGACCGACAACCCGGGAAGATCGGTTGTCGCGTCCTCGGATGCGTTGCCGAGAGCGTGCGCCGATACCGTGGTCATCGACAACGGCAATACAGTGAAGGCAAGCCGGGAGAGACGAAAGAAATGATATTTGCGATCTGACGGCATATCGAATCTCGAGGAAAAAGCGCAGGCAGAAGGAACCGCCTTCCCGGATGCAATCGGCAACGGGTCCCCGGTCGCAAAACATGCGTTTCGGAAATCCTAAGAGGCCGCCTCGCTATTCGCTGCCTGCGATTCGATACGGGTGCTTGGGTCCGTAGCAATTCGCACAGTGGCTAATCGGGGTGAACGGATAAATGGCGATATTTATCTTTTGATATTGTATATCATTCTCATTATTTATGCTAGAGCTTGAACATGTCTTCTTAGGCTTCCCTGTCGATGAAACAGTGGGAAAAAATAAACATCGACAATCCATTACGCGAATGGACTATCGGATATGACGGATGT
>JAITWM010000079.1 GCA_031285265.1 Lysobacteraceae bacterium
TTTCGAAATCATGTTCGATTTACTCCACCGGGATCAGCGATTTCAGTGCTATGGTCCCGCGCGTGATCACGTCCATATCCGCCAAAAGCCCTTCACCTCTGACTACGGCCTGTACGCCGTCACCGCCCAGACGATCGACAACGATGGCGCGGAAATCCTGGCCAGTACGGACATACAACACGTGCCGACTGCCTTCCGGCAGCAGGGCACTGGAGGGAACGGCGATAGCGCCCTCTGGAGCTGGCAGCAGCAGCGTCACATCGAATTGCTGGCCGACGACAAAGCTGGAATCCTCGTCCAATGAGGCACGCATCCGTAGACTTTGGCTGGCAGAATCCGTGCTCGCGCCAACGGCCATGACCGTTGCCGTGCTGCCATCCGGTAGACGTACCGGCAGGCCTGTGGTCAATTTTTGCTCGGCCCGGATCGGGGCGTTGAATACGATATCCAGATGCCGGGATTGGGAGATGACGAAAGCGCTGTCGAGTGCGGTCACCGTCTGTCCCGGGGCAATGTCGCGTTGCAGGATGCGACCGGCGACCGGAGCCAGCAGTTCATACTCGCCCGGTTGTCCATCACCGGGAATACGGAGGTGAGATAGGGCGCCTTGCGTTTGCCGCAGTGCATCCTGAGCCATTTCGACCCGTAGCCGGGTCTGCTCATAGCGCGATGCCGGGATGATGCCTTCCGTCAGCAACTGTGCGTCGCGTCTGGCTTGCAACGATGCGGTATGAGCCTCGTTGCGTGCGTTGGCCAGCTCGGCTTGCGCGGTCAGGAATTCTCGACTCTGAATCCGTGCCACGGCTTGGTTCTTGGCGACCATTGCGCCGTCGTCGGACGATATTCGAGTCACGACGCCGGCATAGGGAATCACGATTCGGGCGCTGGCATCCAGAGGGATTTGTGTCTGGGCGGGCAGTCCCGGTAGTGGTACCGATTCGGCGCGAACGGTTTTTTCGGTGAGGATTCCCAAAGCCTTGATTTGTTCATCATTGAGCCGAATGCCGCCTGGCACCGCGCCGGCGGAGATGTCGGTGTCTTGGGTAGAGTCAGTGTCATCGCTGCCCAGCCATAGATAAACACCGGCGGCGGCGATGGCGAGTGCGGCGATGCCGATGATGAGGATGCGCTTGTTCCGCGTTATCGGATGGGGGCTGTTAGGCGAAATATTCATTCTTGCTCGATTGGGAATGACAGATGGCGAAGCAGGCGCAGATGACGCGTGCTCTTACGTGCATCCAAAGCACGCGCGGCGAAGGATGCGTAATGAAGCTTAGGGGAAGCTTTGGATGAGCGGCGGAATTGCATCGGGCATTATGTTCATGGCTTCCAGGGCCTCTATCGTGGGAGGTAATTCCGTGCAGGGATGGTGAACGCGGTAATCGCCACGAGTAGTCTTCGCCAGAGAGACGCCATGCAAGGGACGACGGTGTGGTTGAATCGTCGATTCCGGAAAGAGACAGGCCTGTCCGCAGCGCGTGCAGCGCACGGTTTATACATGGATAAATGTGCCGCTCCGGGTCATCCGACCGGCATGACGACCTTGGTCAGCAGTTCGTTTGCTGGATGTTGAGAGCTGTTGTAATGGTACTCGTAGCCGTTGCCTGCCGAGCGACGTCCTTTATTGGCGACCCACTGGATCATCTCTTCGTAAACGGGTTCCATGTCTCGGTAAGGCCCAAGATACATACAGAAGATGACGCGTTGCGCGGGAAGGATGCTGGGTTGGATGTCTGCTTTTCCCGGCAGTGTTGCGATGACCGGGAAACCGATCTCCACTTCCAGGTTCTGCATATTCGGTTGGCGCAGATCCAGATTGTGAAAATGGACGAACGGGACATCGGCGAGATAGTGGTTCAGGTCAATGAGATGATCGGACATGCGGCGATAACTGTCGCCGATTAGCTCAGGCAGCTTGTGTACCGATGTTTGGGTACGAACACATAAGGTAAATTGCCGCGGTTGATCCAGGACGGCAATATCCGAAATTCTGGGCATGACTGCTCGTGCCGTCGGAAAGGGGATGTCTGCATAATAATCGTAGCGATTGAAGATTGCATGTTTTCGTCGAATAGGTATCGAGTATTATCGATCGGCATCGAGCATTCTTGAGATGAATACGCCGCAGGAGTTTGGTAATCGATAACGAAACAGTAGGGCTCGAAATGAGAGAGCGTATTGGTACGCGGTATCGTGCGAACCGGACGGCTGATTACAGTGCCTGAAAAGGACCTAGTTCGGCCTGCAAACGGTTGTCCGTCAAACGAAATTGCAGACATAGGCCCAACGCCCGCGCAAGTCCGAACGATAGTGCCAACCCTAGTCCCGCGTGCTGCGCAGTGCCGCCCTGGTCGGCTTTTCTCCAGAAGCGGGTTCCCAGGCGAGGAATGTCTTCGGGCGTAAGTTCGGTGGACTGATTGTCGATATGCAGCCAGAAAGCATTGCCGCGACGAGTGAGCGTACAGTTCATCGATGTCTGCTCAGGCGCATATTCAACCGCATTTTGCAGCAGATTGGACAGGATCCGTTCCAGGATGCCGATGTCACTACGAGTCCAGGCAGTATCCGGAAAGGCGACATGCACGACGATGTTTTTGGCCGCGGCGGCTTGCTTCACGGTTTGAACCGTGGCCTGCAGGAGCGGAATAAGATCCAATGGATCGATTGCTGGCTGATCCTGTTTGGATTCGTAGCGTGCCAACGATAGCAACGTGTCGATGGCGCGCTGCATGCGTTCGGTTGCGGCAATCGCCGCCGTCAGTCCTTTGTGTGCGTGGTCGATGTCAGTGCCGCGCAATGCTGATTCGGCGGAGGTTCGGATCTCGCTGAGCGGCGTACGCAGTTCGTGCGCGATGTCGCGCGAGAAACTCCGTTCTCTTTCCACAGCGGTATACAGGCGCTGGGTGCCGGTATTGAATGCCTCGGCAAACGGCATCAACTCTTGCGGCAGTCCTTCCCCGATAGAAACAAGCGGTTTGTCGGGAGTCATCGCGGCGATACGCCGCCCTTCGCGAATCAACGAGGTGAAGGCGCGTCGCAGAATCAAATGGCTGAAAAGTACCGCGGCCGCCGTGGCCAGCAGGATGGCGGCCATAATTACGAAGTGCAGATGGCGTTCGACGCGATCCCAGCTTTCGCGTTCGCTGGCAACGACCAGCAGGTAATGGTCGCCAGTATCCAAGTCATTCTGATACATGGCAATGGCGCGGCCGTGATGTCCGTCGGGTAATACCAGGTTGTAGTGCAGGTTGGCCTCGGAACGATGCGGCGGGGGCGTCAATGCGGTGTCATGACAGTTGGGTGATGTCAGGGCCACATGTCCTTGCTTGTCGTAGAGGGTGAAGAATTCAGTGTGGCTGTCGAGCGCGTATTCGGGCAAGCGCTCATCCAGCGATACATCGTCGGCCGAGAACAAATGATTGGCAATGGTCTGTGCGCGAAAATCCAGTGTCTTGTCCATCTGTCGATAGATTTCACTGTCGACCTGGTGGTCCAGAACGAGGAACAGCAGAGCCAGAATCAGTCCGATCGTCAGTGACAGGCCGATGATCAGGTGTTTGCGAATCGACCAGACGCCGGACCTATTCGAAAACATAGCCGAATCCTCGCCGGGTCTGGATCAGGTTGTCGGCGCCGACACGGGCCAATTTTGTGCGCAGTGTGCTGACGACTACTTCGATGACTTTGTCCGAAGCGTTGCTATTACTATCGTAGAGATGTTCGAAAATTCGCGTGCGCGAGAAGGTCTGGCCGCGGTGCTTCGCCAGTAGTTCCAACAAGCTGTATTCCTTGGGCGTCAATTCCAGATCCTGGTTTTGCCAGCGTGCGCGCCGGCTGCGCGGATCGATCTCCAGAGTGTCGTGGATCAATGTCGATGCTGGATTGGTCGGGGGACGCCGGCCGAGTGCGCGCAGGCGCGCCAATAATTCATCCAGGACGAAGGGTTTGACAAGATAATCGTCGGCGCCGGTATCGAGTGCGGCGACGCGATCGTCGATCTGATCGCGTGCGGACAGAATCAGTACCCCGGCGGTCTGACCTTGCGCGCGCATTGTTCGCAGAACATCGAAACCGCTGCGTTTGGGTAGCATCAGATCCAGTACGACCAGATCGTAGGGGTAGCGTGACAGGAATTCCAGAGCCATATCGCCATCGGCGGCATGATCGCAGGCGTAGCCTTCGCGAGCCAGACTGGTCAGCAATGCATCACTGAGCGTCTCGGAATCCTCAACGATCAGCAGCCGCATTGCTGGCATCCTGTGAAGATGGAAGTGCCGATGGCGGTGATGTTTCGGTAGCGGGAACGGATTCCTCCTCGGATTCCATATGGTCCAATGAATAATTGCATCCAACCAGGGTTTTCCCAGGATGTGAATCGACATTGGAGATGCTGAGGATGACGGACTCGATCAGTGCTTCGCCGGTTTCCGGGTCGATCAGATCGTCGCTGCGAACCTCGCGTCCGAACATGGCTTTTTCCGGAGTATCGATTGCTGTTTCCAACTCGAGTCGAGCTGCCAGTGGCCGCGGATCGGGAAGGTCGAGCAAGGCCATCACGCTGCCGCCGGAAAAGGCAATCCGGTCAGTGGCGTGGCCAAATACGGTGATCGATTGTTGTAAGCGGTATTCGGTCATGAATTGGTTGATTCGTGGCAATGGCTGCCAACCTAGCGCGACGGCGCGCAACGGATCCTTTAGCGCAGGCATCAATGACAAGAACTCGCGAACGCCTTGGCGGCATTCAATCAGGGCGGGCAAGTCGGCGGATGCCGCATCCTGTTCCGTTAGGCGTAGTTCCGCTGCTGGCTTCGCAGGTTCCTCTGCATGCACGGGGCAGGCAAGTCCCAGTACGAGCAGCCAGGGCAGGGATCGATAGAGTGTCATCGTCAGTACTCCAGATAGGGATCGGGAATGCCAAGACTGGCCAGGATATCGCGTTCCCGTTGTTCCATGGTTTCAGCCTCCGGCGGGGTTCGATGGTCCCAACCGAGAAGGTGCAACAAGCCATGTACAGTCAGGTGCGCGTAATGCGCGTTGAGCGGTTTGTGCTGCTGCGTGGCCTCATCGGCGATGACCGGTGCGCACAGCGCCAGATCGCCCAATAGCGGTATGGTCACATCTTCGGGTAGTTCCGCCGGAAAGCTGAGAACATTGGTCGGGTAATCCTTGCCGCGGTAGCGGTGGTTCAGTGCTCGTCCTTCCTCACTGTCGACGATACGGATCGCCAATTCGGCTTCCGGCAAGTGTCCGGACAGGGTGGCAGTGGCCCATTTGCGGAAACTGGACGCTGCCGGCAATCCACGGCGCGGAACCCCGTAGCTGACAGCCACCTGCAAACGAATCGTGCTGCCGCTCATGCCGGCATATTCTCCTGGTCGGGGGCATCGCGTCGCTCGTAGGCGTTGACGATCCGCGCGACCAAGGGATGACGTACCACATCGTGCGATTGGAAAAACGTGAAGCTGACGCCTTCGACGCCGCGCAGCACTTCCGTGGCGTCCCGTAAACCGGATTTGATGTGTTTGGGCAGATCGATCTGGGTGAGATCGCCAGTGATGATGGCGGTGCTGCCGAAACCCAAACGGGTAAGGAACATTTTCATCTGTTCGATAGTAGTGTTCTGCGCTTCGTCCAGGATCACGAAGGCGTCGTTGAGCGTGCGGCCGCGCATGTAAGCCAGCGGTGCGACCTCGATGACGTTCCGTTCCAATAGCCGGTCAACCTTTTCCACACCCAGCATTTCATAGAGCGCGTCATAAAGCGGGCGCAGATAAGGATCGACCTTCTGGGTCAGATCGCCAGGGAGAAAACCGAGCTTCTCGCCAGCTTCCACCGCAGGACGGACCAGAATCAACCGTTGTACACGCGCTTCGTTGAGTGCGCTTACCGCGTAGGCGACGGCAAGAAATGTTTTTCCGGTACCCGCCGGGCCAATGCCGAAGTTGATGTCGTGGGTGGCGATCGAGTGTAAGTAACGAGTTTGATTGGCTCCTCGTCCGCGAACCGTACCGCGTTTGGCCTTGATGACAATTTCTTGTGCTTGGTAATCGTCGGTTTCGTCGACCTTCATCAAATCGGCGGTATTCAGACGCAAGTGAATGGCTTTGTCGTCGAACACTTGCTCGACGGTTTCGGCGTACAAGGCGCGAAGCAGTTTTTCGGCACTTGCGACGGCCGGATCGGGACCACTGACATGGAAGATGGCTCCACGGTTGGCGATTTTTACTCCCAGACGTAATTCGATTTGGCGCAAGTGAGCGTCGAACGGTCCAGTCAGATTGGCGAGGCGTTCAGCGTCTTCGGGTTCCAGGTGGAAATCGCGTGAAGATGAATCGTGTTTGGACATGGGGGATCACAAGTCAACGTCATTGATGCCGATAGAGAAAGGGTAAGAGTAACGCGTGTGTCAAGTGCCAACCAGTCGAGTGAAAGATGCAATGCAGCCGCCTGAGCGGAATATATGCCGATAGAAAAGTACCGTCCGGTACCGTCATGGCGCCAAGCTACAGGATGATTGTCCACACCCATGAGACGGTGGATTCACATGCTGACTCGATATTAGAACCTGTTCAAAGTCTTTTGAGTAATAGTGCCAAGAAAGCCAGATGGATGAATTGCAAGCTGGTGTTAAGCAACCGCTCACAGTTTTTCCATAACCTGCGGTTCTTCTCCAACCAAGCAAAGCTACGCTCGACGACCCAGCGCTTAGGCATAACCTTGAAGGCGTGTAGTTCGCTGCGTTTGGCAATCTGCACCGTGACATGCTCCCCAAGGACGGCGCGTACACTCTGGGCAAACGGCTCCCCGACGTAGCCGCTGTCGCACAGTACGTTGCTCACCTGCTTCAAGCCCTGCCTGCAGCGACCCAACGCTTCCAGCGCCCCCTTGCGATCGGTCACCTCAGCCGTTGTCACC
>JAITWM010000130.1 GCA_031285265.1 Lysobacteraceae bacterium
AGCAACTGCCCCTGAGTAGTGTCCGACGAATCAAATGACCCGCCTATGATATTGATCTCCCCGGTACCCTGATCGACTCCGACACGGACGGCGCCGAAATACTGAGTCATGAGCCCGCCCTGCATGCTCTGGAGCGCAGGCGTCTTGCCGTTGCCCAGTATGTTCACCGTTCCCGTGCTATTCGTGCCGGCTCCGATATCGAGCGTGGACACACCATCGCCCCACATATACATGCCCCGGTATTGCTCCACTACATCCAGATCGACATCGAGCAGTCCGTTGCCTCCATTGCCGCCAATGGTCAGGGCGCTCCCTCCGGAGCCGTCCCCCACCTGTACGCCTGGATCGAACAAATCCGGATCGGAGAAATCGACCTTCAAAACACCGTTGCTGCCGGCTCCGTCCCCGATGTACAGCTTGTTGGCGTGCAGGTATTCGTAGCCGAACAGCAGCATGGCCGGGTTCGGGCCGGAGACATTGATGTATGCATCGTCGCTGTACCCCGGAGTACCGCCCGACATGCTGGTCCAGTTGGCCGCATTGTCTATGTTGGAATCGGCGGAGCCGTTCCAATAGAAATTGGTCTGCGCGGCCGCACTCAGAGGCATCGCGGCCAATACCGCCAGACCAAGTACCGACCGGCGCCAAGCCGTGACATCGACCAGGCATCCCTCGGCCGCTATCCCTGACGATTCGTTAACGGAGCTTTTTACCTTACCTCGCGCCAGTTCGGAAACAACGACCCACGTTTGCTGAGCGGCACGCCACACGATTCGGTATACATGATTCATGACTGTTCAAATATCCGGAATAGAAAACCAGTGATGCTCCATGCATAGGCGCTCCGGGATATACGTCAAAGACGATCAAACCAGCTTACATGTCCCCTACGACATCCCCATGACAAGCGTGAATACAACGGTGCAGTCTCAATGAAACCGGCAAATCCCCTCTCAAACCGTCGGGAATACCGATCTCGATCAAAACCCGCCATTGTGAATTTTGAGTTATCCTAAGCAACCATTCGTTACCGTTTTGTGATCGAGCGCACTGAAGCGGCCCGGTCGGCCCGAATATTTAGTCTTATAGACAGACGTCAGAACTTGACCTGGACACCCAAATTCGACGAGGAGCCTTCGCTGTGCCCGCCGAACGGCCTGCGATAGATGGGCATCGCTGAAGAAAGTCGAGTCCCGGCCGAAGCTCACACGGCCGCCCACGCCAAGCTCCCCATAGGTACGGTACGTACTCGTCGCGCACGTACACCTCACCGATCCGTAGTTTCTCCGGCTCGCCGCATGCGCCCTAAAAATCCTTGAACCGCCGTTCGTATTGTTCTTTCACGTCCAGCAGGTTGGTTCGTAAAGCATTTTCCATGCCGCCTTCGCCACCCTCAAATCCAATTTTCAACCGTGGAGGGCGACAGATCAAGCCAACGTGAAATACCCGTAATCGGGTCCGGCGAGATAATGTCACAAGCAGCCGCGAGAGAAGATCACCCGAACATCGACAAAAACGCCATGCTAAAGAACGCGCAAAATGCTGTATCTGCTTTATTTTGATTAAACATGGGCTTAGATCATGTTTAAATGCAGTCCTTATGCCCCATCTCCACGCCACAGCACAAAAATAAAATACAATCAATATCTAATGGTTTTCCAAAATAATCCCATCAAACCCAATCTAAATCTATATTGGTTGCACCAGCGGAAGAAATCGCATCTTTGATCTTTTGCAATCGTTCATTTCCATCATCAAAAGCTCTTGCATGCGTCTCGACAACTATATAGTCGCAATGCCTGAAAATTCCGGTTTTACATATTTTTTCTACCAACCCGAACTCGGCGCCCTCTACATCTAATTTCAACAGATAAACCCGCTGTCCTTTTTCAACATATTCTTTTTGTATAAAATCGCATAGATCAATAATCTGACACTTTACTGACGTTACCGACTTCGTGTCCTTATATTTCTTTAAGGCACAAACAGTAAACCCTTCATCCGAAATATTGTCCGCGTCAAAATAAAAATCAACTAAACCAGAATCAGCGCCAACGCCAGAATTTATCAATTTTACATCTTTATAGTTTTCGTATTTATATTGCAAAAACGAATACAGTTTCAGATTCGGTTCAAACCCTATGATCTGCACACCAAACAAATTACATAGATCTATGAATTTTCCACGATTAACACCACAGTCAATTACATTTGCTCCGCGCAACATACTGTAGAATATATTTCTATATTTCGGGCTGACGTGCAAAGAATCATGCATCAAGAAATCCGCCATCCCCAGCCCGCGCGGATCTGCAATCGCATCCGACAAACGGTTGAAATACTGATAATACGGGCCGTATAGCAGTCTTTTGAGAATTTTTTTGCACCAACTGGGAATTGGCATATGCAGGTCACGAGGAAGAAGAATGGTACGCGGCTCCATAGAATTCTCGACAGAACCCATAGCCGCCATGCAAAAAGCCCGTAACACGCTCTAAACGCGCAAGGGTTCCATACCTAACCTAAAGTTATTGTTATGGTGGCCAGAGGCAGAATCGAACTGCCGACACGAGGATTTTCAGTCCTCTGCTCTACCAACTGAGCTATCTGGCCATGTCCCGGATGCGAATTACGCCCATGCGAGACCGGGGATGATACCGGTGCGCGAGGCCTCGGGCAAGTCGCTTGGACGTGAAATGGGGGCAGAGAGGGAATCCCGGCATCCCAGGCTAAACGCAATGTATCAATCCGTATCCAAAGGAATGAAGCCATCGGGCTTTTCCGCGACTCCCTCGAACAGGAACTTGTGCATTTCCCTTTCAAGGAAGGCGCGGTGCTCTGGATCGCGCAGGGATAGCCGGTTTTCGTTGATCAGCATGATCTGATGCGCCAGCCAGGCCGCCCAGGCAGCTTTACCGATCTGATCGAAAATACGCTGCCCGAGTTCGCCCGGATAAGGAACGAAATCCAATCCTTCGGTTTCGCGTTTTTCGTGATGGCAAAAGACGATTCTAGACATGGCTGGGCAGCGGTCAGGAACTGGTGACATGAACGAAAGCGCGAAGCAATGTGGGCCAGCCTGCGCGAGAAGCCATGAGCTGCCGATAGCGCGCGCCATCCGGACCGTGACGATCGAAATACCGATGGGTCAATGTCACGGATGTATGGTGTCCCGCCACGATCGACGTATGGTCCTGTTCTATCGGCAGGAAGTTGATTTCGACCTCGCTGGCCTTGCTGGGGTCAGGTTGCGGCCTTCGATCGAAGGCGACCTGCCAAGTGAATATCAGCCGGCGACCGGGCTCGACATCGATGACACGGCCGAAATCGCAACGGAAACCATGGGGCCCCAGCTCCGTACACAGTCCGCCGATACGCGGGTCGATTCGGATGTCTTGGAGCACGTCCCGCGACCATGTGTGGCTTTTAGGCCACCAGCTTCCCGTCTGCTTGGTGAAGCGATGAAAAGCGCTCATTGCGTCAAGCGTGATCCCGACAGTGGTCGTCAGCGAAGGCGTTTCGGACATTTTGCATTCTCCTCGGGAAATCACGCCTGCATGCACCGGCGCAGTGATCGCGATTCAAGCAATTTGCGAATCGGAGCAGGAATACCGAGCGATTGGAACTCATCTTGCCCGATCCAGCGCAGATCATCATTGTCGCGCAGCCTTTGCCGCAATGCGAGCCGCGGCCAGTGCAATGGCTGCATCTTCAGCCTGAAATGACTGAAAACATGACGGAGTTCCGGAAGCGGGAGCGCACGCTCATAGTCGCCGCGCATATGCTTGGCGAACCAGTGCCGAGCTTCGCTGGCATCCATGGCTTGCGGCAACGACCATAGCGACGCCCAAACGCCAGCCGCGGGACGGCGTTGCAACAGGACCCTGCCGCGGCCATCCTCGATCAGCAATACGATCGCATCGTGCTCGGGCAAGGTCTTGCCGGCTTTGGAAGTAGGCAGTTCGCCGACGCGCCCATCGCGCCAGGCCGCGCACTGACGGTTCAACGGGCAGGATATGCATGCCGGATGCGCCCGATTGCATTGGGTCGCTCCGAAGTCCATTTGCGCCTGGGTGTAATCCGCCAGCCGCTGCTGCGGCAGGTGCCGCTCGGCCAATTGCCAAAGCCGTTTTTCGACCGAGGGCGTTCCGGGCCAGCCGGCTACGCCGTGATAGCGGGTCAACAAGCGTTTGACGTTGCCATCCAGGATCGGAAACCGTCGATTCCATGCTTGCGCCAGGATCGCCCCGGCGGTACTGCGACCGATACCCGGCAAGGCGCACAAGGCATCGATGTCGCACGGCAGATCGCCGGAGTGATGCTGTACGCATCGTTTCGCCGTCGCATGGAGATTGCGCGCACGCGCGTAGTACCCCAGGCCGGACCACTGCGCCAGAACCTCGTCCAGCGTCGCTTGCGCCAGAGTCGGCAGATCGGGAAACGTATCGACGAAGCGTAGGAAATAAGGGATCGCGGTCTTGACCTGGGTCTGTTGCAACATGATTTCCGATAACCAGACGCGGTATGGCGTCCGTGGATGCTGCCAAGGCAGATCATGGCGTCCGTGGCGGTCGAACCAAGCCAGCAGAATCGAGGCGAAAGTATCGGTTTTCCGGCTCATGGCGATTCCGATGGACTCGATAAGAGGCCGGTTCCGGGGCGCTTGCCGGGAAGTGCGGCGCTTGCGATGGATATCAGCTCCGGGTAACCCAATGGCCGATCATCCGGATAGGAAAGCGCACGGAATTCCAGAGTGTGGCCCAGCGCACGCGCGAAATCGCCGAACAGCCTGCCGGTACCATCCAGTCCCGGCAGGGCCAGCAATATCGGTCTGGCGATCGCTTCAGACTTCTCGGATGGTTGCCGGAATACGGTCATGACGGGAAATTCCACGGCTCAGCGGATTCGGGAATAAGCGCGCTCGACCCGCGTGACTCGTATTTCGTAATGCGAGTACCAGCACTCCTTGCCGTTGGCTTGGGCTAAGCGATGTTCAGCGTGCGTCTTCCATGCGGCGATCGATACCTCATCCTGCCAATAGGATACGGTGATGCCGAAACCTTTCTCGTCGCGCACGCTTTCCATGCCAAGAAATCCAGGTTGTCCGGCGGCCAGTTCCAGCATGCGAAGTGCCGTATGCTGATAACCGTCGTCGTCGTCGTTGCCGTTGCGCGACGACGAAAAGATGACGGCGTAATAGGGCGGATCGGGCAATTGGGCGAATCCGGCCCCGTGGCCGGCAGTGGCTGGGCCCAGACTCATGCGCCCAGCGCTTCCGGCAGCAGCGCGTCGACGAAAGCTTCCGGATCGAAAACGCGCAGATCCTCCGGCCGCTCGCCGATGCCGGCGAAGCGTATCGGAATTCCGAACTCGCGCGCCAGCGCAAATATCACGCCGCCTTTGGCGGTACCGTCCAGTTTGGTCACGACCAGGCCGGTGACATTGACGGCCGCGTGAAACTGGCGCAACTGCGAGAGCGCATTCTGTCCGGTGGTTCCGTCGATCACCATCAGCACTTCCTGCGGCGCGGCGGGATCGAGCTTGCTCAATACCCGGCGGATCTTTCCCAGTTCCGCCATCAATCCTTGCTGCGTATGCAAGCGACCGGCAGTGTCGGCGATCAATATCTCGATTCCGCGCGCCTGGGCCGCTTGCAATGCGTCGAATGCCACCGAGGCGGCATCGGCATTCTGCCCTTGAGCGACAACCGGAACCCCATTGCGCTCGCCCCAAACCTGCAATTGGGCGACAGCAGCGGCGCGAAAGGTGTCGCCAGCGGCCAGCATCAGACTACGGCCCTCATCCTTGAAGCGTTTGGCCAGCTTACCGATGGTCGTGGTCTTACCGACACCATTGACACCGACCGTCAAGAGAACGAAAGGTTTGGCGGCGGTATCGATCCTCAATGGCACCGCCACCGGCCTGAGCATTTCTATCAGTTCAGTGCGCAACGCGACCAACAGGACATTGGCGTCGGCGAATTCCCGCGCTTTCATCCGTTTGCGCAAGGTTTCGACCAATGCGGTACTGGCATTGACGCCGACATCGGCGGTCAGCAGCGCCGTCTCGATTTCGTCCAACAGGTCGTCGTCAAGCCGGGGATTGCGTGAAAACAACCCGCTGAAGGTGCGCGCGAAAGCACTGTTGCGCAGCCGCTCGCGCCAACCGGGCTTGCCGGGTTTGGCGGCGGCGGAAGACGCCGTTATGTCCGTATCGGTCCCGGCTCCCGATTCAGGAGGAACGGGATCGACTGCCAGCGCCGCGGTATCGGATATCGGCGCATCGGCATGGCTATCGGCCGCCATCGCCGGCGCATCGGAAGCGGGCAGCATCGGCGCGTAAGGAACGGACGTACCGGCTTCGGACGTTCCCGCGCCGGAGCCGCTCCCCGGCTGCGCGGGAACCGCTACAGCGTCGGCGGAGCCTTCCGGATCGGAACGGGCCGTGTCGCTCGCCCTGTCGTTAGCGGTCGGTTCGGGTTCGGTTTTTTTGCGGCGGAAAAAACGGATCATTGCGTGTGGATGTCGGACAATGCGCACATGCTAGCACCGCAGCCGGACAAACTCCGATGAAACGCAGACTCCATACCCCTGAAGGCCAGGTTCGGATTATCGGAGGCCGTTGGCGCAATACGCGCTTGACGGTCCCCGATTCGCCGGGATTGCGGCCGACTCCGGATCGGGTCCGGGAGACGTTGTTCAACTGGCTGATGCCGAAATTGCCGCAATCCAGCGTGCTGGATCTGTTTGCCGGCAGCGGTGCGTTGGGGCTGGAAGCGGTTTCGCGCGGCGCATCGCATGCCACCCTGATCGAGCAGGATCCGGTGCTGGTCCAACGATTGCGGCAAACGGCACAGCGCTTGTCGGCGCAATCCATCGTCCGGATCGTTCACGAGGACGCGCGGCAATGGCTGGCGCGCCAACCCGGCGGGCTGGCGGATATCGCTTTCGTCGATCCGCCATTTTCCGCGGATTTATGGGAACAAACGCTGGCATTGCTGTTGCCCAGACTGAATCCCGGCGCCTGGCTGTATTTGGAGCATCCTATCGATACGGCACCGGAGCTGTCGCTGGACTGGCCATTGCATCGCGAGGGCCGCACCCGCGAAGTGCGATTTGCGCTGTACCGTGGCCCAGAAGGATAGCGCACTGTTACACTGGCGGTTCCGAACTAATCCAGATCTGTAATGCCCCGAGCCATTCCCCGCATCGCCGTCTATCCGGGAACCTTCGATCCGATCACCAATGGCCACATCGACTTGGTGGCGCGCGCGGCGGCGCTGTTCGAAAAAGTGGTCATCGGCGTCGCTGAGAGTTCGGCGAAGAGGCCGCTTCTGCCATTGGCGCAGCGTGTGGAACTGGTGCAAGACGCACTCGCACGGCATGACAATGTCGAGGTGCTCGGATTCGAGACGTTACTGGCGTATTTCGTGCGTTCGGTGGGCGGTACGATCCTATTGCGCGGCTTGCGCGCGGTTTCAGATTTCGAATACGAATTTCAGATGGCGGGAATGAACCGGCATCTGATTCCCGAGGTCGAAACCCTGTTTTTGACGCCGGGCGAGAAACACAGCTTCATTTCGTCCACGCTGGTACGCGAGATCGCTCGGCTCGGCGGCGATGTCTCCAGCTTCGTTCCGTCCGCAGTGGCCGCCGCTTTGCAAGCGACATGGAAACACGGCGCGGCTTCCTGAATGTCTGCCAATACCTTGGGAGAGCTCGCATGATGAAAGTTTCGATACGTCTGGCGCTGATCGCGGGCGCGCTGTCGGTCGCAATGCTGACGGCGTGCAATCAGAGCAAGCCGCCGCCGTCCGATACAGCCGATACGGCGGCACAAGTGTTGCAATTGCCGGGCCCGGACGACGATGCCGGCTGGAAGGTGTATCTGCAGACGGCGGTAGAGCAGAACCTGGGCGCTATCTCCAATAGTCCGTTCCTATATTACCTGCCGCCGCAGTCCGACCCGGAATTTCAAATCAAATACGAGCGCCAAGCCGAATCGGTCGCTACGGTACTGGAACGCGGCGTACAGAAGGACAATATGCTGGCTTTCGGCTCGCCGGCGTCGGCCAAGATGGCCGAGTTGATCGAAACGGCGTTCAAACCGGTTCCGGCCGATACGCTGAAAGGCGTGCGTATCCTGTTCATCGGCGATGCGGCCGACAACGAGCGGGTCAAACTGGCGGTAACCCCGTCTGGAGCCGATTATCAATTCGTCGAAGCGAAATAATTCGCATCGCCGTCATTGCGCACGCATCGACGGTGCCGCGAGGTTTGCATGTCGTTGAAGATCAGCGCGCTTTGTATCAATTGCGATGTCTGTGAGCCGGTTTGCCCCAATCAAGCGATTGCGATGGGTGCAACGGTCTACGTGATCGATCCGGCACTGTGTACCGAGTGCGTCGGGCATTTCGACGAACCGCAATGCGTCGAAGTGTGTCCCGTCGAATGCATCGGTCCGGACCCGGATCGCCCTGAAACACGCGAGGCCCTGCTGGATAAGCAACACCGGCTGCAAGCGCAATTTCCCGAGCATTATCGGCAGGAAGCGACATCATGAGAACGATCGGACGGTTGTTCGGATTCTGCACGCTCGTCATTGCCCTGTACGCGCCATCGGCCTGGGCCGCCGACGGCGTACGGCCGGCAGAGTATGCGCAGCATCCGTCCGGTGCCGCCATCGCCAGCGCGCACACGCTGGCCACCGCGGCGGGGTTCGAAATATTGCATCAGGGAGGTAACGCCTTCGATGCGGCAGTCGCGGTCTCTGCGGCGTTGGCCGTCGTGGAACCGATCAGTTCAGGTCTCGGTGGCGGCGGTTTCTTTCTGTTGCATGACGCCCGCAGCGGACGCGATGTTGTCCTCGATGC
>JAITWM010000154.1 GCA_031285265.1 Lysobacteraceae bacterium
GTCTGCTGATGTATTGGCAAGAACAGAATGTCCTGCTGAATATTCCGCATGCTCGCAAGTTGGACCCGAAGGCTGAGGCAGAACTCATTGGGGTATCGCGGCCGCTGGATTTATCGGTCTCGGTCGTGGAAACCGAGGATGAGGTGAATGGCAGCACTTATCTGGTGACGCGCGCCTGGGTGGACGAGATATTGACCAATTGCGAGAGAAAAGGCGTGCGGATAGATATCCCTGCTTTTGAACCAGTTCCGGATTGGGAAGAATGAAATGACGTATTCCATAATCAGAAAAAGCGGCGGTATGTTGGCGGTCAGGACGCCGCTGGTGGATGGGAACCGATTGGCGCTCAAGATCGAGCGCGTCCATAAAGGCATCGAGTTGAATATCGTTGCGGACTCCCCCCGGTTGGCGGTGCGGGATGTCTCCCATAATGCGCGCAGCGATACGTGGTTTTTCACGGTGCAAGCCAAGGACGTCATTTCCGACAAGGCGTTGGCGAAAATAACGGTATCCGCAACGGAAGTCCCGCGCGGCCGCTCGTTTCCTGTTTTGTCGGCGAACTTCGAATTGTTCGAGCAGATCGAATTGCCGCGACAGGAAACCGATGCGAGCATGCTGGTCCGGCTTTTTTTGATGGAAGCTCCTTCCCCGTTGATGCAGGCGAAGTTTGGCTATACGCGGGAAGATACGAAACTGTCGATGCAATATATGAAGTGCGTCATCCAGAATCGGCTCGACAACAATCCCAAGCAATTCGGGGCGGCGGGTGCGGCCAGTTATCGGGATATCGTACGGGCCCCGGGACAGTTTGCCGCATTCGAGGGCTATTCCGCTGCTGGATTTATGCACAACCATTTGTTGAACATCATGGCGGAAATCAACAATGCGACGAAGGCGGCATGGAAAAAGTATCGCGAGTTCTATGCCGATGCGGTAGAGGTGGCCGGGGCGCCGGTGATCGCCAATCCGCCGGGATTTACGCCGTACTTTTGGAGGACACAAGGTTCGGGTTCACCGGGCGGACGGGCCGATACGGCCAATACGAGAACCATTGCCGGGAATGTTTTTTACGGGCTGAAAGACGGGTAGCAGGCGCGATACCGGATGGCCGTGCCGCGGCTATGGAAACCGGATACCCTGCATTCCCGCCGTGCTGTTCGTCATTCAGACGATCTTTTCCAGAACGGCGGTTTCCGCATCGACTCGCAGAATCGAACCCTGTTCGTACCAGTCGCCCAGCACGATGCGCCGGTGTTTTTTGCCGTCGAGGTCGATGTCGTGAATGGCCGGACGGTGGGTGTGGCCGTGGATGATCGTATCGACGCCATAGCGGATGAATGTTTCATCCACCGCCGCAGGCGAGACATCGGTGATCGTCTCGAACTGGGTCTGGTCGTCTTTTTTCATTTGCGATTGCCGCGTGGTACTGGCAGCACGGGCTTGCTGTGCAATGGCCTGGCGTACCGCCAGCGGCTGTGCCAGCATCTGTTCCTGCCATGCGGGATTGCGGCTTTGCGCGCGGAATTGCTGGTAGACATGATCGTCGGTGCATAACAGATCGCCATGCATCAGCAGTACGGGCTTACCGTAGAGGTCGATGACTGCCGGGTCGGGCAGGATGCGAAGAGTGGCGCGCCGGGCGTAATTTTCGCCTAGCAGGAAATCGCGGTTGCCGCGAATGAAATAGACCGGCACGTGCTCTGTGTTGACCGCATGCAGCGCAGCGGCAATACGCGCGCCGAGTTCCGAAGGGTCATCGTCCCCCAGCCAGGCTTCGAACAGGTCGCCGAGAATATACAGAGCTTCGGCATGGATGACGTCGGTCTGTAGGAATCGTTCGAATGCCTCGGTGGTATCCGGACGCGACGGATCAAGATGCAGATCAGAAATGAAGAGTGTCGTCATATTGTGCATTGTAGGCAAGTCGGCATGCGAACGCTGCCTCCGGTAGAATCGCCGGATTCGTCCGATTCGAGTTCATTCATGACCTGTCGCACCCGTTTTGCTCCCAGTCCCACCGGTTATCTGCATATAGGCGGCGCCCGCACAGCACTGTATTGCTGGCTTGAGGCTCGCCATCGCAAGGGACAGTTCATCTTGCGTATCGAGGATACCGATCGTGAGCGCAGCACACAAGCGGCGGTCGACGCGATCTTGGAAGCAATGGCTTGGTTGGGGCTGGAGTACGATGAAGGTCCCATTTATCAGACGCAGCGTCTGGAGCGTTATCGCGAGGCGGCCGAGCAATTGGTGGCTGCGGGGAAGGCCTACTACGCCTACGAAACGCGCGAAGAACTGGAGGCGATGCGCGAAGCGGCGCTGGCCGCAGGCGGTAAGCCGCGTTACGACGGCAGTGCGCGCGATCAGGATCTGCCCTGGCGCGAGGATCCCAACCGTGTCGTCCGTTTCAAGAATCCGCTTGAAGGCAGCGTGGTATTCGATGATCGGATCAAGGGATGTATCGAAGTCAACAACAGTGAACTGGATGATCTGGTGATTCTCCGTTCGGACGGACATCCGACTTATAACTTTGCCGTGGTGGTCGACGATTGGGATATGGGTATTACCGATGTCATCCGCGGCGACGATCACATCAACAATACCCCGCGGCAGATCAATATCTATCGTGCGCTTGGCGCGCCGGTACCACGATTTGCGCATATGCCGATGATTCTGGATGAGAGCGGAGCCAAGCTGTCCAAGCGCACCGGAGCAGCAGACGTGATGCAATACCGGGATGCCGGTTATCTGCCGCATGCGTTGATCAACTATCTGGTCAGATTGGGCTGGTCGCATGGCGATCAGGAGATCTTCAGCCGGCAGGAACTGATCGACCTGTTCTCCGTGGCGGATGTCCATTCAAAAGCCGCGCGCCTGGACATGGCTAAACTGGGCTGGTTGAATCAGCATTATTTCAAAACGGACGATCCGTCCGATGTCGCTGAGTATCTGATCTTCCAGTTGCAACAAGCGGGGTTGGAAATATCCAATGGGCCGGCGCCGGCGGATGTTGTCATTGCGTTGCGCGACCGAGTGCAGACCTTGAAGGAAATGGCGGAGCGCGCTGCCGTTTGGTATCGCCCGCTTGAACAATATGATGAGGCTGCCGTCGCCAAGCATTTGACATCCGCCGCCGTCGCACCGTTACGAGAGGCGCGAGAATCCCTGGCTGGCTTGTCGGAATGGA
>JAITWM010000027.1 GCA_031285265.1 Lysobacteraceae bacterium
AACGACGTTCACCTGGATTTCCGAACGTCACTGCTGATTATCGAGGAACAGGGCCGTAAACAATTGGCTATTTCGAGCTACGTAGACACCCACAATCTCTTGGGACGTCTTTATTTTTCGATAGTCCGGCCGCTCCATCGATTGATAGCGCCTGCCATGCTCAAAATGACCTTACGTCGCCTGGAAAGAATGACTCGTCCATGATCCGGCCGGAACTCGACCGGGTTAGGGATGCCCTCCTGGCAATCCATGCTGCTCCACCACTTGCGTTTCTTCCTGCCCAGAAATCAATGAACCGCCCAGGCCGTCGCCGAAGGATTCCATTTCGACCTGCGGCGCTAAAACCAAGCCCTCAATGCTCGGGAGGCGTTGATCTCTTCGCTGGAATCTTTCCTGAGCCAATGGGATGCCGTGCTCCGCCCCGTTGCTCCAAGCCCCCTGATCATCCGGGCCAACCGATGCCGCTGCATACTCCCAGAATTTCCGCCGGAGAAGGATCGCTGCCTTATTTTGAAGGCACCGTTCCGATGGCGATTCCCTTTTCCGTAACGGGCAACCCAGTCGTGATGCCCCCAATCGGTATTGAAGATGGCCTGCCCATCGGTATTCAAGTGATCGGTCGACGTTGACAAGAAGAGCCCTTGCTTGGAGTCAGTGCCTGTCTCGAAAAAGCACTGGGCGGCTTTTCCTCGCCGCTGTAATGGCCCGCTAAAAATCTGCTCGGGCCGTGTCCCGGCGCCCTTCCGGTTGCGTTCGGACAACGGATTGGTTTCTACCTCATGCCAGCTCACGCCAGTACACGGCCTGAGCAGATCTTGCTGGGGTATTACCGTCCGGGAACGGTATCCGAAACGGCATCTTCCACGCTCCAGAAGCTCAATGTCTCGGGAGGAAACCACGGCAGCGCAGCACGCAACAATAATTCGCGTACCGGATCCTTCAAACGCGCCACGCGCAGTTCGGTGCCCCGATGGGACAGCCAATCAGCGAAATCGGACAGTGCTTCCACCGATGTACTATCCAGATTCGGCGAAACTTCCAAGCTCAATACCACCCGGTGTACATCCGCCGGGTAATCGCTCACATGCTGCCGCGCCGCCGCCAGGATGGTCTCGGCATTGACGAAGAACAAAGGTTCCTCTGGCCGGAGGATCAACATCCCCGAAACCGGTTGCACCTGAGGATGCTGTGTCTGACTTAGAAAGTCATGCGTGCCGGCAACCCTGCCCAGCACGCTGAGCCGGGGCCTGGCCAATTGCCGCAGCAGTGCAACGAGACTGAGCGCGATCGCCACCAGCAGCCCGTCGAGAATTCCCAGCGTTATGACCGACAGCACGGCAGCCAATGCCACCAATCGATCCCGATGCCATTTGAAGTACGGGACAAAGACAGACAAACGCCATGATCTGCTTACCGCATGGATCACTATCGCAGCCAGTACCGGCTTGGGAATATGTTCGACCCAACGCATGAACAATCCCAGCATCAGCAAGACAGCTCCAGCCGCCACTAATCCCGCCCATCGAGTACGCGCACCGGCAGCCTCGTTGGCCGACGTTCCGGAATATCCGGCCCCCACCGGCATGCCCTGGAAGAGTCCGGACAGGACATTGGCAGCCCCCAGTGCCGCCAGATCGCGGGTTGGACGGACTTCCTCCCCATGTTTCAAGGCGAATGTACGGATCGAGCCATAGGACTCCGCATACAGGATCAGCAGCAGGGCCGCCGCCAGCTCAATGCTGGGCAGCCATTGCGCCCGATCGGGCCAGACCGGCCAGGCCCACTGCAGCGACAGATTGATGTTCCCCGTCAAGGCGACACCATGAGCCGCCAGCCATGGTGCGACCAGAATGCCCAATACAATGACCAGCAGGCTTCCAGGCAGGCGCGGTATCCGTTCGCAGACGAACAGTATCGTCAATGCACATGCCCCCATGATGCCGCTGGCCAGATTCGAAGACGGCAATTGCCGCCATAATCCTGCCAGCAAACCCGGGATGAAATCGCCGCTCTCGCCGGGCAACCCCAGCAAGCCCGGCAGTTGCTTGACCGCGATCACGCAGGCCAAGCCGAATGCATATCCCCGCAGCACCGGCCGGGCGATGAAATGGGAAATTCCACCCAGCCTCGCCACGCTCGCCACGAGAAAGCAGATGCCCGTCAAAAGAACCAGCATCGCCATCACCAGAGGACGCGAGACAGCAGCGCTGCCGCCCAGAAGTGCCGTTACGCCCGCTGCCAGCACGGCTGCCGAAGAAGACGTCGCCGAAACGATGGCAAAACGACTGCGACCGATCAGCGCGTAGCAGATCAGTCCCGCCAGCAGACCGATGATTCCGGCCTGTGGCGGCAAAGCGGCGATACTCGAATAGGCGACGGCTTCAGGCAGCAGCAGACCGGCGATGGACAGCCCCGCCAGAAGGTCGGCAAGGTAAAAACGATCTACCCGAGCCGAAGTGGGCGGAACGACGCCGCCGGGAGGCTGGCTCATTCTATGTTGCCGCTCCATCCGGGCAGATAAGCCGCCTCATGCTCATGCGCCAGCAGCAATGCCTTCCTTATGACCTTTCCTCCGAACGGCTCGTCGCCCTTCAATTTGATTCTCGGCCGATAAAAATCCGCCCACAGGAATTCCGCATAAGGTGCCGCATCCTTGGCATACCCGCCCGCCAACCGGACCCTCGCAGCAAGCGAACGATAGGGATCGTCCCGCAACCCCGCCAATTTAGCGGGAATCATCGAATAATCCGTACGTCGGCCCTGCTCGTTATAAGGATAGGCCCAGTGATAAAACTCCATGGCATGCCAGAACACATCGATGTCCAGCCATGAGAAATTGCGCTGCACCAGCACCCAGACATGGGAAACACCTTCCTGTAGCAACGCTAGTCCCAGGTGGTGGTGATCTATGATGTAGGCCTCGCCTTTCGGGCCAAGGATTGCGGGAAACCAATGCGTGGCCAGCAACTCCTTCTGGTCCTTTTTGCGCATATTCCTCCAGCTCTCGCGCTTGGCGGTCACTTCCGCCATACCGACACTGATCTGGGTGGGCCGGACAGATTTCAGAGCCACCGACAACAAAGGATGATTCACTATATTTGACATGGGACCTTCTCCAAGGCATGCAAAACTCGAATCGACGCGATATCTGCAATTCGCGAAGAAACGGCCCCCCCATTTGACGAACTTGTACCACACCTCACGAAATCACCGGGTAAACAGAATCCATCCAATCCACCTCTTCAGGTTAAACGCATCCGGACACCGGAATCTATCATCGGTATCCACATATCCTAGATACAGCATCCCCTCATGCAAAGCATTCGTGCCACGGCCCGTAACCGAAAGGACAAACTGTTGATTCCCACCTAAATCTGCCCCGCTTTTCGGGGTGATTTCGATTTAAAACT
The DNA here is from genome assembly GCA_031285265.1 of Lysobacteraceae bacterium. Lineage (GTDB taxonomy): Bacteria > Pseudomonadota > Gammaproteobacteria > Xanthomonadales > Xanthomonadaceae > JAITWM01. The sequence goes on from JAITWM010000027.1 coordinate 3,411, forward strand.
GGCCCGCCTGAAAGCCCCCATCCTGAGCGTTTTGCTCGGGAGTTTTCAGGAGTGATCACGATAGCCATGTTGGCCAAGATACGGCGGATGCATTTCCGCGATGGCATGCCGGTGCGCGAGATGGAAAACGCCCGAAACCTAAGCTGGACGGGCGTTTTTTTGTGTTTACGTGTGTTATCGTTTTTCGGTGCTGGTGCCCAAGAGGGGACTCGAACCCCTACGACTCTCGTCGCTACCACCTCAAGGTAGTGCGTCTACCAATTCCGCCACCTGGGCTTTAAAACCTAAAACCGATCAATGCCGCCATTGTACCGTCACTGAGACGGTGGAGAAGGCGCTGGGACTGTCGTCCCTCCATTTGCAGGAACCTGCTCGGAGGATGGTGACGGCACGATCGACGACCCTTGGCCCGCAGCGGCGGGAACCGTCGATGCAGGCTGTGATACTTCCCCAGGAACGACCGGAACCGGCGCTGTCCTGCCCATCACACCGAGGTCTTGCTGTTGCTCGGCAGGCCGCACGCTATGGCCGGCATACCATGCCATGAAAAGACTGATACCAAAAAATGTAACGGCAAGCCATTTGGTGCTCTTGGACATGAAGTTCGATGCACCACGCGCGCCGAATACGGTGCCGGACGCGCCCGCCCCGAACCCGGAACCGGCAGCGGCACCGGCACCACGTTGCAGTAGAACCAGTGCAATCATCGCGATCGCCACCAGTATGTAGACTACATTCAGTATCAGCATCAACATCGGTCTGTCTCGGCAAAACGGCTCAAACGGCTTCAGCTGCGGCACGAGCGATGGACAGAAAATCTGCAGCGATCAGCGAGGCGCCGCCGATCAAGCCTCCATCCACATCCTGCTGAGCGCATAATGCCGCTGCATTGTCAGGTTTCATGCTACCGCCATACAGGATCGGCAGCGAGTCGGCGATTTTAGCATTGTGCGCACGAACTTCGCTACGGATGAATGCATGCATTTCCTGCGCTTGTTCCGGCGAAGCAGTTTTTCCGGTACCGATCGCCCAGACCGGTTCATACGCAATGACGGCGTTAGCAAAGGACTCAACCCCCGCTACCTCGATCACCGCCCGCAACTGCTGGGCGTTGACCGCTTCAGTATGCCCACCGTCACGCTGCTCCAATGTTTCCCCCAGGCACAGTACCGGGGTCAATCCAGCCCGGATCGCGGCCATGAACTTGGCGGCCACGGTCTGATCGCTTTCCTGATGGTATTTACGACGTTCGGAATGTCCGACCAGACTGTATCGCGCACCGACATCGATCAACATTGCTGCCGATACTTCGCCGGTATAA
>JAITWM010000029.1 GCA_031285265.1 Lysobacteraceae bacterium
AGCCATCGCACAACCGCCGCGATAGCGACTCGGGAAAGGTATTCATACCGGCAAGTATCGCCGATATCCCGGCGATCGGACGCTGTGGGATCGGTATCGGACTCTCCTCAAGAAGGCACGCATGGTGGAACGCAGCACCGCTGGCCATCGGCACATTATCGAAATCGGCTGCCTATGGAATGACAGCGGTGCGGGATTCTCGATTCATCGATCGATTCCGGCAATATCGTTTACGCGTCGGGCACGATGGGTAAGTCACAAAATATGCGGATGGAAAAATAAAAATGACCAAGCCGCCGGCATCTACTGGCTCTCGTTGAAATGATGCGATTCAACGCAGTTACTGTCCCGGCGTTTCTTCAATCAACTCATCGAAATAATGCCGGGTATGATGCAACTGCGCCTCGGCGTTCTCGAGGGAATTGGCGAGAGCCCGGAAAGCACGATGATCCGCATAATCACGGGTATACCATCCCAAATGCTTACGGGCGATACGCACTCCTTGCCGCTCGCCATAGAAATCATATAGAGCGTGCAGGTGATCGAGCAGGCAATCGCGCACCTCTGGCAGCGACGGTGGCGGGAGTATCCGTCCGGTGGCCAGAAAATGCGCCACTTCGCGGAATATCCAAGGCCGGCCTTGCGCGGCGCGTCCGATCATGACGGCATCGGCATCGGTATGCCGCAATACCCATGCAGCTTTCTCCGGGGAGTCTATATCGCCGTTGGCGATGACCGGGATACGTATCCGCGACTTGATTTCAGCAATCGTGTCGTATTCGGCTTGGCCGCCATAGTGTTGATCGCGTGTGCGTCCGTGTACCGCCAATGCCGTGATGCCGCACTCTTCCGCAATCCGGGCGATGGTCATGGCATTGCGGTTTTGTCGATTCCAACCGGTGCGAATTTTCAACGTCACCGGAACCGCGCCGGCGGCGGCGGTGACACTTCGCAATATTTGTTCCACTAATACTTCGTCGCGCATCAGCGCAGAGCCGGCCCAGGTGTTGCAGACTTTTTTGACTGGACAGCCCATATTGATGTCGATGATTTGAGCGCCACGGTCAATATGGTATTTCGCCGTATCTGCCAATTGTCCAGGGTCGGCGCCAGCGATCTGCACACTGACCGGAGCGGCTTCCCCCAGGTGATCGGAGCGTTTCGAGGATTTACGAGTATTCCGAAGCCGCGGATCACAGAGGGTCATTTCCGATACGGCCAGTCCGGCCCCCAGCGTTCGGCATAGTTTTCGAAACGGTTTATCGGTAATGCCCGCCATCGGCGCGAGAATTACGGGCGAATCGATGAAGTAGGGTCCGATTTGCATCCTCTCATTCTACGAGAGCAGACACCGCGGGGGGACGGATTTGAAACGCGGATCGAGGGCTTTCGATGCTTGACGCCATATGGAACCGGCACACTTCAGCCACGCGCGCCTATCGAAATGCGGATGCACTCAAATCGTCTGATCGTGAATCGGCGCACCCGGTGCGTTCCTGACGAGCGAAGCGGCTCCCTTTTCCCGCGCCGCCTCCGATCCGTAAATTTCGCTGGTTCCTATGATCTGTCCATTGTTTGCCTTGAGGACAAAATAAGGATCACCATTCTTGGTTTCGCGCCATTCGTATTGTCCATCGACCTGGCTGTGACTGCGTACGGACTGGATACCGTTCAATGCTCCGTCCTTGGTGTCATAACCTTCACTAATGAGAATGGTTTCTCCGTTTCCCGCCTTCAGAGCGAACCGAAATTCACGATTCTTGCACCTGCTTATCACGAATTTGCTGACCATGACCCCTGCTTCTCGATGACGGGATGGAGAGGCAGGTTAGTGACAGTCGAATCATGATGGAGTGAATGAATCGAACGGAGCGGCTACGGCGAAACAATATCCATGCCGATCTTCGCGGATCGATTCGAAGACATATCGCCGGACCGGCGATCACGGTGCCAGCCTGCGGCTGGATTATCGGCTTCGATCTTCATCCTCTATCGTGGGAAATCCTCAGGTTTCAGCAATCGGAAACCCTGCCGGCAATCGCACGGATTGCCGGCTCATCTTATCCTGGGCATCACTGACATCCGGCCGACTCGGCCAATATCATTCCGCCACTTTCCACGCCGTACCGTAGGCAATGATTTCCGCGCAGACCCGCCCTCCGTTCGCGCCGGGACCAAGCGTGCTGGTCTGCAGATGCACATTGAAGATCATCGTCGCTCCCTGTCTGGCCGCCTCTTCCTTCATCCGCAAGATGGCCTCGCGGCGGCCGCGATCCAGCATGGACTCATAACTATTCAGACGTCCGCCTATTATCTGCTTCAAGTTCGCCAAGACCTGTTTGAAATAGTCGCCCGCCATCACTACGGAACCGCTCACCAGATAGAACGGTTGCCCGGCCACGCTGGCCGGTGGCCGTTTTTCGTTGAAGACCAGAATATGTCCGAATTCCTTTTCCCGCGCTTCGATCTGACGATAATGTTTCCGCTCATTGATTTTCCCAAAAATCAGACCGACCAGCGAAAGTCCGGCGAAAAAAACCAACCATAGAATCACTATAATCACTTCCATCGGCCTATCCTCGCGTCACGACGACCGCAGTGCCGTAGGCCAGAATCTCGGATGCGCCCACCGTGATATTGGCGGTGCTGAACCGTACATTGATCACCGCATTGGCTCCCATCGCCTTGGCTTGCTGCAACATGCGCTCGACCGCTTCCTGACGCGACTCGACGAGCAGTTCCGTATACCCCTTCAATTCACCGCCGACGATGTTTTTCAGCCCCGCCATCATATCGCGTCCCACATGTTTGGCGCGCACCGTACTGCCTTGCACCAATCCCAGATGCTGGGTCACGCTGTAACCTGGAAGAAATTCGATATTGCTGACCAATATACCGTTCTGCATTGCTTGCCCCCGATTTGAAATGACATTAGGGGACGAATACTAACAAGCATCTATCGATGCTATCACCAAGATTCGATCAACTCGGGATTTGCCGATCCGGCTACCCCGGTTTCCGGACCGTCGCTTTCTCATCGATCATTGCAACTTGCGCAAATACACGGCACCGCCGAGTTGCCGCATCTGCCCGCGTATCCAGGCTTCGCGTCGTTGCACATATGCGCTGGGATGCGCGGCATCATACCGTTTCGGTGCAGGCAACACCGCGGCAAGACGCGCGCTTTCCGCATCGCTCAAGCCGGACGCATCCTTTCCCCAGAACGCTTGAGCCGCCGCTTGCGCTCCATATATCCCATCGCCGAACTCCACGACATTGAGATAGATTTCCAGTATCCGGCGCTTGGGCAGCAACCACTCGATCAATACCGTATACCATGCCTCCAACCCTTTCCGTATCCAATTGCGTCCCTGCCAAAGAAATAGATTCTTGGCCAATTGCTGACTGATCGTACTGGCGCCGCGTATGCGATCCCCTCTGGCGTTATGCACTCTGGCCTTTTCTATCGCTTCGAAATCGAAACCATTGTGCTCGACGAATCGCTGGTCTTCTGCGGCAATGACCGCCAACGGCAAACCACTCGCGATCCGTTCCATATCACGCCACTCATACTGTAAGCGGAAATCCTTTTCTCCACTGCGTAGCGCCTGCCACTGCCGCGCCAACATGAACGCCGAAGACGGAGGATCCACGACACGCAGCAAAGCCACCTGCGAGACAGTCATCCCGAGAAACAGCAGCAAAGCCAACAGTCCCCACCGGCACAAACGTTTCCAGAAGCACTTTCGTCGTATCACCCTGCTTCTCCGTGCTTGCACATGCGCCGTATCGCCCCCATTGAGCATTCCGAAATCGGTTATACCGCATTATCGCCCACCCACTTTCGACCAATGGATGCATCGTTCATGGCTCAATCCGATCTATTGACCCGATTCCTGCTCGCCGAAGCCGGGATCAGAGGAGTTCATGTCCGTCTCGAATCCAGTTGGACCGAACTGCTTTCGCACGCGTCCTATCCCCCCAACGCCTTGGAACGGCTCGGAGAAGTGTGCGCCGCGTCCACGTTATTCACCGGTCACACCAAAGTCGACGGATGCTTATCCATTCAGTTGCGCACGACGCAGGACGCAGGATTGCGCTCGATATTCGCGGAATGCACCGCCGCCGGCACTGTCCGCGGCATCGTTCGCTTGAACGGAGACGAAGATGCGCCGCAGGATTTGCGTGAACTCGGCGCGGACGCATTGCTGGCCATCACCATAGAAAACGCCGGCCTGGATCCCGATCAGCCACAGCGCTACCAGAGCCTGGTGGCATTATCCGCAGCACGTTTCGATCAAGCGTTCGAGGCGTATTTTCAACAATCGGAGCAATTGCCCACTCGGCTTTTGCTCGCGGCTGACGATTCACTCGCAGCCGGCTTATTGTTGCAGAAACTGCCTGGCGATACCGGCGACGAAGACGGCTGGAATCGTGTCAATGCACTATTCGATACTCTGGACAGGTCCGAATTGCTGGCAATATCCGCCGAGTCGCTATTGCGACGCTTGTTCCATCAAGAAAGCCTGGAATTGCTCGGTGGGAAAAACCTGGCATTCGGTTGTTCTTGCTCGCAAGAACGGGTAGATGCGGTTTTGCGCTCATTGGGGGAGGAAGAAGCGCGCGCCGCCATTGGCAGTGATGGAGTCGCCGAAGTCCGTTGCGAATTTTGTGGCCGCCGTTACTATCACTCTCTCGCAGAGATTCTTTCGCTGTTCAAAAAAACCATTCCTGAAGCATTGCAATCAAAAACAATTCAATAGTTTTTGTCTATTAAAAACATGGGGAAATAGTGCTGCCCCCCTTGTTAAATATTCATAAACACGCTAGTATCTCTTTCACAAAAAATAAGGAACTCTGAGCCCACTCAGGGACACTAATCCATACTATGTGCTTGCGATGCTTACGACTGCCATTCGCCTTGATGCTTGCCTTCGGCATGGCAACGGGCGTTCATGCGCAACAAAGCAAGCCTTCGAACAACGCTGGATCGACGCTCAATCACGCCACCGCACTGCCTGTACTCGATAAAGGAAGCGGCAAAGTCGAAGCCGTGCTGCTCCTGGAGCCTGCGCATTCCGCCGCGGCGGGGACTCGTTGGCGCTTCCGCGGCGCTGCGTCGCTGGATACCGCATTCCAACTATCGGCGGGTGATTCCGTAGGACTGCTGTGCAATGGAGCCAGCGGCGTCAACCTCAGCAACTTGGCAAGCAATCATTGTCTGCTCGCCAGCTTCAGCGACAGTTCGAACGATCACCGCAGTAAGCGGATTGCTGCTACCGCCTCACTCAATCATTCCATAGGAAGGGTCGGCCTGACCGCAGGCAACAGCCAAAGCACACTGCCTTCCTGGCTATCGTTCGATGGAAGCCGGACAGGTAACGGACAAGTCGAACAGAACGATCTCGCCATATTCGGCCAGAAAGATATCGGCTCGGAAAGCTACGTGTCGATTGCCGGCACCTATGCGAAAGCGCGACTGGTCCCCTTATCCGAAGCTGCACCGGGAATCATTGATCGCTGGGAAAGCAAAAGTCTGAGCATCGGCGGCGGCTACGGTTCATTCAGCGCCAACGTCATCGGACGAGTCGTCGATGTTCCAGGGCAATCCGGCAAATGGGAAGGCGTCGGCGTCGGTTTGACATGGCGGACACCGTGGAGCGGGCAATTGACCGTCGGCGCCGAAAACGTCATCACTCGCGGAAAGAATCCATTTGCTCCTACCTATTCGGGCAGTCAGCAAGAAGGCACCGTTCCTTACGTCCGGTATGAGCAAGATCTCTAAAGATCCCTCTCTCTACCCGGTCTCGTAACGGGTATCCGCCGAGGCTTCTCACTTCACTCTTTCATTCATCATCGGCAGCATCACCACGCTGTCGTCACATGCCGTGTAAGCCTCGCATATCCCTATTGCCGGACCACCACCTCTGGCAGGAGCCCGAAAATCCTCATCATTGAGTTGACGCCCGCCGGTGACTTTGACTTTTCCGGACCATTCTCCGCCCGCCAAGCCCGATCAGCTACGGATGCATTGCTGATGGAATTCATCACCAGATATTTTGAGGACGCCGGTCGATGGACGCCCCTGATTCACGGTCGCCGTTCTGGAACCGGCCGTCACTGATACAAACGCACAGCCTCCCCGTACGTACGGAAGATCACTACCTGGCAAGCAAACACCAAGCGATCTGTAGGGTCGAAAAAAGCCGAGGATAACGAGCTGATTCCTACAGCGGTTATCTCTTCCGGCAGACTCTCCTCTGCTCCGTTTGCTGCCGGCCTTTCGAGGAATATCGGTATCTCTGGACAGCCTTCAATCACCAAAGACATCAATCGGGCAACGCCTGTGCTAGGCTCATCGGTTTTCTCTATTTTATTAACGACACTTTAATTTCCCCATCAAGACGGCTACTATTTGGGCCAGCTTGCCCTTGATTCACGGCGCATTTACTTTGCACGAATCGACGGTCGGCCATTTTCTAGGACCCCCCAAGTCTCGTTTGGAGAGTAGAACCAATGAAGTACAAGAACCACAGACTGCGTGACGCGATCAGTTTTGCACTTATCGCCGGCACCGCAGCAAGCACCAGCGTTGCCTTTGCGCAAGAAGCCACCGACCTGGATCGTATCCAGATCACCGGTTCGCGCATTAGTCAGGCCACGCTGGAAACCGCACAGCCAGTCGTCATCGTGACGCGCGCCGACATCCAAAAGCAGGGCGGTACCAGCGTTGCCGATATGATCGGCGGCATTACTGCAACCGGCACAAACCCCCCATTTGGCCGGGCCGCTGCCCTGGCCGCGGGTGAAGAAGCGGGCGGTTCGTACGTCGATCTGCGCAACCTGGGACCACAGCGCACGCTGGTCCTGATCGACGGCAAGCGCATGGGTATCAGCTCGGGTGGTTACTCCGATCTCGCATCGATTCCAACCTCCATCGTCGAGCGTATCGAAGTCCTGACTGACGGCGCTTCGGCCATCTACGGTTCCGATGCCATCGCCGGTGTCATCAACATTATCACTCGCAAGAATTTCGACGGTCTGGAAGCCAGCGCTTTCCTCGGCCAATACGGCCAGGGCGACGGACAGAAACAAAGTTACAACTTCTTGATCGGCGCCGTCGGCGAACGCAGCTCGATTGCTCTGGGCGCGGAGTACACCAAGGAAGATCCGGTCCGCGCACGCGACCGCCGCTTCTCCGCTTATCCGAATGGTCCTTTCCACCCACGGGATGGCTGGAGCGCAATCAGCCAGTACGGTACGTTGATTGATGGCAGTGGCCAGCAATGGACTGTCAACCGTAATGGCGACCCGAGGAATTTTGCTGATTATCATCAGACCACTGCTGACGATCGTTCCAATACCAACGAACAGATGTGGCTGCAAACCGAGGTGGAGCGCCGTTCGGTATTCGCCAACGCCAGCTTCGACCTGACCGACAATGTCCGTTTCGTCACGGATGTGCTGTACACCCTCCGCGAATCGACTTCGCAGATCGCCGGCTACCCTTATCGCTCGGCTATGTACGGTACGCCGATGTCAGCCGACAGCTACTTCAATCCAACGCCGGGCGTCGATGTTGACTTCATGCGCCGTGGCTGGGAAGTGCCGCGTCAAACCACTGCCGAGCTGACAACCTATCGCTTCACCGGCGGCTTCGAAGGCACGTTCAACTTCCTCAATCGCGACTGGGATTGGGATGTCGGTTACGTCTACAACCAGAACAAGGGCGTCCAGACCGGGACCGGCAACTTCTTCACTCCCAATGTGGCGGCGGCGGTGGGTCCATCGTTCCTCGACACTGCTGACGGCGTGGTCAAATGCGGCGCCGTTGGCGCCCCCATCGCAGGCTGTATTCCGTGGAATCCGCTGGCATCGGCCGGTATGAACGTTCCTGGCTCGCTGTCCGACCCGGACTTGCAGCGTTATCTGTACATGAACAGTCATGACACCTCCAAGACTACGACCCACGTCTACAGCGCCAATATCGGCGGCTCCCTGGTGGAACTGCCGGCCGGCGATCTGCGCATGGCAGCCGGTTACGAGCATCGCCGCGAAGCGGCCGAATACAATCCGGACGCACTGAAGCAGTCCGGCTTGAGCACCGATCTGGCGGGCAGCCCGACCAAGGGAAGGTATTCGCTGGATGAGTTCTATCTGGAATTCCAGATCCCGATCCTGGCCGATGTATTCCTGGCCAAGGAACTGTCGCTGGGTATCGCTGGCCGTTATTCCGATTACGACTCCTTCGGCAGCACTACCAACAGCAAGTTCAACCTGACTTGGCGTCCGGTCGAAGACCTGCTGTTCCGTGGCAGTTATGCCACCGGCTTCCGTGCTCCGACCGTGGACGATTTGTGGGGCGGCAGTTCGCAAACCTTCGATAAGCTGACCGATCCTTGCGATACAAGTTTTGGCTCCGCTGCGCGTAACCCGGCGGTCGCCGCTCGCTGCACCGCCGCTGGCGTCCCGGGCGGTTTCCGTCAAGAAGCTTCCGGCGGCGTTCCGGCAGCCGGCCCCGGCGATCAGAGCAACTACCCCTTCATTTCGACCTCGAACGATCGCCTGCAACCGGAAACCTCGAAGAGCTACAACCTCGGCCTCGTCTACAGTCCGCGCGCCATCCAGGGCCTGGGCATCAGCCTGGACTGGTGGAAGATCAAGATCAAAGACGTGATCCAGCCTGAATCGGTCACCTCGATCCTGAATCAGTGCTATGTATTGGGCATTGCTTCGGCCTGTAACCGTTTTTATCGCGATCCGGTCACCGGTCAAGTCGTCGATGCGACGCGCAGTCTGGTGAACGCCGGCTATCAAGACACCGCCGGTTATGATTTTGGCGTCAACTATCGCCTGCTGGATACGGCGCTGGGTGATTTCAATATCGGCTGGAAAACCACCTATGTGGACTACCAGGAATTCAAGAGCGATAACGAAAACACCACGCCGGTCGAGCAGATCAACGGCTGGAGCGACAGCACCGGCGTCTACTTCCGCATTCGTTCCACTCTGAATGTGGATTGGAGTTACGGCGACTTCGGCATCAACTGGACCATGCGTTACTATTCCGGCGCCAAGGAATTCTGCACGTATGCTTCGGAATGCACGCGGACGAACTTCAGTTCGCCGTACACGCTGGCTCAGCCATTGCGCGATGTCGGTTCGAACACCTTCCACGATATCCAGGTTCGTTACAACACGCCGTGGAATGCAACGATCGCCTTGGGTGCGAACAATGTGTTCAATCATCAAGGTCCGATCATGTACAGCCAGCCGGGTAGCAGTTTCTCGTACTACGGCGGTTTCGATATCGGCCGCTTCGTCTATTTGAAGTACCAGCAACGCTTCTGATTTCCTGTCTTCAGGAATTCAGTCGAAAGTCGTTCCGCAACGGCCCCGCAAGGGGCCGTTGCTTTTACCGGTATCGAAAAATTCAGGCACTGTCTTCATCCGCCACCGGACTTTCTCGATACAGCCGTATCGAACCGATGCTCCTTCCCTGCGGATATATCTGCTCGAAGCTCGCCGGTCTTCTGGAACCGGCCGCGCTACTGCCCGTATTTCGTCATCGCAAAGACTGGCCGACGGCCATGTTGTCGGGCAATCCACGCGAACATCGCCGGGCCGAAGTACATTGAATTTCAATGCCGTGTCACGAACCGAACCGCCGTTTCCGACTGCCGCCGGACCCGGGATCGGCATTGTTCCCCGTTGTTCGCGTCACTGTTGCCGCAACGCCTCGATCGGATCCAGCAAGGACGCCTTGCGCGCCGGGTAATAACCAAAGAACAAGCCCGTCGCCACGGAAAAACCGGCCGCCAATGAAATGACCTTGCTATTCAACTCTACGGGCAATTCACTGAACCGACCCACCAGCAATGTACCAGCGATTCCGAACAGAATGCCGAGCGCACCACCGATCAGCGAAATC
>JAITWM010000052.1 GCA_031285265.1 Lysobacteraceae bacterium
GTCCAGCACCAGCGCGCTCTTGCGCCGGGCCGTCCACCGTTTGATCTCCTCTTCCATCTTCATGCTCATCATCGGTTCCTCTCAGTATGACGTGAGCAGGTTTTTAGTGGGTCATTACAGACGCGGCGAGCGCCATAGGTGCGATCACTGCTCAGGAAGCTGTTTCGCACGTGACTGGCGAGCCTCTCCTCAGTCCAGGCTGCGCCAGCTTTGCGGTCTGCCAAGCCATTGCATAGAACCCACTTCGCGAAACACCGAGCGTCTCGCACATCATCGTCAGCGGCCAAACTCCTCGGTGTTTCGCAGCAAAGCCGAACTTCACATTGACTCTTTTCCGAAGTAGGCCGCCGCTTTTTTCCACAGATCGCGCTCCATGCGTAGATTGGCGTTTTCCTTGCGCGGATGCTCCAGTTCGACCTGCTTGGGCCTCATGACACCTTGCCTAGAAAACGCCTGCTTGGGGTCGGCCGTCGCCTCGCGTATCCATTCACGCAGTATGTTCTCGTGCACCTCGAGATCGCGTGCGGCTTGCGCCACCGATACATCTCGTTCCTTGACCAGCTTGACCGCTTCAAGCTCGAACTCTCGGCTGAATTGCCTTCTCGTTCTCATAAACCACCCTCAGTTTCATCTTCCACCTTTAACAAGGTGCCTTTGAAACCGGCAGCAGCCCATCAACAAGACTCTTGACGATCAATCATGCAATTACCTGTTCAAGCATCAAGGCCACAAACTCCCGTACTTTACTTAATCGATATACCTAGAATGATCGCTCCGAGCTCTCTCTACCGTGATTGACCAAGGGATGACCAACGATATCAATCGCAATTCCTTCGCTTTGAGTTATCAGGATACCAACCAGTTCAAGAGCTCTTTCTATATCAGTCAGTAACATTTTCGGTAGACGTACTGCTTCGAATGCAATCGTTGCGGAATTTATTCCTGCCGGAACACGTGCCGTTTGAATCGAAACGTATCGGCACAGCGCTATCATGGCGGTCACGCGAATGCCATCTCCCGATCTCAACTGACCACTGAAAGCCTCGATCTTCTCCAAAATCGAAAGCAGGGTCTGACAATTACGCTCCAACGGCCCCAACACTTCATCACTAATAATGAGTTTTCCTTTGAACAAGGGGTTATCCCGTATTTTCAGTAATTCTCCCCGCACCAGATTCAGATAAGGCCAAATCGCGATGCTGGCCGCCTTGGCTTGTGCATTTCGTTCTCGGCGCCGAGCAATTCCACCTGACACAGCGATACTTAAAGCAACCAAAGTGGCCGCAATCATGCTCAACGCGGACAGGCTAAGCCACCCCCACCCCCAAGGATCTGTCATATCGAATAACTCCCCATTATTCTTGTAGTTCCAATGGTGCGCGGAGTCCCAGATAATCGCAAGACCTTTTAACTACAGTAATAAGCCTTTGCCATACTTAAACATGCCTAAGCAGTATCATCGTCATGCGATACCCGAGAAAATTAAGTATCTGGTCACCAATTAAGCACTGGAAAAATTAAAAACGGGTGCTGCTACTTACACAACCTCATCGTCTGGCTGCAATAAAACTTCAAAAAGTGACGAGCTAGATTTCAGTTCGCGACATATACAACATCAGTCGCATTCGCGTCTCATTTCGAAATAGATGCCAACCGATCTCAGAAAATGGCCTGTGCATGGGCCGTGTCAAATAAAAAGATGCAATCTATCGGTTATATCCGGATAGCACGTTTCTTTTGGGGAGTCCTGCAGCGGCTTTGTTCGTGGTCGAATGAGTCACGGACCGGCTATGAATTGCCAAATGAGCAATTAAGAATGGCGACCCCGGCGCGATTCGAACGCACGACCTTCCCCTTAGGAGGGGGACGCTCTATCCAGCTGAGCTACGGGGCCGCAAGCGTAGCATTGTCGCATGATTATCGAATTTCGGCATGATCATCTCCGGGAGCCGGGTATCCGTTCTGCTAGAATTTCACGCACTTTCGTAAGCTTCCCCGTCCAGCAGTGCATTCATAAGGAGAGATTTCACGTTCGCATTGTTGGCGATAGAGGCTTGGTGGCAGATTTTCAAGCGATTCGTGCGGGCGTTCTCCGTTGTACCGTTGCAACTAGATTCCGGTGACCTCTCGAACCTGCTCCAGATCCTCGAACAGATGAGCATCCAACACTTCGATCCGATAAGTCCGGTTGAAGCGTTCAAGGTTGCAGACTTATACGTCATTTCTGGAAAGTTGATTGTCAGTGCCGAACGGAATCGATGGCATGACAAGAGGATCTCGAGATTGATCAACCTCAAACACCATCGAACATCGCTTATACGACCGGCCACCGGCGATTCGCGACGACCGAACGTGCATGCCTGTTCAAGCCGAACGGATCGGCCGCCTTACAGAAACCAGCAGCGCATTCGACGATGAAAAGAAAAACGGTGGCAACCGTGAATCCGGCTCCGATGCTCGAAAGCCCATGTACATCGTTAGACCAATACGATCAATCACCCCGATCCACTATCCTTGGCAAGGACATTAGATTTGATCTTTTAGAACATGAGCACAACCTCTCCGACGGAACGTTTCACCGATCGCGTCACTGATTACATACGCTATCGTCCCGGTTACCCGACTCAATTGTTGACCTGGTTACAGCAACAAGGCATCGCTTCTCAATGCAGCGTTGCCGACATCGGCGCCGGAACAGGCATTTCGTCGCGCATGTTCCTTGAGGCTGGTCATCCCGTCACCATCGTCGAACCGAATGCCGCAATGCGGCACGCGGCGGAACATGCATTGCAGCATTTTCCAGGTTTCCGCTCCCTTTCCGGCACTGCGGAGAATACTACCCTGCCACCTGCCAGTACCGATCTGATTTCGGCCGCACAGGCGTTTCATTGGTTCGATCAAGAAGCCATCAAACCCGAATGGCGCCGTATCCTTCGGCCCGGAGGATTGGTTGTCGTGTACTGGAACTCACGCCTGCTATCCGGTAATACCTTTCTTGAAGGTTACGAACGCCTTTTGCTTGAATACGGCACGGATTACTCGACCGTGGCCGAACGCTATAATGACGACGAAAGTATGCGACGATGGTTCGGCCAGGGCTTCCACGGCATGGCGCGCCTCCCCAACCATCAGCTTCTGGACTTCGATGGTCTGCGTGGACGTCTGCTATCTTCTTCCTACGCGCCGAAAGCAGGCCATTCTCGATATGCAGAAATGCTGACTGCGCTACAGCAACTGTTCGACAATAGTGCAATCAATGGGAAAGTCAGCTTCGATTATGAAACACGTGCTTTTATTGGTACTTTGTCATGATCTTCAACCCACTCACTCCACTGGCTAGGGTATCCTGACACCCAGTGGCTGACTGACCCGAGTTATCCGGAGACATCGGCCGCTAAATCCTAACCATTGCCCTTTCCAACCACCTGCCGCCCTACCGTCAGACAAGGCTTCAACGGCCAGATTTACGATAAACCATGTATCGTCTCGCTCAAACTTTCCTATCACTTACCGATGCCGAACGCGCCCACACCATGGGGCTGCGGATGCTGGAAATCGCGTATCGGACGGGCACTACTGCTCTGATGGCATCGAAAGCCAAATTGATGCCGATAAGAGCACTGGGGCTGACTTTCCCGAATCCTGTCGGACTGGCAGCTGGCTTGGATAAAAACGGCGAGTATATCGATGCGCTGTTGGCATTGGGCTTTGGCTCGATTGAGATCGGTACGGTAACACCACGCCCCCAAGACGGTAATCCCCGCCCACGCTTATTCCGCCTGCCTAAGCAACGCGCCATCATCAATCGCATGGGCTTCAACAACAAAGGCGTGGCAGCTCTGGTCAAGAACGTCCAGCGCGCCCGGCGCAAAAACGGACTGCTCGGCATCAATATCGGCAAGAACAAGGACACTCCTAACGAGAAAGCGCTGGACGACTATCTCTATTGTCTGGAACGGGTGTATCCACTGGCCGATTACATCACCATCAACATTTCCTCCCCCAATACACCGGGCTTGCGTGAATTGCAGTCGGAAGAGGCCCTGCGCCATCTCATCGGCAATCTGCGCGAAGCACAGGAAAGACTCTCTTATCAGAATCAAAAATACGTCCCCATGCTGATCAAGATCGCGCCTGATTTCGATCAAGACACGATCGGCTTGATCGCCCGCACCCTGACGGACTTAAGCGTCGATGGCGTCATCGCCACCAATACGACCATATCGCGCACCGAAATCGAAGGCGCGCCGCATGCGGACGAAGCCGGCGGATTATCCGGCGCGCCGTTGATGGAGCAATCCACTACCGTACTGCGTCGCTTGCGCACGCGCTTACCTGAATCGATTCCAGTGATCGGGGCAGGCGGCATTCTGTCCGGTGCCGACGCAGTGGCGAAAATGTCGGCAGGCGCAACAATGGTGCAGTTTTACACCGGTTTGATCTATCGGGGCCCGGAACTGATCAGCGAATGCGTAGAAGCGATCCGGCGCCGACGCGATGCCCCAACCAGCAATGTGGTCTCACCAGGTTCATGAACAATGCGATACGGCTGCACCGAAATGCGCCGTTGCTTACGCGCAACACTTTTCATGTTACCGCTCATGCTTCCTGGCTGATCGAAATTACCGACAATGCGGCCTTAGCCAACGCATTGTCCTTACCGCAACTTGAAGAAAGCGAATATTTGCTGACGATCGGTTCGGGCAGCAATCTTCTATTCGTTACGGATCCCCCCGGAGTCATCCTATCGATGCGGGCATCTGGTGTTCATATCATCGAAGATAACGATGAATACACCATAGTTCGCGCTGAT
>JAITWM010000060.1 GCA_031285265.1 Lysobacteraceae bacterium
GATCACATCGTTGAAGACCTGAAACACGTCGGGGTCGTGTTTGATGCCTTGACGTTTCTTGAGGATATTCATGATTTCGCGATGGCGTTTGGCTGGACGATATGGCCGCAACTCACCCAGCGCGTCGTAATTGTCGGCTACTTGCAGGATCCGTGAGAATAATGGGATATCGGTGCCTTTCAGGCCGGAAGGATAGCCGCTGCCGTCAAAAAGCTCATGGTGATGGTAAATGGCCGTGGCTATGACTTCAGCATGAGGGTGCCCGGTTGCAGCAAAAATCTGCCCGCCAAGCTCGGCATGCGTTTTCATCAATTGCCACTCTTCCACGCTCAGATTGCCGGGTTTGAGCAATATGTAATCCGGAATACCGATTTTTCCGATGTCGTGGAAACGTGCGGCGGTAGTCAGGATTTCCAGTTCTTCGCCCGCCAGACCGTACCCTATGCCGAGGTGCCTGGACAACATGGCAACGCGTTCGCTGTGCAAACGCGTGTAGATGTCGCGCATTCCAAGGACGATCATTAGAGATTCGAAAGAGCCGGTGGCTTGCATGGGCGGATTCGTGAGGATTCGGCCATTTCTCGAGTAGTGTGGATCGGTTTTGGAAGGATGACTGTTCGTGCGAATGGGTATCCGTCTGCGATTGGCGGCCATGGTGCCAGCGTTGCGATAGCTTCGATGGATTTTTTGATGTTTCATTGGCCGATCACCGAGGACCGATTGGCGGCGACGACCAATTATCCCAGGAGCTTGCCGAAAATGCGAAAACCGGCCAGCCAGACACCGGTGGCGCTACCGAGGTTGGTCAGGATGAAGTTCAACAACATGCGGGATACACGATTGCGATACCAACCTTTCAGTGTCTGCGTATCGTCGCGCAGCGTCAGAAAATCGTTATAGTCGGGTTTCCGAAGATGTATTTCGATCAACGCACTGATGGCGCCGGGAGGAATGCCGGGCCGAAATGGTTTGAGCGGTGCGGTGATGGCTGCGGCGAGAATGCTGAGCGGATGGCCGCGTGCGAGAAGGCAGCCCAGTGCGGCCAGGCCGCCGGTGAAGAATACCCATTGCAGCAGCAGTTTTTTCCCGACATCCAGGCCGCCGTGCAGGAATCCCCATAGTATGCCGCCCAGGATCAGCAGACTGACGGTCAGCGTGACCCAGGGGATCTTCTTTTTTCGAGGGACTTGTTCCAGCGTTTCGCGTAGTTGTTGCGGCGGCTGGTCGTCTTCGGCCAGATGTTGAGCCAGTCCGGCCAGATGGCCGGCACCTACGACAGCCAGAACGCGTGTTGAGCCGCCTTGCAACTCTCGTAACCGCGAGGCCATATAACGATCGCGCTCGGCAATGATGGTTTCGTAAAGTGCCGGAGTTTCCTTGGCAAACTCGCCAAAACTGGCTTCCAGCATATCGCCTTGCTTGAGTTTCTCGATCTCATCCTCGTTGACTTCTTCAGAAGCGAACAGGCCTGCCAATAGGGAACTGCCCAATTTGAGCCTGCCGACGAAACCGAGTCGATGCGAAGCGCGTTTGAAGGTGATCCCTACTTCCCGATCGATCAGTTGTACCGGTAGTTGCCGCTCTTGCGCCAGCAGGACGGCGCGCTTGAGTTCGGCCCCTGGCTCGATGCCGAACTGTTCTGCCAGCCGGCGCTGATAAGCGGCCAGCGCCAAATTGGCAGCGAACAACGCCACATGTCCTTTGCGAATGACTTGGATCAGATCGATTTTCCCCAAGGCATCCGGGCCGCCGGTCATCGCCTGTAGGCGATGGGGGTCCAGTTCTACGGCCACAGCATCGAAATACCCGCTGTCGATGGCGTTTTGAACCACTTCCACGCTCGTTTGGGAAATATGCGCCGTGCCCAACAAGGTATAGTGGACACCATCGCGCTCGATGACTCGATACGGTTGCTCAGCTAAGATCTGTTCAAGGGTCTTGTCTGGAAGTTCGGTAGTCATCGAATCATTCGTCGGAGGGGGGAGTGCGGTTGCCGGAACCGAGCGCGCGTTGCATCTGCACGGTATCCAGCCAGCGGCCGTGCTTGTGGCCGAGTCCAGGGAAAATACCGATTATGCGGAAACCGAGTTGTTCATGCAGCGCGATGGATGCGCTGTTGGCTGGTTCGCCGATGACGGCGACCATTTGCCGGAAGCCGCGCTCTTCGCAAATTTCGATCAGCTTGGCGAGCAGTGCTTTACCGATCCCCCGATATTGGGCTTCAGGAGCGACGTAGACAGTATCCTCCACGGTCCAGCGGTACCCCGAGCGGCTACGGTACGCACAGGCGTAAGCGTAACCGAGGAACAGACCGTCCGCCTCAGCGACGAGGTACGGGTACCCGGCCGTCTGGATGCCGTGCATTCGCCGCTCCATTTCCGCTTCATCGGGCACCTCGTGTTCATAGGTGGCGATATGGTTACGTACTTCGTCGGCATATAGCGCGGTGATGGCGGGAACGTCCGCGAGTACGGCATTGCGAATAATCGGGTCCATGTGATAGTTCTCAGTCGATGTAGCGTTTCAATAGATCCGCATAGGCGTCGATACGGCGATCGCGTAGAAACGGCCATATCCTGCGCACTTGCTCGCTACGGTTCATGTCGATCTCGCAGATCAGCAGTGTAGGCGCTTGGCCCGCCTCAGCGATGAACTCGCCTTGCGGGCCGAGTACATGGCTATTGCCCCAAAAATCGATTCCGGAAGTCGCCGATGGCGACGGTTCGTGACCGACGCGGTTGCAGCTCAATACAGGTATTCCGTTGGCCACCGCGTGGCCACGATGACTCAGCATCCAGGCATTGCGTTGACGATCCTTTTCAGCATCGTCATCATCCGGATCCCAGCCGATCGCCGTGGGATAGAGCAGCACTTCAGCGCCGGCAAGCGCCATTAAACGTGCTGCTTCCGGGTACCACTGGTCCCAGCACACCAGTACGCCGAGTCGGCCGACTGAAGTATCGATGGGGGTGAACCCCAGATCGCCGGGAGTGAAATAGAACTTTTCGTAGAATCCCGGATCATCGGGAATGTGCATTTTCCGGTACTTTCCAGCGATGCTCCCGTCGCGTTCGAATACGACGGCCGTGTTGTGATAGAGACCGGCGGCGCGGCGTTCGAATAGCGAACCCACCAATACGATACCGTGACGTTTGGCCAACTCCGACAAACGTCGGCTGGACGGACCGGGAATTGACTCGGCGCGCTCGAATTCGAGCACTTGTTCATGCTGGCAGAAATAGGCTCCATTGTGCAGTTCCTGCAATAAGACAAGCTGAGCACCCTGGCGCGCCGCTTCGGTGACCCGGTCTTCGATGACTGCAAGATTGGCCTCGGTATCACCATGGTTACGTTCTTGAACGAGGGCGACGGGAAGAGTTTTGCGAATCATCGAACGTCATAATACGAAAGGGACGTGCATGTTAACGCGAATACGTCCGGTATTGCCGAGTCAACCGATGTGTCAGTGTCCGATCGCTGCGATGCGTTATGGGGGGTAATGTGCGATGGGGGAAATGCTGGCATAATTCAGCGCGTTTCACGCCCGGCGTGCGGTGGAATGGACCCGGAGCGACAAAACGTGCGCGGCGCGGTTGACGAATGGGAACGCCGTCGCCAATTCAGAATCTCGAAGATTTGCAAGTATTCTGGTTTGCAAAGTATCGATGCCGTCTACATGAGGAGGACGTGTCATGAAATCGTATATCGGCCAGTATCCGTACCAGGTGTTTTTTTGAGTCTACGTCCAAGCGGCGCAAAGGCTTCCCTTCCGAAACGCAAGTCAAAAAAGGTCGCCGGATAGTACATGGCGACAAGGAGCTGCAAGAGAAATTAGGCCGTAACGACCCTTGTCCTTGCGGTTCGGCGCGGTCGTTTCAAGCAGTGTTGCTTGCGCTCAGGGTGCTTTCGATGGCG
>JAITWM010000125.1 GCA_031285265.1 Lysobacteraceae bacterium
ATCTGCGATGCCTTGCGAGAAGCAACCACGGGCCCTTTGGCCTGCAATCCGGCAACATAGGCATCGGCGGCGGCGGCGAACGCCTCCGGCAACTCGCCGTGCGAGCGGCGGGCCAGCTCTGCGGCTTCTGCCGGATAATGCGCAGCATAACGATCGAACAGGTTATTCCATAGTGCTTCGCGCGCGATACCTCCATTGACCGAGCGCCAACCGTCATAGATCACGCCGGGAATCTCGAACGGGCCATACGGCCAGTCCAATGCCGCCCGTGTCGCAGCGATCTCTTCCCCACCCAGTGGGGCGCCATGCACGGACTCTTTGCCGGCACGATTCGGCGAACCGAATCCGATCGTCGTGCGACAGCATATCAATGTCGGCCGACCACCATCGGCCATTGCCATTTCGATCGCCGCTTTGATCGATTCCGGGTCCTGCCCGTCCACGGCGCGCACCACTTGCCATCCATAAGCTTCGAACCGAGCGGGCGTGTCGTCGGTGAACCAGCCTTGGGTATCTCCGTCGATCGAAATATGGTTGTCGTCCCAAAAGCAGATCAATTTGCCTAGTTTCCAGGTTCCCGCCAATGATGCGGCTTCATGCGAGATGCCTTCCATCAGGCAACCATCACCGAGAAACACCCAGGTACGATGATCGACGATTTCATACTCGGGACGATTGTATTTACGCGCCAGCAGCTTTTCGGCCAACGCCATGCCCACGGCATTGGCGAGACCTTGGCCGAGCGGACCGGTCGTCGTTTCCACGCCCGGTGTCGCATGCCGCTCCGGATGCCCGGCGGTCTTGCTATGCAACTGCCGGAATTGCTTGATGTCATCCAGCGACACGTCATAACCGGACAGGTGCAGCAGCGCATAGTGCAGCATCGAGCCATGACCGTTAGACAGAACGAAACGATCGCGATTGAACCAATGCGGATTGCCCGGATTGTGGATCAAGTAGTCGTTCCACAATACTTCCGCAATATCCGCCATGCCCATGGGCATTCCCGGATGACCGGATTTCGCCGCTTCGACAGCGTCAATAGAAAGAAAACGAATAGCGTTGGCAAGTTGGCGGCGGGTAGGCGTGGTCATAAAAGAAGAAATTTGCGGTTCGAAGGAAACCCGGCAATCGCGGGCCGCCTATTGTCCCATGCCGCAAACCAAAACATACAAACAAATACCATCAAATTCATGTCGCTCGCACCCGATGTGATGCCCCCATGACGACACGTCGGTCCATCATCCGTGAATCCTCTCGCAACCATTGTTTTCATCCATCGACATGACTCCGGCCATAGCCGCAACATCATCGATATATCGCACTCGGCAAAACCTGCGATCCGGCGTCCATCGCAGCGTCCGTCATATCGCCTGGGATTCCGGAATATCCTTCTCGCTTTTCGATACCAACGTCGCCAGAACGAGATCACCGCTCACGTTCAACGTCGTTCTGCACATATCCAAAAACCGGTCCACTCCCAAAATGATGCCGATACCTTCCGGAGGAATACCGACCATCGCGCAGATCATCGCGATGACCGGCAATGATCCTGCCGGCACGCCAGCGGTTCCTATGCCACCGAGAATACAGACGAACATCACCGTGACCTGCTGCCCAAAGGTGAGATCCACGCCAAAGAACTGCGCCAAAAAAATGACCGTCACGCCTTCGAACAGCGCGGTACCGTTCTGATTGGCGGTCGCACCTACCGTCAACACGAATCGAGACACCTTGTTCGGAAGTTGCAGATTGCGTTCCGCGACCCGCAATGCAGTCGGCAACGTCGCGTTACTGGAAGCGGTGGAAAACGCCATGACCATCACTTCCTGTATCGCCTTGAAGAATTTCAATGGCGACCACCCGGCGTATTTCACGGCGATCGAATAGACCACGATCATGTGCAGCCCCAATGCCAGAACCACCACTCCCACATACGCGCCGAGTCGATACAACAATTCCCAGCCAAACAATGCCGCCAAGTTGAACATGAAGCAGAACACCGCATAAGGCGCCAACCTGATCACCAATCCGATCAGCGTCATCGATATCTCGAACAAGCCTTGGATGCCATGCTTGAGCGTATTGGCCGCATCGGTACGAACCAACACCAGACCGATACCTACCATCAATGCGAAAAACATCACGCTCAGAATTTCGTTGTTTGCAGCCGCACCAATCACATTTTCCGGAACAATCGAAATCAGCATCTTGAAGCCACTGGGATGCTCGACATTACTCCGGATAATCGCCTGAGCACGGTCGGACCCCTCTCGCAGCATCTGCTCGGCGATACCATGATCGACACCGCCGCCCGGCCTGATCACATTCACCAGCACCAGTCCGATCAGAACCGCGATCCCGGAAATAAATACCGTGTAACCAAGCGTTTTCCAGCCGATCCGCCCCAACGAGCGGATGTCGCCCATTTCCGCAACACCGATCACCAATGCGGAAAAAAGCAACGGGATGACCAACATGAAAATCAGACGCAAGAACACGGTCCCCGCCGGCTGCGTGACGTAATCGGTCAGCCACTTCACCCACGTCGCATCACTGCCAACCGTGAGATGAACGATCATCCCCAACACCAATCCCAGTCCAAAACCGATCGCCATCTTCCAATAAAGTGGAAGGCCGGTTTTATGGGGCAATCGGGTTCGACTCATTCACGCATTCCTCGACACGATACGTGAACCAGCTTAACAAACCGGAAGATACGGTATGTCAATCATCCGGCCGCATCGCAGATCGCCCAACCGGAAGCACCGATATTCCCCCGTCTTCGGCCAATAGCGATATCACCCTACGAATCAGACCGCCGCTGCGGATACAACGGCGGCAGAATCTGTATTTCTTCTATAGCCGGAACGGTCCGCCAACGCGGACCTTCGCGAAATGCCGCGCGTAATGCCGATCTTGCCGTCGCTGCATCGACACCGGCTCCCCAGCAGGCCTGCTGCAATTGCACTACGGCTTCGCGCTGCCGGTGATCTCCAAGATGCTCGATCAACGCATCCATATCCGGTAAAACCGGCGAAGTCATATGCAAAAGAACATGGCCGACTTCCTGCAAATCCCCCGTATCGAGAATATGGCGCAATTCCGTCACGGTAAGCTTACGTCCCGTGCTGTCCGGCAAGTCATCCGGCATTGCCGCTGATGGCAATGAACGCCTGCGACGATACTGCCAATAAAAAAATGCGCCTAAAGAAACCAACCATAAGCACGCCATCGCCATTGTCAGCTCCTTCCACGGCAAACGCTCGACGCGGACTTCCGCCCGATCCGTCGTTGCGGAAGCCGTCGATGACATGTCGACGCCATCGGTATCGACTGTGGCGGATACATCGCCCGGAACAGAAACCGTAGCGGCATCGCCGGCTGCGACCGTCAATGTAATCGCCGGCAACGCCGCTACGCTCGCTTCGCTGGTGGTGGTGTTCCACCAATCGATATGCATTCCGGGCACGGACAGATCGCCCGCTCGCGATGGCACGATGGAATAACGCCGCCTCATCCGCAAGTGCGGCAATCCATCGACAAAAGATTCGCTGTATTCGATCGGCTCCGCAAACACTTGCGCGCCAGGGATGGAATATTCAGGCCATGACGGAAACTGCGGTTTGGTCGCGCCCTGCGCAATGACCTCCACTTCCACCATAGTCGCTTCGCCAACACGGAACTGCTTCGGCAAAGACACATAACGCAATGATAGGTTGCGCAATGGCAACCACGGTTGGACAGCATCATCCGGCAGTGGGCGAACTTGCAGTGTTACGGATCGACCAACTGCATGCAATTCGCTGGTACCTCCTAGAAAATGATCATATATCCCTTGCGATAGCTGACCGGAAAACTGCGGCGCCGGCAGTTGCAACTCTCCGCTGCGTTCGGGCACCAGTAGAAACCGCCGCTCGACGACGTTATAACGCCGCTCATTGATGACACGGCTGGATTGCAGATCGTTGCCGATCCGCTGCAAAGCCGCGCCATCGGGCGCGGCGAGATCCAATTGCCCTGAAACAATCGGCACCGCGTAATACAACCGCAATATGACACCGACGTTCTGCTGCACATAAGGACGCGATTGATCCACCTCCATCTCAAGAAAAACATCCTGATCCGATGACTGTGTTTGACTACCGGCGATAACCGTCAATGCAAGCGGCTGGGTATATTCATTTCCCACCTTCAACGCCGGAATGGTCAACTCCCCCATTCGCTCCGGCGCCAATGCCAAACCGAACCGTACCCGCTTCGACACTTCCCCATTGATTATGGAAAACTCTTGCCGGCGCTGTGGATTGCTTATCTTGAATTCCTGATGCAATGGCGTGTAATCGGGTACTGCGTGTACTTGGTCGGTTTCGATATTCAACGTAACGACCTGTCCTTGCGCAATTTGCGTACGATCCAGCCAGGCGCGTGTCGTAGCTGGCGCATTACTGGAAATCGATGACAGAACAACGACAATCCATAACCAACACCCAACGATCCGCCTTGTAAATGCACTTTGCACGATCTGCGTGGACAATCCGTTCTCGTTCATTGTCCTCCCCTCTGGCGGCGCTCATACTCAAGCCGAAACTTGGCACGCAACAGTCCACCCGGATCATCTGGAACGCGCTGCAACCATGCTTCCTGCGCTTGTCGCTGTTCACGTTCTTCCCGAATTTCGGCACTTCGATCTTTATCGGACGATGGGCGCTTTTCCTCTGTCTCTCCTTCCATCTCCGTCACCGCCTGCTGCATCTGCCGGCGTTGTTCTTCATCCGCGGCCCGTTGTTGTTCCGTATCCTCCGGCGCCAACTCCTGAGAGGAGGGCGTTCGATTATCGGCAGATGTTTGTTGCTGCTGCTGCTGCTGTTGCTGCTGCTGCTGTTGTTGCTGCTGTTGTTGCTGCTGCTGTTGCTGCTGTTGCTGTTGTTGCTGCTGTTGTTGTTGCTGCTGTTGCTGCTGCCGGCGCTTCGCCTCGATCACGACATCGCGATTATGAGTGACATCTTCCATATCCGGCTGTCGTTGCAGAGCGCGGTCATACGCGGCAATCGCATCGTCATACCGCCCCTGCCGCGCCAGTGCATTACCCAAGTTGTAATAGCCAGCAGCATTGCCTATTTCTGAAAAAGCCCGTTCTGCCGTGGCATAGTCCCCGCCATGGTAGGCCTGCACGCCTTGCGATAAACGCTGCTGCTGAATCTGATCCTGGCGTTGCCACCAATCCCCACGATCGGCCGCATGCGCTGGCATGGACAAAGGCAACAGCAGGACGATCAGCGGAATCGACAGCAAGCGCGAACCACGCCGAAACAATAACAGCGCCAACGGCAACAACAACAGTACCAGCCAATAACCCTCATCACGCCAAACCTTGCCTTGCGCATTGCCCAGAGATTGAGAATCATGCATTTGCGGCGTCAACACGCCCAATGCATCCAAATCCTGCCCGTCCATGCTCAACGTCGCGTAAGTTCCAGCGCCCGCGTTCGCCAAACGGTGCAGCGATCTTTCATCCAGCCGTGCCTGCCTGATTGCTCCTTGCCGGTTTTTGTATGCGCTGCCGGCATCGGTCCCCAAGCCGAGAACCAATATCCGGTATCCACTCTGTGCTGCAGCACGCGCCGCAGCCAATGCATTGTCATCCGCATGATCGGTCAGCAACAAAATGTTGCCTTGCCTTGCTCCGGCCTGTTGTAACAACCGTACGGACCAGTCGATCGCACGATCGGCACGCTGTCCGTCCACGGGCATGATGTCGGGTGACAGTGCATCGAGGAATAAAGCGATATTGGCCACATCATCGGTCAATGGCGCTACAGTAAATGCGTCATCGGCCCATGCGACCAACCCTACCTGACCGTTTTGCCGTTCGCGCAACAGCGTCGCGATCTTCGTACGTACCTGCAATATGCGTGATGGTTGCATGTCTGCGGCGGCGGTGGCGCTGGATAGATCGACCGCTATCACCAGAGGCATTTGCAGATGCCATAACGGTTGTTCGATCTGCCGCCAGCTCGGACCGGCCAGCGCCAGGATACCGGCGATATAGAACGAAGCCATTCCCAGCAAGGTCAGTCGCATCCTCCGTGAACCCGACTCCGACAGGTGCGCCAGCAAATGCGTGTCCACCGCATGACGCCAGACATCCGCATGATGCCTGCGCAATTTCCATACGCCCCACAGCAACGGCAATATCAGCAACGCCCACAACCAAGCCGGCCGAAGAAAATGCACGGACAACAGCCAGCTATTCATGCTGTTTTCCTCGGCCAAAGGAATCCAAGCAGCAATAGCCCCAATGCCAACGCCAACGGCCAGTGATAACGCTCTATTTTCGGACGCATCGACAAGTCTTTTGCCTTGACCGGCTCCAAATGATTGAGCTCGTTATAAATAGCGACGAGTTCTCTGGTATCGCGTGCGCGAAAAAACCGTCCTCCGGTTGCTTCGGCAATCTGTTGCAATGTCGCCTCATCGATACTCTCGTCATTGACCGGAATACGAACTCCGAGCAAAGAAAAGATGCTATTTGAAGCATTGCCGCCAAAAGCGATCGTATAAACACGCACGTGTTCGGCTTTTGCCAATTCCGCCGCCTTCATCGGCTCCAGCACGCCTGCGTTGTTGACTCCATCTGTCAACAGGATCAATACGCGCTCCCCCTCCGGCTGTTCGCGTAACCGTTTGACCGACAGACCAATGGCGTCGCCCAATGCGGTATCCCTTCCCGCCAGGCCGACGACGCTATCGCGCAACTGGTCACGGACCGAATCATGATCCAATGTCAGCGGTGTCAAAACGTAAGCCCGCTCGCCGAACACCAACAAGCCGATGCGGTCCCCGGTGCGACGTTCCAAAAAATCCGCCAACACTGCTTTCGCCGCCGTCAATCGGTCCACCACACGCCCGCCCAGCTCCATATCCGGCTCGGACATGGAGCCGGATAGATCGACCGCCAACATCATTTGTCGACCTTGTTGCGGCAATTCCACCTTGTCGCCTAGTTGCTGCGGACGTGCAATGGCAGTACACAGCAAAATCCATACCAGCCAAGGCAATACCCTCATCCTCCTGGAGAAGGAGTGTCCGCCGATGCCCATCAACGCTTTCCATTGGGGGCCATAAGGAACGCGCAACGCAGCCGCTTCGGAACGCCGTGGCGGCAAGACCCATTTCACCAGCCATGGCAACGGCAATATCAGCCATGCCCACGGCCAGGCAAAGTCATCGAACACACCATGCCAATACACCGCATTCGCCATGTTCATCGACGTCCAGCCATCAGCGTCAAGAAACGCGCACGCGCCACCGCTTTGAAGCGCGCGAAAACCTCTGGGTCCACTTGTCTCAGGTATGCCCCTTCGAGCAATACCTGTCCCGGTCCCATCAAAAAATCACGCCGTTTCTCGCCATCCAGGAAGCGCAGCCAGTCCTCGCCGTGCAAACGGTCCGCTTCCTTGTCCACCCGCCGCGCCGCACGCCGTAATAGTTCCGACATGGCAGCCAACTTTTCCGGAGATGCCTCGCCCTGGCATGTTTGATCGAACAATGTCATCCATTGCCGATATCTTCGCCGACACCGGACCAGCCATATGGTTCCCAACACCAGTAACAACAGCGCACCGCCGGCAAGTACCCACCAGCCCGGAGCGGGCGGCCACCAGGAAGGCGGCGGCGGAAAATGCACATCGTGCAAAGGCAGGTCGGCAGGATTCATCACAAATCACCGCTCCCATCATCGAGATGAAGTCTCACGTTTCTGGGAATTTCCATAGGCCGATATGCTCTCCTTGTCCTACGACTCGATATTCTGATCATCTCGAGACCGCCGTTCTTGCCGCACCGCCATCCATCGCAGGCATCAACCAGGACTCGGTGGGATCGTCAGTGAACAACTCGCGGACTCGAACGCCATAATGCGGCAACTCCTCCATTGCCATCTTTATGGGCTCAACGAACAGTCGCTCCCACTCCAAACGTTGCGAGGCATCGTCCAGTGCCAATTCGAATCGATGTCCTTCTGCAGTAAACGGCAATGCCGCAAACGGCGGAGCCACTTCGAGAGGATCGCTCAGCAACACGACCGTTACTTCGCCGTGCGTCGTCAGGGCCAGCCAACACGCAGCCGGTATCGCGGAAAGACTCGATGGATCGGCCAGCACCACCAAGCGCGAACCGGGCCGGAGCAGCCGCACCGCATGCTCCAATGCCAACGCCAATCCCGCATCGTCTTCTGGCTGTTGCGAGTACCAACGGACCAACGCATTCAATACGCGCATGCCGCCACGCGTACCGCCCGCAGGCGAAATCAGCGCCTCTCCCAGACTGCCGCGCAATGCCGCAACGCGATCGCCGGCACGCAATGCCATCCAGACGGCCAATGCGCCGGCGCGCGCTGCCTGTACCGATTTAAACCGTATTCGCGTCCCGAAGTACAGAGATGCGGACGTATCAGCCACTAGCAATGTCAGCTGTTCTCGTTCCGCCTGGAACAATTTCGTATGTGTCCGCCCGCTGCGTGCAGTCAACCGCCAATCGATATGCCGCACTTCATCGCCGGGAACATAGTCACGCGACTCCGCATATTCCATACCTCGACCACGCTGATTCGACATCATGGTGCCGCTCACTCCATGACGTCCACGCCGCAATGGCGACTTCCGCGGCGTCAATGCGCGTAACGCAACCAGTTCGGCCAACGTCGGTTTGAGTCCATCGCTCATCGGGTCACTTCACTGACAACTACCGGAACATCTATCGATCGCCGATCCATTCCTGTTCCCATTGAATCTGCCGTGAGGGACATCAGTGCCGTCCTTCCCACAGATCATCAACGATTTTTGAATCTCCATGGTTTCAACTCCCAAAGAATCATCAATGGAATCAGAATTATGTGCTTGGCTAAAGTCCCGCATAAAAGGTCGAGTACCTACCCAGCCTGTCTAGTAAATACGTCTTAAAACAAGTCATTTTTTATTTACATGGAAAGGATAGACATGCGAGGGCGGTTCAATCTATAGGAACTTTAGTTAAGTACATAATTCCGAATGGAATACACCCCTGCCCCATTGTTCCTTGAACAAACACACCGAATGTCCCGATCGATTTCATGGCAATGGCACCCGCTCCAGCAACGCTCTGACCAACCGTTCTCCGTCCCAACCTTCCGCAGCGGCTTCGTAGCTGGGGAGCACGCGATGGCGCAGTACATCCGGCGCAACCATGCGTACATCATCCGGGGTCACATAATCGCGACCCGCTAACCATGCGCGGGCGCGGGCACAACGCTCCAACGAAATCGACCCGCGAGGACTCGCGCCCCAAGCGATACGTCGCGCCAATTCCGCATCGTAAGGTCGCGCATCCCGCGAAGCGAGCACCAGTTCGATCAAATAACGCTCCAACTGTGGCGCGACATGCAGATCCAACACCTTTTGACGCGCCGAAAACACCTCGTCCTGCGTCAATCGCTTGGAGAATCCACCTGTTGCGACAGAAGATACGCTACGCGCGTTTTCTCGGGCCAAACGCAGAATCTCCGATTCTTTGTCCGCATCGGGATATCCGATACGGACATGCATCAAGAATCTGTCCAATTGTGCTTCGGGCAGCGGGAATGTGCCTTCCTGCTCGATCGGGTTCTGTGTTGCCATCACCAGGAAAAGCCGTGGTAGCTTGTATGTGCGGCGTCCGACCGTCACCTGACGCTCTCCCATTGCCTCCAGCAACGCCGACTGCACTTTCGCGGGAGCTCGATTTATCTCATCCGCCAACAATACCGAATGAAAAATCGGTCCTGCCTGAAATTCGAATCTCCCTTCTTGCGGCTTCCAAATTTCAGTACCCGTCAGATCAGCGGGCAGCAAATCCGGCGTAAACTGCACGCGAGCGAAATCCGCCTCCAGATGTGACGCCAATATCCGTATCGCGGTCGTCTTGGCCAGTCCCGGCGCACCTTCCACCAGCAAGTGGCCATCGGCCAACAAAGCGATCAACAAGCGTTCTATCAATTCCGCTTGGCCGACAATCGCTTCCGAAAGACGCTGCCGTAAGCCACGAAATGCGTCATACACTGGATTGACCGCTGTGCTTTCCGACATAAGGGTGGATTCTGGTACAGAGGGTGTATCCATGAGTGATCATCGATGAAGTCCGAGCGCTATTTTGACTGATCGTACCTTCATTGGTTCAGTCAGCAACATATCCCAGGCATTCAATACGCCCTGTGTACCGGCAATCATCCGCCGTGTAATCCGGGCCTAATACTGGATTTACCGATGAATTCGACAACAGGGCTATCATCGACGGCAGATTGCGATGCAGACATGCCACCGACTTCGCCGCATGAAGCCCGCATTCCATTGGATTCATCTCATCGGATACGACGCTATAAGCGAATTTTGTACTCCATCGGCCACCGGGTATAGCACCGGTCAAAAGCAGCAACTGGACATAAAAAAAGCGGAGCCATGTCGATGGCTCCGCTCCTATTCCAATTCGAAACAACGATTGAAAACCGTTTAACGGCCTACCGCACTCGGTGTTACCGTTCCGCGACCCGCTGTTCCTCCTGCAACCTGAAGCACCTTCGGCGTTACGAAAACTAGCAGCTCGGCCTTGTTTCGCGTCGAACCGCGCTTCTTGAACAGATTCCCCAGGAAGGGAACATCGCCAAGGAACGGCACTTTGGAAACACTGCTGCTATCGGTGAATTCATAGACACCGCCGATTACCACTGTCTGCCCATCCTCGATCAGAACCGCAGTATTGATCTCGCGGCGATTGATTGAAGGCACGCTTCCATACCCATCCAACGTTATCCACTGATCAACTTCGTCTTTCTTCAAATTCATATTCAGGAAGACGCGGCCATCGTTGGTGATGGTGGGCGTTACGCGCAACTCCAACAGTACCTCTTTGAACTGCACGTTCGCCGTAGCGGCACCTGTGTTACCACCCGTGATCGTTACATAACCAATCTCTTTACCCTGCTTGATAACGCCCTCGCGCTGGTTGGCCGTCACGATACGCGGATTGGAAATGACCTCACCACGGCCTTCTTCCTGCAATGCGGACAATTCCAGATCCAGGCTGAAATTATTGCCAAGCAGCGTATAGGCCAAGCTGGGGACACTGGCACCGGATGTGACATTTCCAGCGGCGGGCAGATTTACGTTGGGCCCGAACGCATTATTATGGTTATTGTTCAACGTGTTACCAAATATGGCTTGGTTATCGCCAAACTGTTTTTGCCCGAACACCCCAAATCGAACGCCCAGGTCACGCGCAAAAGTATCGGTCGCGATGACGATTCTTCCTTCGATCAATACTTGATCAACCGGCCTGTCGATCACGCTGATCAATTCACGCATTTGTGCGACTTTTTTCGGAATATCGCTGATCATCAACGTATTGGTGCGCTCGTCGGCAACCAAACGGCCACGCGGCGACAAGAAACCGTTATCGGTTACACCCGTACCGCCACCACTACTACCACCACTACCACCACTACCACCACCGATACCTTTGGCTTCGGTTAATGCTTTATATATGGCGGCCGCATTGTGATAGTTGATCTGCACGTAGTCGGTAATCAGCTCGGCACTATTTTCGAGCTTGATCCGGGCGTCCTCCACGTCCTGCTCGTATCTCGCCAACTCTGCCTGTGGCGCGACCCAAATGACATTGTCACTACGCCGCTTATCCAGGCCTTTGGCACGCAATACGATGTCCAACGCCTGATCCCACGGAACGTTGACCAACCGCAATGTGACATTGCCTTGTACCGTGTCGGATGCAACAACGTTCAAATTCGACTCTTCGGCAATCAGCTGCAGTACCGTTCTTACCGGCACATCCTGGAAATTGAACGTGACCGGCCGACCGCTGTACCTGGGTTGCCCGGCCAATTGCGCGCGCGCGTTATCGACCGCATTACCGCTGACCGCCCCTACCGCAATCCGCTCATTCCGCGGAATAATTTCTACAACGTATTCATTGCCGGTCTGATAGGCCAACGACTCGTATTCTCCCTTCGTGGCAAGAATAAGCTGCGTACCGCCGCCATAAGACCTAGCATCGATTCTTTGAACCGGAGTCGCAAAATCAGTGACATTTTGCAACTGCCGCCAATTCGTCGGCAATGTGACATTGGCGATATCCACGACCACATTTGCGCCTTGATTGCGCAGATCGGGCGCGACGCCACTGTCGTTGAAACGTAAGACCAAGCGTCCCGAACCGTTTTCGCCACGCTTGAAATCGACCGACGAAATGACTGCCTTATCGGCAGGAGATTGGCTAACGGAACCGGCATCGGCAACGCCCGCTGTCACCACAGGAACAGAACCGGCATACGCTCCAAAAGTAACCAGGGCGATTGCAATCCCCAGCCCACCGCTCCGGATTATCCCGAGGCGCCGGGCTGAGCATTGGCTCTGGGCTTTGAAAAAGGTCATTGTGCTATCCCCTTCATTATCAGTCTTCGAGCGCAAGCGCAGCTGGACGTTCCATCCACCCGCCGGCACCATCAGGTATCAATTCAATTAATTCGATGCGCGTTTCCGTCCGGGTTGCCGATACCGCCGTGACACGCCCGTAATTCTGCCCCATGCGGGTGACTCCTGGATGGACCCGATAAGTGACGCGTTCCGGCGTCATCACCAGCCCGACCACTCCTGGCCCGCTTCCGATAGAACCAACCACCACCAGGCTGTCAAGCGGGAACTGCTCCAGCGGCTGGTTGCCCCAAGTAGGATCGGGACGAGGGCCGCTGGCCTCCTTGTTTCGCCATGCATTGGTGAATGGGTCGCGCATATGCTGCGCGGTATATTCGAAAGTCTCGAACTGCTGCATGACTGGCACGGGATCAAGCGGCGGCGCGGGCCTCAGTCTCACCTTTTCCACCCAGTCCCGTAAGTTGGGAGCGTCGCCGTAAGTACTGGAAATCGAATGGGTGCTGCACGCCGTCATGCCGGCTATTGTCACTACCGCCAAGCCCAGATACCGCACCATTAAGCTGGAGCTATTACCCATGTCACTGCCCCCCTGCTGCTTTTGAGTTGGCAGCCGCAGCCGTTTCCTCGTCATCAAGATAACGATACGTCCTGACGGTGCCCGACAACTCTAGCGGCCCCTGCCCGGTGCCTCCTGCCCTAGGCTTGAGCGAGATATCGTTCATGGTCAGTATCACCACTCGCGGCAACGACGCTACGCCACTGACAAAAGCACCGAACTGGTGATAACTACCCAC
Organism: Lysobacteraceae bacterium; assembly: GCA_031285265.1. Taxonomy (GTDB): domain Bacteria; phylum Pseudomonadota; class Gammaproteobacteria; order Xanthomonadales; family Xanthomonadaceae; genus JAITWM01. The sequence goes on from JAITWM010000125.1 coordinate 13,256, forward strand.
CAATCGCAAGGCAATGGGCTTTTCCGCATAAAACTCTCTCGCCACTTCAGGCCCCGGTTGAAATAGCTCATTGGCCAAGCCACTCGAAAGCGCCGTCTGCGAAATATCGACGATCAAATCCGGCATTTCCGTCTTGCTCGGCAATTGGCGCAGCATCTGATGTAGAACCTGCTCCATTTCCGCCAGTTGCAGACGCAGCGGTTCAAGATTGGCCGCTCGCCCTTGTTTTTCTTCGAAGTCCCCTCGCAACTTGGTTTCTTCATTCTCAAGCGTCCGGAGATGTTCAAGCTCCCCTCGCACATAAACTACATATGCCAGTGTCACAATCAGAGCAACCACCACCACATAGAACACCGTCTTGGCACCCTGAGGCCAACTGCCGATATTATCGAAACGAAGATCGCTGACTTTGGTCTTACTCATGGCACTGCTCCATCTCTCTGACCGCGATCTTCTGTCGCATTGGATATATTGGTCAACGGATTATCGACAGTGGATGCAGTATCCTGGAGGACAGCTGACTCTTGCGACATGCTGGGATCTGGAGAACTGCTGTCCCCGCCCACCGTCATATTCTGCGCTACCGACTGATCCCGCTTGGCCTGATCGCTACTGGGTGTCGACAAAGTCACAGTCAAAGTAAACATAAACGGCAACCCCGCATCGGCTGCCTTGGATTTTTCATCCGTTTTGGCTTCGATAATGGATAGTTCCGGCCTCGTCATCCACCCGGAGCCTTCCAGGTTCCGCATATAAGTACTGACCAATGCGGTGGACTGCGTGCGCCCTTCCAATGTCAGCTTGGTACCATCCTGCTTCAATGTGGTCAGCATCACCCCATCGGGAATGGTTCGAACCAATGAGTCGAACAGATGAACCATTTGCGAACGATTGGCCTGAAGCTCTTCAATCACTCGTTTTCTTGCCAAAAGACGTTCTTTCTGCCGATCCAATTGCTCAATCTCGGCAATTTGCCTGTCGACCGTGACGATTTCGCCTCGCAAGAACTGATTCCTGCCGTTCTGTCCGCTGATCTGTCCTTTAACCCCCACAATGACAACAATCGACAGCAGTAACCCGACTAGAGCGGACAATCCTAATGCACCATAAAAATCACGTTGGCGCTGTTTACGGCGATCATCACGCCATGAGAGAAGATTGATTCTGGCCATCAGTCGAAACTCCTCAGAGCCAGTCCCGTGGCGATCATCAGTGCCGGGGCATCCTGTGCAAGCGTCTGAACCTGACTCTGAACACGCGGTCCCAGCGCCATCTGCGCCAATGGATTGGCAACGATAGTCGCCACGCCAAGCTGTTCATCCACCATTTCAACCAGACCAGGCAGTACCGCAGTCCCGCCCGCCAGGACGATTTGGTCGACACGGTTGAATTCGCTACCAGCATAAAAGAACTGCAACAGACGGCTTATCTGCTGAACGGTAGCTTCTTTGAACGGCTCAAGCACTTCGATCTCGTAACCTTCCGGCAGCCCGCCGCGCCGTTTGGCCATCCCTGCCTCCTCATAGCTGAGACCATATCGACGCATGATTTCATCGGTCAGCTGCTTGCCACCGAACACTTGCTCTCGACTGTATAGGCTGCGCCCGTTTCTCAGCACGCTGAGCGTCGTCATCGTGGCACCGATATCCACCAGCGCCACCACGCCGTCACGTCCTATCGGCAATTCATCGACGATCAGATCGAATGCGTTCTCGATGGCGAAGGCTTCGACATCGACCACCCTTGCCGTCAGTCCACCCAGCTCCAGCGCCGACTGCCGCAGGTCCACATTCTCTGAGCGCGACGCCGCGAGCAACACCTGCACCATCTCTGGGTTGTTCGGCATGCTTCCCATGATTTCAAAGTCGAGGTTGACTTCTTCAATCGGGTAGGGAATGTAATTGACCGCTTCCAATTCGATCTGGGCCTCCATGGCGTCTTCGTCCAGATCGGCGGGCATCGGGATCATCTTCGTGATCACCGCCGACCCTGCGACGGCAGCCGCGGCATACTTCGTCTTGCTGCCAGACCGGGCTACAGCGCGTCGGATTGCGTCTCCAACGGCTTCGACCTCGACGATATTTTTCTCGACAACGGCATTCGGCGGCAAAGGTTCCACCGCATAGTGCTCGACACGGTAGCGATTACCGCTACGTGAGAGCTGTAACAGCTTGACGGCTGTCGAACTGATGTCGACTCCAATCAACGGTACCTGATTTTTTGATATGAGCCCCACGGTTTCTCCCCTGCCGACGGGCACTTACAGAAACTATATGCGCCCACACTTGAAGTCATAAGGCTAATTCGCAATTCGTTAATGCGCAAGACATATTTTATGCGCTTTGCAAAATTGCCAACCAGCTTCATGAAGCTCCCCTTAAGCCAGCGACGATAAAACTAGTTCTTAATCTATACTTCACATTCGAAATATGCAATTGGAACCGCCTTTTAATGTCTCGCTTTCTTCGTTTGTTGCGCTGGGCGCTGATCATCCTGTTGTGCCTGGGCGTCATTGGCGCAATTGGTCTCGCGGTAGTCTACCGCTCTGTTTCGTCCCAATTGCCGGACGTCAATTCATTACGTGCCGTGGAGCTGCAAGAACCGCTGTACGTCTATGCACATGACGGTCAACTTATAGCCATTTTCGGCGAAAATCGTCGATATCCTAGCAAAATAGAAGAAGTTCCCGAGCGTCTGAAACAAGCGTTCATCGCAATCGAGGATACCCGTTTCTATGACCATCATGGTGTCGACTACAAGGGTATCGGCCGTGCCATCTGGCTACTGGCAACCACCGACGGGAAGCGCGTACCCGGCGGTTCCACCATCACGCAACAGGTCGCCCGGCAGTTCTTTCTGAGTTCCGAATACAGTTACCAGCGCAAACTTGCAGAGATGCTGCTGGCGATCAAGATGGAAGAAATTCTCAGCAAAGATGAGATTCTGGAGCTATATCTGAACAAAAGTTTCTTCGGCAATCGCGCCTATGGCATCGGTGCGGCGGCCGAATTCTACTATGGCAAAAAAATGGATGAGCTGAGCTTGGACGAGATGGCCTCGCTTGCCGGCATTCCCAAATTCCCATCCAGCGGCAATCCCCTCAGCAATCCGGATAGAGCGAAAATCCGGCGCGACTACATCCTCGATCGGATGGCCGAACTGGGGTTCATTACCGCAGCCGAAGCGGCTCAGGCAAAAGCGGTTCCCATACATGTATCGCCGCATGAGCCTCCTATCGAAGTTTCCGCGCCCTATGTCGCGGAAATGGTGCGGCAAGAAATGATTGCACGTTACGGCAGCGAAGCATTGACGATGGGACTTCGTGTCACTACGACCATCGATCCGACACTACAGACTGCTGCCGATCAAGCCGTACGCAGTGGTTTGCGGGTCTACGATCACCGCCACGGCTGGCATGGCGTGGAACAACATTTCGATGTCGCCGCCGATGCCGATGCCAGCACTTTGGCGAAGCACCTGTCCGAAGTGACGCCACAAGCGGACCTACTACCGGCCATCGTCGCCAAAGTCGATACCACCAGCGGCATTACCGCCGTACTTGCCGATGGTCGCGAAGTTCTGATTCCTCCGAGCGCGGATAATCGTTGGGCCGGACGCAACCTGGCCACGCTGGTCCGACGCGGCGATCTGATTCGAGTACGCCGCGGCGAAAAAGAAGGCCAATATCTGCTCGACCAGATTCCCCGTGGCCAAGCAGCGCTGGTCTCTTTGGACGCAAATGACGGTTCACTACGCGCACTGGTCGGCGGCTACAGCTTTGCAGGCAATAAATTCAACCGCGCCACGCAAGCACGCCGGCAACCCGGTTCGAGCTTCAAACCATTCATTTACGCGGCATCCTTCGAGAAATCTTATAGCCCTGCATCAATCGTTCTCGACGCGCCGGTCGTATTCCGCGATCGGCGCGGACGTACCTGGAGTCCGCAAAACGACGGCGGCACTTTCCGCGGACCCATGCGGTTGCGGGAGGCACTGGTGCAATCACGTAATCTGGTATCGGTACGCCTGCTCGACTCGATCGGCATCGACTTCGCGCGCAAGTACATTACCCAGTTCGGCTTCGATGAAGCGGAACTGCCGCCCAACCTATCGATGTCGCTAGGAACCGCGTCGCTGACACCGCTTTCCGTAGCACGCGGCTATGCGGTATTCGCCAATGGCGGATCCTTGGTCGACACCTGGTTCATCGATGAAGTGCGGGACCGTGACGGTGAAATCATCTTCAAAGAGATTCCCGCCGTAGCCTGCCGCACTTGCGTTGCGGCTGCCGCAGCGGCTTCCTCCACTCCGGCGAACAGCAACATTGTCGATGGCTTCAATTTCGGCTCCCTGGAGCCTGCGGCTGCTCCCCCTGCCGCTCCTGCCTCGCTGCCGCCGGAGGAAATGTCCGCGGAAGATACGTCGCCGCCAGAGACTGAACGCGAAACCCGGACCGCCCCCCGAGCTATTGACCCGCGCACTGCCTACCAATTGATATCGATGATGCGCGATGTCGTCCAACGCGGCACCGGCGCGGCCGCCAGAGCGTTGGGGCGTGCCGATGTCGGTGGCAAGACCGGTTCGACCAACGACCATCGCGACGCCTGGTTTTCCGGTTTCGGCGGCCCTTATGTCACCACGGTCTGGGTCGGCCGTGACGACTTTCAATCCCTGGGCTATCGTGAATATGGCGGCAAGGCGGCGTTGCCGATCTGGATCGACTACATGCGAGTCGCGCTCAAGGACCAACCGTTGGCGAGCAATGACCCTCCGGCGAACATGGTCAAAGTCTACGTCGATGGCGGTGGCGGCCTCTCGACCAGCGGCGGGGGTATCGTTGAATACGTCAAGGCGGAAGATCTGGAAAGATCGCGCAGTATCAATAGCTTCATTTCGGATCATCCGACAGGCGGTGACGATTCGGCCTTCGATATCTTTTGACGATTGATGCCATGACGCATTGGCGAGCCTGTCTCCGGACCGAGGCAGGCTTGCAGTCCCATGCATCCCGGATTAGCCGTTCGTATGAACTATGATTCAGCAGTTCCCATAGATTCAGACCTCGCATGCGCAGCTCTCGCCAGCCCACTCGGATACAAGAGTATCGACGCAGACTTGCTCAGGAAGCCGCTCGCCTGATGCTTGAAAGTGGCATTCGCGATTATCGGCGCGCGAAAATCAAAGCCGCCGAGCGATTGGGCATCAATGACACCGCTGCATGGCCTCCCAACAATGAAATAGACGAAGCGCTACTCGAACATCAGCGGCTGTTTTTCGACCGCACGCACGCCAATATGCTGCAAATCCAGCGAAAAGCCGCTTTGCAAGCATTGGCCTTTTTCTCGGCATTCTCACCCCGCCTGGTTGGTCCGGTCCTCGAAGGAACTGCCGGCGCTCGCTCTCCGATTCAACTGCATCTGCATAGCGACGATGCCGAAGCCGTCACCCGCTTTCTGCATGACCGGCATATCCCCGCTCAGTTACGTTTCCAATCGCTGCGCCTGAATAAAGAACATACCCGGGACTTTCCACTCTGGTTATTCACGATGGAAGAACTTCCATATGAACTCACCGTTCTCCCCTATGACGTATTGCGCCAAGCCCCACTGTCCCCTACAGACGGTCAACCGATGAAACGGGCGTCCAGAACGCAGCTCGACCGTCTTCTGCACTCCTCTCATGCTTTGGATGACGATAGCTCCGGTAGGGATAACACGCCATCGACGGATCCGACTTCTCCTGACTGACGGTTATCGGCGAGGCGAATGTCCCGGCGCACAAGCGAAACTCGAGATGTCCGGCCCATGGGCGTTCCAATGCCGCCGCCCACACCGAGCTGCCTTCCGTACTTGCCTGTGTCTACCCGTCCATCAAAACGCAACGCCCCGCTTAGCGGGGCGTTGTTTATGACCATAGCGCGACCGGCTTGAATCAACGCTTGTCCATTTCGACATAATCGCGGTCGGCATGACCGATGTAGACTTGGCGCGGACGGCCGATCTTCATCTCCGGATCGACCTGTTGCTCCAGCCAATGCGCCACCCATCCGGCCGTGCGTGCAACCGCAAACATCACGGTGAACATCTCCGTCGGGATCTTCAATGCCTTGTAGATGATACCGCTATAGAAATCGACATTCGGATAAAGCTTGCGCTGGACGAAGTAATCGTCCTTCAATGCGGCCTCTTCCAATTTCAATGCGACTTCCAGCAGCGGATCATTGATACCCAGCTCTCCGAGCACCTTATGCGTCATCTCACGAATGATCGTGGCACGCGGATCGAAGCTCTTGTAGACGCGATGACCGAAGCCCATCAGCCGGAAATGCGAGTTCTTGTCTTTTGCCTTCGCGACGGCGGTTTCCACATTCTTCGGACCGCCGATACTTTCCAACATCGTCAATACCGCCTCATTGGCGCCGCCATGCGCCGGTCCCCACAGAGCGGTGATACCGGCCGCAACCGACGCATACGGATTCGCTCCGGTCGATCCCACCAGCCGCACCGTCGAAGTGGATGCGTTTTGCTCATGGTCGGCATGCAGGATGAGCAACAGATCCATCGCCTTAGCCACCACCGGATTAAGCTCGAACGACTCGCCGGGGACTCCGAACATCATGTGTAAAAACCTGCTGACATAATCCAGGTCCGTACGCGGATGCAGTATCGGCAAATCCATCGAATAACGGTACGCCGCCGCCGCAAGCGTCGGCACCTTGGCAATCAGCCGGACTGCCGCCTGATTACGCTGCTCGGGATCGTTGAGATCCAGGCTGTCGTGATAGAACGCCGATAACGACGCCACCGAAGCGCACAATATCGCCATCGGATGCGCGTTGTAGCGAAAGCCGCTAAAAAGTTTTTCCATCGACTCCGGCACCATTGCGTGATGCACGATATTTCGATCGAATTTGCTCAACTCCTGCCGGCCCGGCAATTCGCCGTTCATCAGCAGATAAGCAACCTCGGGGAACGTGGACTGCTTCGCCAACTGTTCGATCGGATAGCCGCGATACAGCAACACCCCCGCATCACCATCGATATATGTCACTGCAGACTTGCAGCTGGCGGTCGCGGTGAAACCGGAGTCGTACGTAAACAGTCCGGTTTCCTTGTTGAGCCTGGAAATATCGATACAGGAATTGCCCAACGTAGGCTTGAGGACGGGCAAATCCACTGACTTATCACCGGCCTTCAGCGTGACCTGGTCAAGATCGGACACAGCATACACTCCTAAAAATAATTGAAGAAAGAGCCGCCCTCGCGACAACGTGCGGCGGGGACGCATCAAAGGGCCGCACCCGACTCAATACGGGTGCGGATTTTTTTAATTATCGCATATACTGATCGATCGGCCGTTCGCCACAAGTCGTATTCACTGTTCTCTTATTATCTGTTGTCATAAAGAGTTGCACACGACGGTAAGTGTCACGCAGACAGCAAAACGGCCACGTCATGCGCGGCCGTCCTGGAGATCCGACAGCTCAATTAAGGCTAAGTTCAAGTGATCCAGAAATCAACGCGCATAGCGCTTCTGGAACTTATCGATACGACCGCTGGTATCGATCACCTTATGCTTGCCCGTGTAGAACGGATGCGAAGCGGAAGAAATTTCAATCTTCACCAAAGGGTATTCGTTGCCGTCCTCCCACTTGGTGGTTTCCTTAGCGGTAACGGCCAAGGTAGAACGCGTCAGAAACTTGAAATCGGAAGTAACGTCGTGAAAAACGACTTCGCGATACTCAGGATGAATGTCGGCCTTCATCGTCGTACACCATATAGCTTTCGTAAATTAAGCTGTCCATTTTAACGTCTTTAAGTGCGCGAACGCAAGCGTGCGTAATTTGCTTCTTCTCCCAAGCAACACATCCCGTCGCCAATGCTTCTCGAATCGAACGCCCAAAGCAAGACGGGTCATACCGTAGCAAATGCGAGCTTGTCCCGGCTTCCGGTCCAACAATCCCAGCCGCCACGGTGACCCCACTCGGCTTGTAGCGTCAGCGTGAACGGTATCTGAACAATCCCAGCCGCCACGGTGACCCCACGCTGCATGTCGAACACCCATCCGATGCAAACAGCACAAGGCGCAGTTACGGATTTTCGATACCACATCAGGGAACATAGCTACCCATCACCGCCGCATCGGCTGCACCAATGGTGCCTATGCACCGACATCCCCGAATCCATCCCCGCATACACGCACTCAATGCCGGCAACCGACAGACACCATCATATCCGCGTGCATCCGGGCCGAAACGGCACAGGCAGTACCGCAGCCGATAAAACAGACGCCATATTTCCCGAAACGATGTGCCGGATTGCGACAGCGAAGTGATCCATCGCCATAACGCGACATGCTCCATCATCATTCTCCGGCACGATTCCGATATATGGATCGATGGGATGAGGATACGATGCCGTTCCTATTCATTTACTGTTGGAAATACGGATGAAATCCGCATCACCTTGCGGATTTGGCACTGACCGGCTCGTGATCACAACCGCGATCGGCGCCACCGCTGACGTCAGGTAGCCCCATATCGCCAAGTAACGGATATTTTAGGCAGATTAGTTTATTCTCAAGCCCCCCAAGATGAGCCGGAATCATCAGTTATGCCAAAAATGAAAGCTGCTATATTTGTCGAAAAGAACCGCATCGTTCTAGAAGACAAGCCAATCCCCGATGTCGGCCCGTTGGATGCCCTGATTCGCGTCACCACGACAACGATCTGCGGCACTGACGTACATATTCTCAAGGGTGAATACCCGGTCGCCAAAGGGCTGACCGTTGGTCACGAACCCGTCGGCGTGATCGAAAAGCTCGGTTCGTCCGTTACCGGCTACCAAGAAGGACAACGCGTCATTGCTGGCGCGATCACTCCCAGCGGACACAGCTATGCCTGTCTGTGTGGCTGCTCTTCACAAGACGGCCCGAACACCCGGCACGGATTCGCGCCGATAGGCGGATGGAAATTCGGCAACACCATCGACGGCTGCCAAGCGGAATACGTGCTCGTACCGGACGCGCAAGCGAATCTGAGCCCGATTCCGGACGGTCTGACCGACGATGAAGTACTGATGTGCCCGGACATCATGTCCACCGGGTTCTCGGCTTCCGAACGTGGCCGGGTCCAGATCGGCGATACCGTCGTGGTATTCGCGCTGGGGCCGATCGGTCTGTGCGCCGTGGCCGGCGCAAAGCTCAAAGGCGCCACGACGATCATCGGCGTGGATACCGTACCGGCACGGCAGGCGGTGGCGCGTCAGCTCGGCGCCAATCACATCGTCGATTTCAAGGCGGGAGACCCGGTCAAGCAGATCATGGAACTGACCGATGGCCGTGGCGTGGATGTTGCAATCGAGGCGTTGGGCACCCAATCCACGTTTGAATCCGCACTGAGAGTGCTGCGTCCGGGCGGAACACTGTCCAGCCTGGGAGTTTACTCCACCGATCTAAAGGTGCCGCTGGACGCGTTGAACGCTGGTCTGGGAGACAAGACGATCGTCACTACGCTGTGCCCGGGCGGCAAGGAGCGTATGCGCCGGCTGATGGAGGTCGTGGCATCCGGCCGGGTCGACCTGAAGCCGTTGGTCACCCATCGTTACAAACTGGACGATATCGAAGCCGCTTACGAACTCTTCGCCAATCAACGCGATGGGGTCATGAAAATCGCGATCACTCCTTGAAATCGGCCACATGACCTATGACGGGCCGTCCGGACTTTGCTCCGACGGCCCGCCGTATTTTTCGTCCGCCCATCAGGCCGCCGCATACCGTGCAAGACTCCCGATCCAGCGGGCTGCCAAGCGATCGGCAATATCGGGGTTCTCAGCCAGTAGGCGGTCCGCCAATTGATGTACTTGCGGCAACAGGCCGATGTCGCGCGCCAGATCGGCGATCCGAAAACTAACCAGCCCTGTTTGACGCGTCCCCAGCAATTCTCCCGGCCCCCGCAATTCCAGATCTTTTTCGGCGATGACGAATCCGTCGTTGGTCTGCCGCAGCGTCGCCAGCCTCTGTCTGGCCATCTGCGACAACAACGGCTGATACAGCAGCACGCAAGTCGATGCCACCGAGCCGCGTCCGACGCGTCCCCGCAGCTGATGCAACTGCGCCAAACCCAGCCGCTCGGCGTTTTCGATGATCATCAGCGACGCATTGGCGACATCCACACCGACTTCGATCACCGTGGTCGCGACCAGCAAATCGATCTCGCCGTTCTTGAAGGCTTCCATTGTCCGCTGCTTTTCCTTGCCCTTCATCCGGCCATGCACCAACCCCACCCGCAGTTCGGGCAGTTGTCCGGAAAGCGATTCGAAAGTGCTTTGCGCTGCCTGTGCTTCGATCCGCGCGGCATTCCGCTCGACGCTCGGGGCATCCAGGCTCTCTGCCTCATCGCTCTCATCGATCACGGTACAGACCCAATAAGCCTGCCTGCCCTCGGAGCAAGCGATGCGGATCCGCTCGATCAACTCCGGACGCCGTTCGGCATTCAAGGCGACCGTCTGCACCGGCGTCCGTCCCGGCGGCAGCTCGTCGATGGCCGATACGTCCAGATCGGCATAGGCGGTCATCGCCAACGTGCGCGGAATCGGCGTCGCCGTCATCACCAATTGATGCGGCATGTTACCATTGCCAGCGCCTTTGTCGCGCAATGCCAAACGTTGCTGCACGCCGAACCGATGCTGCTCATCGACGATGACCAATGCCAGATCGTGAAATTTCAGATCCTGCTGCATCAATGCATGAGTACCGACCACGACTTGCGCTGCTCCCGAGGCGATGTCATCCAACACGGTCCTGCGCGCCTTGCCGGTGACCTTCCCCGTCAACCAAGCCACACGCACGGCAAGCGGATCCAGCCAAGCGCGCAGATTGTGCAGATGCTGTTCGGCCAGGAGTTCGGTAGGCGCCGCCAACGCTGCTTGTTTGCCATGCCGCACCGCCAGCATCGCCGCCAATGCCGCCACCACCGTCTTGCCGCTGCCGACATCGCCCTGCACCAGCCGCTGCATCGGCGTTGCCTTGCCCAAGTCGTGGCGTATCTGCTCGAACACCCGTTGCTGTGCTGCGGTCAACGCGAATGGCAATCCGGCGCGCAATCGTTCGGCCAGCACGGTGTCCTGTAACGGCACCGCCTGGTGCCGCTGCATCGCCAAACGCTGGCAACGCAGACTCAAATGATGCGCAAGCAACTCCTCCAATACCAATCGCCGTTGCGCCGGATGATCACCAGCCATCAGCGCCCCCATATCCACATCCGGAGCGGGACGATGCAAGGTCAGCAACGCACTGCGCAACGACGGCAGGCGCAAATCGCGCAACCAGCCGGAAGGCAACAATTCCAAAGCCGCTTCGTCCGGCAACCGATCCAGTGCTTGCCCGATCAATTTACGCAACGTCGCCGGGCCGATACCCTCGATCGTGGGATATACCGGATCCAGCCGGTCACCAAGCGCCGTCTCTACGCCTCCAGCCAACAAACGGTAGCTGGGATGGACGATTTCCAGGCCCTGTTGACCGGCGCGCGGCGTGCCATAGCAGCGGATGCGTGCGCCGATACGGAACTGTGCCGCCTGCGCCGCACGGAAATGGAAAAAACGCAGTACCAGCATTCCTCCCGAATGATCGCCGACGGCCACGCGCAACATCGGTCGACCGCGGAAGCTGCGATCGGCCGCCTCGACCTCGCCTTCGATCTGGGCTGGCATGCCGATACGCAAATCGCGAATCGGCGTCAAATGCGTCCGGTCCTCGTAGCTGCGCGGCAGGTGCAGCCACAAATCCTGCAACGTCGTCAGCCCGCGCGCCGCCAGTTTCTCGATGACGCGCGCGGTGGCTGCCGGCAAAGTAGCCACCGCCGCATCTCCGGCACGGACCAAGACAGGAGAAGGCCGGATACTGGGCACGGGACCCGTCAGTCGAGCACCATGACCGCATCGGCTTCGAACGCAACGCCTTTCGGCAGCGCCGCGACACCGACGGTCGACCGCGCCGGGAACGGCGCGGAGAAATACTCCTGCATTACGGCGTTGACGGCGGCGAACTGGCTCAGATCGGTCAGATACAGCCCCAACCGGACGATCCGGTCCAGCGAGCCGCCAGCCGCTTCGGCCACCGCCCTAAGGTTCTCGAACACGCGCCTGGCCTGCAGGACGATATCGCCCGCGACGACTTCCCCCGTCGCCGGGTCCAATGGAATCTGCCCGGAAAAGTACACCGTATCACCGCTACGCACCGCCTGCGAATAAGGTCCGATCGCGGCAGGAGCGCGCGACGTTTGAATGATTTCGGTCGGCATCATGTCTTCCTCTTGGTTTTGGATTCAAAGTTGGCGATCAGGACCATGCACCGATGACGCGCGCGCGCCCAACATGGCTCCTCATGCCCGGCCATCCGCACGGCTTCCGGCGCATTGTCCGATACTCAACGGTGCCCGATGGCATCGGCGGCATTCTCATGATCCCGCTCAAGGCCGCCGCACATTCTGCACGACCTGGAGCCGGCGCAAACGGCGGATCACCTCGGCCAGATGATTGCGATTACGCACCTGGATCACAAACCGCAGCGTCGCCACATTGACATCACGATCCAGGAAATCGACCTGATCGATATTCGATTGCCCCTGCGCCACCGTCGCGGCTAGTTGTGCCAGCATTCCGGTGCGGTTTTCCACATCGATCACCAGCGACGCATCGTAATCGCCGACGACATCCGGGTCCCAACCGATCGGAACCAAACGCTCCGGCGATTTTCGCAACTCGGCCAGATTGCTGCATCCCTGCCGATGCACCACGATGCCCTTGCCGGCGGTCAGATAACCGACGATGTCGTCGCCGGGAATCGGCTGACAACAATTGGCGAAGCTGACCACCCCGCGCTCGGTGCCGCTGATTAGGATCTTCTCCTGCGAACGGCGCGACGCGCCATCGCCATGCAGGTCGGCATAATTCATTAACGCCTGTGCCGCCTGATTCGGCATCCAGTTGCCCAGCGCGACATCCGATAGAAACATCTCCAGCCGCTGGTAGCGATGCTCGGCAAGGAACGCATCGAGCCGCTTCGGCGGCAGCCGTTCCAGCGAACTGCCCATCACCTCCAATACCCGGTCCAGCATCCGGTGCCCCAATTGCACCGCGTCTTCATGTTCCAACTGTTTCAACTGATGCCGAATCGCCGTACGCGCCTTGCTGGTCACGACGAACTCCAGCCACTGCGGTTTGGGAGTAGCGGATTTGGCCGTGATGATTTCCACCGTCTGACCGCTGTGAAGCTTGGTACGCAACGGCACCAACTTCTTGTCCACACGCGAAGCGACCGCCCGATTGCCGACATCGGTATGCACCGCGTAAGCGAAATCCAGCGCCGTGCTATTGCGCGGCAGCGCCAGAATCTTGCCTTTCGGGGTGAACAGATACACCTCATCCGGAAACAGATCGACTTTGACGTTTTCAAGGAATTCCAGCGAAGAGTCCGCCGATCGCTGCGATTCGATCAGTTCGACGATCCAAGCATGCGCACGGCTCTGCGCATTGTTGGAATTATCATCGCCGTATTTGTAACTCCAATGCGCAGCAATGCCGCGTTCGGCGATCAAATCCATTTCTTCGGTACGGATCTGCACCTCGATCGGCGAGCCATACGGGCCGAACAACACGGTGTGCAACGACTGATAACCATTGGCCTTCGGAATGGCGATGAAATCGCGAAACCGGCTGTCCAACGGCTTGTACTGCGCATGGACCGCGCCAAGCGCATGGTAGCAATCGGCCACTTTGCGCACGACTACGCGGAAACCGAACACATCCATGACCTGATCGAAACTTTTTCCCTCGTTGCGCATCTTGCTGTAGATGCTCCATGGAGTCTTGATCCGGCTGACCAAGCGATGTTCGATGCCATCGCGCGCCAACCCCTGCGACAGATGCGCTTCAACCTGGGTGATCGCTTCCCGCCGCATCACCGGCTGGCTGCGGATACGTTTCTCGATCACGGCATAGCGCCACGGATACAACGCACGGAACCCGAGATTCTGCAACTCGGCCTTGATCAGGTTCATACCCAAGCGTTGCGCGATCGGCGCATAGATTTCCAGCGTTTCACGCGCAATGCGTCCGCGCGCCTCGCCGCCCTGCGCACCCAGCGTGCGCATGTTGTGCATACGGTCGGCTAGTTTGATCATGATCACGCGCAGATCGCGCGACATCGCCAGCAACATCTTGCGAAAGCTTTCCGCCGCCGCCTCCTTGCGATCGCGGAATTTCAGCTTGTCCAGCTTGGTGACGCCTTCGACCAATTCCGCCACGGTTTCGCCGAATCCGGAGGTCAACGCCTCATGCGTCAGCGGCGTGTCCTCGATCGTGTCGTGCAATACCGCCGCGATCAGCGCTTCGACATCCAGGCCCATCTCGGCTAGTACGACCGCCACCGCAACCGGGTGCGTGATATAGGGCTCGCCGGACTTGCGCGTCTGCCCGGCATGCGCGGCTGCGCCCGCTTCGCAGGCGCGCTGCAATTGCATCTTTTGATCCTCCGGCAAATAGGCGGCAGCATCAAGCAATGCAACGACATAGTCCGGCAGCATGGCATCCGGCGCCGACGGCGCCGTTCGGGATTTGGAAGATTTGGAGGATCGATACGGGCTCATGCAGCAAGACTACGACGACGCCATAGCGACGGTGAACTGAATACCATAAAGCGTCTGCATCACAAGCGGAAGCGCGGATTTGAACATCGGCTCATCCCAAGCGGCGTGCTTCGTCCACGCCGGGCAATGCAGCCAATTTCCCCAGTACCGTCGAGAGCTGTCCGTAATCGGCCACCCGCAACCGCAGCCGCAGCCGCATGTACCCATTGGCGCGCGTTTCACTGTGAATCCCTAGTACATGCGCGTCTTCCTGTGCGATCAGCGTGGTCACATCCTTGAACAGCCATTTGCGGTCCACCGCGTTCACCTGGACATCCACTTCATAACCGTTGCCGCCGTTCCCCCACTCCACCGTCAACACCCGTTGCGGATGCTCCGCCGCCAAATGCGCAAAAGCACTGCAATCGGTGCGATGCACGGTGACGCCGCGATTGCGTGTCAGATAACCGATGATCGGCTCGCCGGATACCGGCTGACAGCAGCGCGCCAACTGCACCAGCAGATTGCCCACCCCCTGCACCGTAAAGCCATTCTTGTTCTCCTTGCGCTGACGGCGCCCCGGTGACGGCGAGGACGGCGCTATCGTCTGCGCCAGCGACGGTTGCGCCTGCGCCCGCTCATATTCGTGCAACGCACGCCCGACTTGGCTCGGCCCGACATCCCCCAACGCCACCTGGATATACAGATCATCGATGCTGTCGGCATGAAACTTCTTCGTCACCGTCGCCAGATCGGCGTTATACAACCCTAAACGCCGCAATTCCCGATCCAGCAGCTCCTTGCCGTCCTGGACATTGCTCACCCGATCCAACTTGTGGAACCACGCCCTGACCTTGTCGCGCGAGCGTCCGCTGGCCAGATACCCATTCGCCGGCAGCAACCAATCACGGCGCGGGTCGGCCTCTTTCGATGTCAGCACCTCGACCCGATCGCCACTGCGCAGACGGTAACTCAACGGTACGATCCGGCCATTGACCTTGGCCCCGCGGCAACGATGCCCCACCATCGTATGCACGTGATAGGCGAAATCCAGCGGCGTCGAGCCGGACGGCAGATCGATCACTTCTCCCTTCGGCGTCAACGCATAGACGCGATCCTCAGCCAATTCCGCATCGAGCGCTCCCGCCAGTCCTTCGCCGTCACGGCTGCCATCGGCCGACTGTTCCAACAACTGACGCATCCAGGTGATCTTGCGATCGAACGCCTTTTCGGCTCCCTTCCCGCCTTCCTTGTAGCGCCAGTGCGCGGCCACGCCCAGCTCGGCCTGCGCATGCATCTCGTGCGTGCGGATCTGCACTTCCACGGTCCGGCCTTCCGGGCCGATCACCGCCGTATGCAACGAACGGTAACCATTGGCCTTGGGGCGGGCGATATAGTCATCGAACTCGCTCGATATCGGCGTCCACAATTCGTGGACGATGCCCAACACCGCGTAGCAAGCGGCAAGATCGTTCACCAGCACCCGTACCGCGCGCAGATCGTAAAGCTGATCCAAGGATCGCTGCTTCTTCTGCAGCTTCCGCCAGATGCTGTAGATATGCTTGGGACGGCCGCTGATCTCGCCATCGATGCCGTGTTTCCGCAACGCCTGCTGCAAAGTCGCCTTGACCGACTCGATATAGTTTTCACGCTCGCTGCGGGACTCATCCAATTCATGCGAAAGATAACGGTAGGTATCCGACTCCAGATATTGAAACGCCAGATCCTCCAGTTCCCATTTCAATTGCCAGATACCCAATCGATTGGCCAACGGCGCATGAATATCACGCGTCAATTGCGCCAGCGCCCGGCGCTGTGCCTCGGGCAGATCCCCGGCAACGCGCATCACCGCCAACTGCCGCGCCAGCAGAATCGGCACCACGCGCAAATCCTGCACGATCGCCAGCAACAATCGACGCAGCCCCTCGCTGTTGCGCCCGGCCTCGCGTCCGGCATGCAGCGTCCATACCTGCGCCGCCGCATCCTGACCATCCAGCAATCCGGCCACCATCGGGAACGGCTGCTCGGCCTGTTCGCTCAACGCCGCGCGCAGACCGGGCAGGTCGAACAGCAAGGCCGCCGCCAACGTGATCTCGTCGGCCGACAACAACGCCAGCGCATCCAGCGTATCGGCCAGCACCGGCCATGACGTAGCGACCGCACGGTCCGTTTCGGGCCGGTTCCACGTCTGTATCAGCCACTGCCGCATCGCCGGCGACAACGTGCGCACCGACGGACGCGACAGCACATCCTCCAGATTTTCAAGCGGCGAACGATTCACGGCGAAACACACACCCTGGCGACGATACCACTACACTAACATCAGGAAACTTCCGGGCAAGTCCGAAATCCTCCGCCCCTGCCATATCCATCGGGATGACCGCTTTCTCTTCTTCATTACCCGCTTTTCGAGGAACCCTCATGCGCCGTCCGAGTCTGTCCCCCTTCTTGCTGTTCCTGCCGCTCTTTTTTTCCGCCGGTGCCGTCTGCGCGCAACAGACGATGACCAGCGATATAGAAAGACAAATGACCCCTGCCGAGTTCACCGCATCGGGCCTGGACAAACTGACTCCGCAAGAACTGGCCGCGCTCAATGCCTGGCTGCAAGGCAAGGTTCGCCAGGAAACCGCCGCCGCGGCCGCCGCCGCGCGGGCAGAGACCAAGAAGGAAATCGAAGACGAGAACCGGGGATTCTTCCATTTCGGCTCGCGCGAGCCGATCATTTCCATTATTTCCGGCACCTTCACCGGCTTCGCCCAGGGCCGTCGCTTCCAGCTCGAAAACGGCCAGATATGGGAACAGATCGAACCCGCCTCGCTCGCCGGCGTGCGCCAGGAAAACCCGCACGTCGCCATCCGTCCCAGCATGATCGGCAATGCCTGGTACATGCAGATCCGAGGCTACAACACCACCGCCAAAGTCCGCCGCGTGGAATGATGATCGTAGAACTGCCCTCCCGATGCCACGACATTCCGAAAAACGGATCGCCGCCCTATCGCAGATGCTGCCCGCAAAGCATGCGGCGGATCTCCCGTTTCGTATATTCCAAAAGCCGATCCAGCCGGTATATTGTGTTTTACCTCTGTAGACGGCTCAAAGCAGAAAATACTTCCGGCCGCGCCAGCAGAAGAAGCCATGAGAGAGGCTCTCAATCGATCATATCCGCGACGATTTTTCGACTGATGGGGGCGGGTCTGCCAAAGCGACAAGCAGATCCTGGATCTGCACCGGTTGAGCAAAGAAATAGCCTTGCAGAAGGTTGATCCCCTTGGTTTTCAGATAATCGACTTCCGACTGCGTTTCGATGCCTTCGGCAACGGTATCGAGCTTCAAGCGATCAGCAAGATCCACGATGCTGTCTAGAATGTGCCGCGCGGACTTGTTTGTGGGTACACCGGAGACAAACGCCCGATCGATCTTCAGCACATCCATTTGGAACTCCATCAGGTATTTCAGATTGCAGTAACCGACGCCGAAGTCATCGAGAGCCAGATGGACACCAATCTCGCGGAACTGCCGCAACCGCTCTAGGATCTCATCTGTCGCGACGATCTCCTCGCGTTCGGTCAGCTCAAGAAAAAGCGAAACGCCCGATGGGGATAAGCGCACCAGAAAGCGTCGGCAATAGTCGTAGAATCGAGAATCGACAAGATGAGCCGCCGAAATGTTGATCCCGACATGGAAGGGCTTCGGTAACTTATCCGCCACCGGAGCAAGCTCATCGGCGACGCATCCAAGAAGGTAGGTGGTCATCGGAACGATCAGCTCCGTACGCTCCATGAAAGGTATGAAGACATCGGGCGGTATCATGCCTTCAAGCGGGTGCTGCCAGCGAACCAACACTTCCACCCCCGCCCAGCTCTTCGCATCTCCACTGGTGAGAGGCTGATAGTAGGCAACCAGCTCACCGTTGCGTAGGCCTCGCTGCAATTCCGCGCGAAAGCTCCGTGCCTGGGTCAGAAACCTGTACGCGCCATAGCCTCCAACGACCCCAAGACACACGATAAGCGCCAAAAGAGGCCAGAAGCGGCTCCATAGATAGGCCCAAGCCGCATCGGTGGCGAAACCGGTCTTGATCGAATACGGATATCTGCCGGAGTTCGTCGTAACAAAGCCGATTGGCAGGGACGTGAATTCACCTTCATGTATCTCCCCCCTCGAATCCAGCCATACCGATCCGATCGACAATACAGATTCATCGGAAGACTCGCCAAGACCCAGAAGTTGTGAGACGTGGAGTACATCGATGTAGGAAACGACCGAACGTTGGCCGGACGCGACTCGGACGCCCACCATGGATTTCCCAGGAGCGACGATTCTACTAATAAACAAGCCCAGCTCGCCGTCGACGAAAGACCGTTCCGGTTGGGCAGGTACAGCAGATCCGCTGACCGTACTGCAATAGACGTTCATTCCATCGAGCAATTGCATCGCGAATACAAAAGTGGCGGCCGCCGACCGGCGCCGCAGTTCACTGACGACCTGATTGCATTCACCTCCGAGTAGTTCCGCTGCCGACGACATCGCCTGTTCTGTGCTATCGAGGATAGCGTCTATGCGCATGATGATTTCCTGATTCTGTCCGCTTGACGAGACTTCGAGCGCATTACGAGAGGCCCAGATCGCCAATGGCAGTCCCAGAAGAATAGGTGCAAACGAGACGAGCGCTACGATTCCAACGCGTTTCAGTCTCCAGCGATTATGCGCGAAGCCGACGTTCTTCATGGGCTTTTAAGTTATCCGCATGAGGCATTTTTTCGTTCCTCTCGCATATGCTTTGCCGGGCTCATCGGACGAACGCTATTCCGACGGACCGCCGAGGCTGGCTTAAGGAACGCTCGTCCGAGCCATCATTGTCATGAAAAGATAATCAAGCGTGAATCCGACAATCAGCAAGAGACCGTGACGGCCTCAGAATAGCCTCGCTGCCAGTCTGCGCGAGATGGATCGAATCAAGTGTACGCCATTCATGCCGAAATAGCTGTGGGATTTAGTACTGCGGCGGCGCATGCCGGCCGAGATCAACAAGGGCGAAGTGTGCAATTTACCCACTCGGACAGTCTTCACAACCCGACAAGATTCGCGACCGATCGCATGACAACCAGTGCTGCCAGGCCAGCGGCCTGAATCTCGTGGCAGCCGCTATCACACTGTGGAACACGGTTTATCCAAGCTGCAATTGCACTGGCACAATCGTGCCATGCATAACAAGCTCGTCAGGCATTGCGCGCTCAGGTTAATCTTGCATCTGACTCTACGCTCAAACGGACGGCCTTCGACCACCACTTGCCGCAAGCGTTAAAGCGACGGCGCCACGGTCAGCCGTTCGCTTTATGGCAAAACTTACACCATCAGATCAGCCGCCAGACAATGAAAAACACCATCTTCGCATTCGTATTAGTCTTTGCAGTCCTGCTCACAGGCGGCTGCAACCAGACGGATGAACACGGGAGTGCTCCAGCTTCCGCCCCGGATCAACAAAGAGTCGATTCCGAAAAAGACAGCCATCAAATGCACGGAAACTCAAAGGAAGATTTTCTGGAATACCTCGAGAGCGGGAAAGCATTATCTTCATTTTTCAGCGACCATTGGACACTGGTCTATCACGAAGACAACCGATGCGACGGCTCTACAGACGGGGAGGCGACCGGTCTAGCCAGGGCCGAAATTGATAAAACCATCGAGATAAAGGTAAAAAACGATGGAAAAAGCTGGCTTGAAGATTGTGGTGAAAAAACCCCCAGAGAGTTTGACCTGAATTTCAACTTGAAGGAACTAGTTTCAAATTGGGATAGATTTGAAATACCCGACTGGGAAAATCAAATGGAAGGCGTTGTCTATATTATCGGCAGTGGAGAATCCGATTATCTCGTACTGCATTACGGCGATGACAATCTGATAGTAAAAATGGAATATCGCAGTGAAGATCCGGGCTGAAATATCCAGCAAAATGCGAGGCCGATACCGCAGGACACCCCTGATCCTGCTTGCGTAGCGCGCACCAGAGTGAGCCCCGGACGAAACCCAACCTGTGCGTGCTTCGGTTGGCCTTGTGCCTGACTCTATACTCAAGCGGACAGCCTTCGACTGCTGCTTATCTTTTACGTTAGATTCCTACTGGGTATCTCATGTACGAACAACATCTAAAGTTTAATTTTTCCGCAGACGCATCGCACGAAACACGCCTGTCATTCGTCGCGGAGCTTGCGCAACGACACCCCAAATACTTCTGGTACACCATCGAGCACTCCCCATCGGCGCAATGCGGCACATTCATCGTTCTCCAACCGGGTGTCTGGTCCAGCGTACTGGCAACGGCACAAACGGCGCAGGCCGGCGGACTGATTCAAATCGTCTCACCCAAGCAGTACCGTTCCGCCACATGCGTGTTCAAACCTATGTCGTTTCTGATCTCTTACTCTGCACTCGGCCCATATTTGGCCTCGCAATTGCATTCCGTGCTGATGCGCCAAGGTGCTATACTTCGTATCTCGCGCACTCGATTGGACTTCTATCAGATTTTGCGCTCAAGCTGGGCCGCCGTTTAACTTATTACTTCAAGCCGCTATACGCTATACACAAGACAAAGGGACTTCCTGTGAACTACGTACATATCATTGCGGTACTTGCGATTCTCCAATTCTCTCTTTTTGGTATTTTTGTCGGTCGCGCCAGAGCAAAATATGGGGTAAGCGCCCCTGCGACATCCGGCCATGAACTTTTTGAACGTGCTTTCCGCGTTCAGATGAATACCCTCGAACAACTGGTTGGATTTTTACCAGCCCTTCTCATCGCAAGCTTATATTGGCCCAACGCGATCATTGCAGGTATCGGCGCCGTCTATTTGGCAGGCCGATTCATTTACAGACAGTCGTACCTCGCAGACCCGGCCAAGCGAGGCCCGGGCTTCTTGCTAACTGTCATCCCTACATTCATTCTTTTAGCTGCCGCAGTCGCGGGTGCAATTACGCGGCACGCAGCCTAACTTTAGGCTCAAGCGGGCGGCCTTCGGCCGCCATTTATCTTGCATGTCAGCTCTCAATCCTCACCCATTGGAAGACACAATTCATTATGAACAAAAAGGAAATCAAGGCAAGAATCGGTGAACTTTTGTCATCGGGTACTCCAAAAGCAGAGATATTCGCCCAGCTTTCCGGCCAGGGCATCAAAGACAGGCTGCTCGCCATTTACATCGCCTGTTATCCAGACTCTGCACTCTTCGATCGACACCGCGGAAAGGTCAAGCTGCTGGTTGCCATAATGCTTGCCAAGGCAGTCATAGTCTTTCTTCAGACCTACTATATTCTCGGCGAAGAATTCGGACCGAACGCCGAATTGCCATTCGTCGCTTTTCTGATAGCGTCTATTGAACTGCTGTTTGCGAGAGGCTTCTATACAAAGCGCGTGGGAGCTTATGACGTGTACGTGCTTCTCTCCATATTATCGATGCGAAGATTACTCGTAGATTTCTCCTTGGTTGGCATTATCATCAAGATCGGAATAATAACCTACGTTATATACGTGCGGTGGAAGATTCTCCCCAAGGCTCCTTTTCTTGCGATACCAAGGAAAGTCAAAGGGCAGTATGTCTTTGTGGACTGACTCTCCGCGGAAAAGCCATTGTGTTTCAACCATTACTTAACCATCTGGTCCAGCGGACAGTCAGCTGGATACGCTGTCTGTCTACCACTGACCTTCGTCACTAGCAGGCGAAAATGCCGATGAAGCATCAATACGACTACCGGCCAGGATGGATGGCCATTTTTCCCGCCTTATTCTTCGGTGGTCTGTTTATACCCACCTTCTGGGACATCTATGAAAATGGCTATGACCTGACCCAGACCCACAACGGGGAGGAGCGTTGAGGAGGCTTATCACCGCTTCCGGCGGCTATTTCGCCGTCATCCGCATGATAGTACATCGACGAATCGGCTTAACTGAGGCCGTGATTATGATCCCTCGTTCACGCTGGTCCGGTAAGGGAATCGCGATCCCGTTTACCGAGATTGTCGAGTGGAGAGAACATCACGATCTCACGATCGTATACAACAGAGGCAAGTTCAATTTGAACGCATCGATGCTGCCAAGAAAAAAGATTTTGATGACATCTGCACAGCAGTCGATCGAGGCGTGAGCGCCACCCGGATGCATGCCGCTGAGACTATCGACGATCTGCTGCGCACACTTCAAATGCTTGAGGGCAAGTTGCGCGCTCATAGTTTCAGGAAGTTTGATCCTGCTGCGTAGCTGCTTGCCGAAGCTTCGTTGAACATGGCAGTTCCAGGCGCGTCTGTAGCAGCGCCAGGATCATCCTTGCATTTACTGCCGGACCTTCCACTGAAATCACTGCATTTGAATTTTCTGCTCAGCTTACCGCACCAGACACGGCGTTACTCCGCTACTTGTCGTGCCGTCATGCAGCCAGTAGCCTTACGCTTGAGCGGACGGCCTTCAGCCGCCGCTTGCCTTGTGCGCTAGGCCACCCTACAAGAGCACGTCGGACAAGCAATATTACGAATGAGATACCATGCCCACTGACCGCATCGAAAAGCTACTTCAGGACATACGCCTGCTCGACAATGCACGTTTCGAGCTTATGCAGTCGTTGCGAGAGTTGATCCTAAACTTGGACCCTTCGATTTCTGAGGAAGTCAAATACGGCGGCCTGCTATTCTCTGTGAGCAAGCCCTTTTGCGGCATCTTTTCTTACGCCAAGCATGCCTCGCTCGAATTTGTAGAGGGAGCGTCGCTGCCGGACAAATTCAAGCAACTGGAAGGCGAAGGCAAACTGCGTCGCCACATCAAACTGTCATCGCTTCAAGACATCGAGGCCAAACATGTCCGCGAATATTTACTATCGGCGCTCGGTGCGTCCCGAAAATCATGAGAGCCGCACCTTGCGCGTCCTGACGCTCTTAGTCTAACTTTGTGCGCAAGCAGGCAGTCCTCAGCCGCCGTTTAGTGCGGCAATCAAGCTTCATCCACTCCAAGGAGGATTCGAGATTGACTTTGTATATAAAGTACATAACGCTGACGCTCCTTTTTGTTGCCGTCCCAGCGCTCTCCGAAACATCCAGTTCTTTTAATGCCTGGATACCAAAAAACTGGGAACTCATTGCGACCGCAACAGGTGATTTAAACCGAGACGGAATTGAGGATGCGGTGCTTATATTGGAGCAAACGGATCCTGCCAATCTCGTGTCCAATGAAGGACTTGGAAGTTCAATCCTTAATCTGAATCCTCGCCGCCTTCTTATCCTGCTCAAGACACCTGAAGGCTATCAACAAGCCCTGAGCAGAGATAACCTGCTTCCAAGCCAGAACGATAATGACGCACCATGCCTGGCGGATCCGCTTCTCGAAGAGGGCGGTATCTCGATATCCGACGGAAAGCTCATGATTCAATTGGGAGCATGGTTAAGCTGTGGTGGCTGGGGCGTATCACATGAAACATTTACTTTCCGCCTTGAGAACGCCCGTTTCAGCCTTATTGGCTACGACTATTCGACGTTCGCTCGTAATTCAGGCGAAGCATCCGAAGAGAGCATCAATTACCTGACTGGCCGGAGAAAGACCACTACTGGTCTAAACATATTCGGTGATTCAGAGCCAAAGGTATCGTGGAACCGAATTTCTGGCAGCCGCGAATTTTATCTGGACAATATGGTTTTCGACTGTAATCCAAATGACGAGCAGTACGACGAGTATCACTCCAGTTGCACTTGGAGCCGATAGGGAAACAACCGTGCCCAACCTTGTGCTCAAGGCAAACGGCTTCACCACCGCCCACCCTGTACGTTAGGGTATGCAACCGCAACCACTCGAATCAAAAAATGGAACAGACATTTGCCGAACGTTTCGCCACCGACTGGATCGATTCATGGAACGCCCACGATCTGAACAGAACCCTCTCGCACTACGATGATGATTTTGAAATGTCATCGCCGGTAATAGTCCAAGTGACAGGGGAGCCTTCCGGGACGCTTCGTGGAAAACCCGCTGTTCAAGCGTATTGGAAAAAGGCACTAGCGCTTATCCCCGATTTGAAATTTGAATTACTGTCGGTTCTTGTCGGCGTAAACAGCATCACTCTTTACTACAAAGGAGCGCAGGGCCACTTGGCCGCTGAAGTTTTTCACTTTGGCCCGAATCAAAAAGTAGTGCGAGCATTTGCGCACTATGCAACGTGACTTGCGCCCTAACAATTCATTTACCCAAAACGCGCTGAAGCGCACCGACCAATTCAAACGTTAGGCATGGCATGCGCTTTTCCCTGAATGGCAAAACATTCCGCTCCGTAGCTAACTCAGCTAATAGCGAAGTCGGCGCTGAGACGATCTTTCACTTCAGCCAAGATGAGCGAGTTGTTACCGCAACTTACTCCGGCGGCCAAATTGTCTGCGGCCACCTGATTGCGACTATGTCGGATAGTGGCGATCTTGATATGAGATACCACCACTTGAGCAAAAGTGGAGAATTGATGATTGGGAAATGTCTTTCCCACCTTGAGCAACTGCCCGACGGTCGAATCAAGTACCACGAGAGCTGGCAATGGTTGTGTGGCGATATGTCTTTCGGGCACTCTGAAATCGAGGAAGTTTCTACTGCCTGACAAGTCATTCAAGCAGACACGCTCCTCATACCACTCGCCAACCCGGTCCTGGATCAGCACATTCACTTCCGAGGCGATCCCGGTCGCATCATCCAGCGCCGCCATCAAAAGGAAAAGCTCCCTTATTTGTCGAACTGTTTCATCCTCTCCAATAACCGCGCATCTCTCTCCGGATCATTCACAAACTCACCTGAGAATTTCGGTTCAGGCCAACGATTCGGATCATCGGGCTCAATCACGCTCTCCGCCTCGATCTCAGGCGGCCACTCGGGCACCTTGCTACTTTTGAACACCAGCCAGCGCGTCAACGTCAACATCCCATACACTGGAAACAGCAAATAACGGATGGAGTAAAGCGTCGGCCCAAGACTGGCCGCCACATGCACATAGCAATTGGTCCACGTTTCATCGACCGAGGTATCGACGTAGTGGTCGAGCGGATTACTCATCACCTTATCCGCACCTTCATCCATATAGCGGCGAATGAACTCCCACAACGCCTTGATCCGCTTGATCTGCGTATCGTCGAAATAATGCCCGACCACGAACGTCTCCTTGACCGTATCGCCGTCCAGCACATGGCAGCGCAGGTCGCGGATGTATTTCTGATGCGCACCCTCGCCGATAAAGAAGAATGCCTGCTCCCACGGCACGCTGACCACTCCGCCGGGGCCATTGTGCTGGAATGCATGGACCATCCGCGTCTTGCGGTTGAAACGGATCGGATAGTGCGTATAGGTAAAGAAATCATGGCGGAGCCCAAGCCACCATGCAAAGACAACAGGAAGAAGAAACAATACAGAGAAAAAAACAAAGTCAATAATAAAAGACCGTATCCCTACATTTATATATTCTGGAATAACTATCTTAAACAATATAAATACATAGAAATACAACAATATCCCTACAACCAGCAAATAAACCGCTGTTGCCACCATTCCCCGCAACCGGTAGCGCCGATCAATAAAATCCGCATAGGTCGAATTGAAATGGATTAGCGATGCCATCTCGTCAGGCTCGATTCCCGGCTGATACTCCCGCTCCAACTCGACGTAACGCTCATCAAATCGCAGCTTACGATCAATCTCATACCCCTTATGACCAAACGCTTTCCAACCGGTATACATGCCTTACCTCTGCAAGTTGCTCAAAGCAGCAAATGCCTTCGACTGTGCTTCGAAATTAGGAAATCTTCCATTGCCACTCGAATTTCCGAAATGCATCGTTCGTGCCAGCCACTTGCTGATATCGTCCGGCTTAAAGAAGCCCACCACTACCATTACGATTGCGATCACGATGGCCAAAATAAACCCCAATGGCGCAAATGAAGTAAACATCAAAAAAACGGAAAAAAGTGACAAGACACCCAAGCCTATCATCGCTCTACCATATCCAGGACTGATCGGCATTTCCTTGGTTCCATCATAAATGGACAAGATCCCTCCCATGATCCCGCCCGCCGCACCGATCACTCTTCCAGCGAATCCAATGACATCCGCCCTTGTTGCTAACCGAATGAACCGCCTGTGAATCGGCTTCGCCAACGGCATTGCACCCCATTGGGTGACTTTCAACGCCGCCGCCGAGGTCTCAAATCCGGCCCCGACGAATGCCGCGATCGCGCTGCCGAATTCCAGCGTCTTCTGGTTGGCTCCCGCGCCGCCATCCTTCATCATCCCGTCCCAGCCCGACTTCAGCATCAGCCCGGCGAAAATCACGCCGATGAATCCGGTCTTGACCTCGACATTGGCTATCCGCGGCGAGGCGCGCCGCAACAGGCCCTCAAAATCCTCTTCGCGCAAGGCCGCCGCTATCGCCCGGTCGCGCGCGCCGGGCGATAGGCCGCGCACGTTCAACTGATTGTTCAGACGCAGCGCCGCCGCCTCGTCCATCACCAGGACGCCGCGGTACCGGTAGCTCTTCTGACCGTGCGCCTGCTCCGCGTCCACCCAACGCCGCGCCTGGCTGCGGAAACGCGACTCCGGCTGTCCGGTCATCGAGGCCATCGCGCTGGACAGCACCCGCGTCGCCTGCTGCCGGGTCAGGTCGATCTGTACCGGCAGCAGACGCATCCGCGGGTGCTCCAGCCGGTAAACCGTCGTCAGCAGCGACATCAGCCGCTTCTCCGGCAGCTTGCCCGCGCCCCAGGCCGTGACCGCATCGGTGGCATTGCCCAGCATCCGCGTGATCGGGCCGGTCATGTTCAGCGTGTAGTTCGCCACCGCCGCGAACGGGCCGCTCAAGGCTCCGCCCGTGCTGGCGTCGAGGATCGCCTTGAAACCGCTATACAGCCTGTTGCTGGCGCCCAGCCAATCCAACGGCTGGTCGGCCAGGTTCAGGCTTTGACCCGCCGCCTCCACCCACGGCCGTAACAAAGCCTCCTGGTTCAGCAGCAATGCCCGCAGCTCCACCTGATCCGTATCCAGAGGATCGGCGCGGAAGCAGGTCTCCAGATAATCGCACACGCTCTGCCGCCCGGTCGCGTCCTTCAGCACGATGTAAGCCGCCTGGGTATAGGCCACCCCGCTGTCGGGATGACGGGTATCGAAATTCTCCTTGAAATACCGCTTGAACACCGCCGATTTCAGCCACGCCAGGTACGCCGCGTCCAGCGGCACGATCCGGCGGTCCTCGAACCGCTTCAGTTCGCTGGGAAATAGCTCCGTCAGATAGTTCTGAACTCCCGCATGATCGTAATTGCCCTGGTATTTGTCCCTCCAGCGCTCTTCTCCCTTT
>JAITWM010000144.1 GCA_031285265.1 Lysobacteraceae bacterium
TCCTCTCGTGACGGCGGTTGCAGACTGACCGGCCCCTCGCCTTTCAATACGAAATGGGCATGCCGGGTCGCCGCGCAATTCGGAATCATCGCCACCGGCAGATTGGCGGCATGCGTCGGATAATCCTTGACCTTGACATCCAATACCGTGGTCAACCCTCCCAATCCTTGCGCGCCGATGCCCAAGGCATTGACCTTGTCATAGATTTCCAAGCGCAGTTCTTCGGCGCGGTTGCTTGGACCTCGCGCGATCAATTCCCGAATGTCGATGGGCTCCATCAGCGCTTCTTTGGCCAACAGCATGGCTTTTTCCGCCGTGCCGCCGATGCCGATGCCGAGCATGCCCGGGGGACACCAGCCCGCTCCCATCATCGGTACCGTCTTGACGACCCAATCGACGATCGAGTCGGAAGGATTGAGCATCGCGAATTTGCTCTTTGCTTCAGAACCGCCGCCCTTCGCCGCGACAATCACATCGACACTGTCTCCCGGAACGACCGTCATATTGACCACCGCCGGAGTGTTGTCACGCGTGTTCTGACGTTTGCCGGCCGGATCGGCCAAGACCGATGCGCGCAACTTGTTGTCAGGATCGTTATAGGCGCGGCGAACGCCCTCGTTGACCATCTCCTCAATGCTTAAAGTCGCGTCCCAGCGCACGTTCATGCCTATTTTCAGAAAGACGGTGACAATGCCGGTATCCTGACAGATCGGCCGATGGCCTTCAGCGCACATCCGCGAATTGATCAAGATCTGTGCGATCGCATCCTTCGCGGCCGGCGACTGCTCACTCTCGTAGGCTGCCGCGAGACTTTTGATATAGTCGACCGGATGGTAGTAGCTGATGTATTGCAAAGCACCGGCAACACTTTGAATGAAATCTTCCTGCTGGATCGTGGTCATGCTGGCCTCATACGGGCGAAACGAAAAGAACGGTCGGCTATTTTAGGGCAAAGCCCGACCGTTCTGCGATGCGTCAGATCGCACAGTACGCATACTTCAACGGCGATATCCGGCAAAAGAGCGGTGACATCGAAACGACATCGTCCATTGCCTATCGACTTCATGCAATATGAAGCTCATTCACGGTGTCTTCTGCTTGGAGCATCGACGACACTCAATCGCACCATTTCGTACAAAATCTTTCCTATTCTTTTCCGCCTTTGCATGCAATTGGCGCCACACATTCAAGCTGTTCATCTATGCCGCATATCTCACAATGCCATGTTGGCTAAAGCAGCTTTATGCTTTTTTCATCCATCGGATAGGATGATTATTTATATACTTTTTTAATTAATTAATATTTAATAAAAATAATTAAACAAAGAATATTAATTGAATATTGAAACGATCCCATGCACAGCAATCGCTCTCGCGATGACAAAGCAACATACCTCTCAGCAGTGCCGTATTTCGCATTGCCGCTCATGATGCGACTGAAGTTGTCCCTTTCTCCGCAACCGGCTATCGTTGCAAACTCTCGTTCCCTCGCAGGGGCTCATCATGCAGCAGGTTTTCCGGCCTCTTCCCTTTATTCTCCTGTCACTTGCCGTCGCTGCATGTCAAACCTCCGAACATACCGGCTCCGACATCGCGCAATCCGCGCAAATCACTGCGGAATCAGCCATATCCGCACCAGTGCAGTCCATACCTACGCGCGTTCATCGTGAAGCCAAGATAACGACCATCGCCGAAGGGCTAAATCATCCGTGGGCACTGGCGATGCTGCCCGATGGCAGCTTTCTGGTAACCGAGCGCGTTGGAACGCTACGCCGCATCAGCGCCGACGGTCAGTTATCGCCGCCGTTGAGCGGGGTTCCGGAAGTGTTTGCACGGGGACAAGGCGGATTGTTGGATATCGTACTGGCTCCGGATTTCCGAATCAGCCGGCGCATCTATTTCAGCTTCTCCGAACCAGGAGAAGATGGTACAGCAGGTACGGCTGTTGCGTCCGCTCTGCTCGGCGATACCGAGCTGACCGATGTCAAAGTGATCTATCGACAAGAACCGAAGGTCGATGCCGTCAATCACTTCGGCTCTCGCTTGGCATTCGATCAACAGGGCCATCTGTTTGTCAGTCAGGGGGACCGTACACTGCGGATGGCGGCCCAAGCGTTGGATAAATTACAAGGCAAAGTTGTGCGATTGAAACCTGACGGCAGCATTCCCGAAGACAATCCTTTCGTCGGGCAGAAAAACGCTCGCCCGGAAATTTGGAGCCTGGGACATCGCAACTCGCAAGGGTTGGCGATCGATCCTCGCACCGACAAATTATGGGAAAGCGAACACGGACCGCGCGGCGGCGACGAAATCAATTTGCTTCAGTCTGGCAAAAACTATGGATGGCCCTTGGCGACTCATGGCGTTGATTACTCCGGACGTCCGATTGCCGAAGCGGTCGGCAAAGAGCATCCGGGTACGGAGCAGCCACATTACGTTTTCGACGTTTCTCCGGGACTCAGCGGCATGGCGTTTTATACTGGCCATCCCGGCAATCCTTGGAATGACAGCTTGTTTCTTGGTGCGTTGGCTCAGCGCAATCTGATCCGTCTGAAATTGCAAGGCGATGCCATCGTGGGCGAAGAACGGTTGCTCAGCGAACTCGGTGAGCGAATCCGTGATGTGCGCGCTGGTTTCGACGGCAACCTGTACGTTGTCACCGATGCCGAGCACGGCAAGCTGATCAGAATCGAGCCACCTGAATCATGACTCGATGGAACGATCGGCATTCCCTATGCCATTGTGCCAATCGATTCTCGTAACCGGGAAATCATGAGACTTCCCCGTTTTCAGGGGATGCGACAAATCAGCGCACTTCTATTTTCTTAGGAAAGCGGTCTGATGCTTCGGGCTATAATGGCCACCATTTTTACTAGCACCTGATTGGCATGGTATCTCCTTCCTCCGCACTTGCTATCGAAACCGTGACCGACGTCCGGCATTGGACCGATGCATACTTCAGTTTCACCACCACACGCAACGACGGCTTCCGTTTCGACAATGGCCAGTTCGTGATGATCGGTTTGGAAGTGGATGGAAAACCGCTACTGCGCGCTTATTCGATTGCCAGTGCCAATTGGGAAGAGCAACTGGAATTTTTCAGCATCAAGGTGCAGAACGGCCCATTGACTTCGCGTCTACAGCACATCAAGCCAGGGGACGCGCTTCTGGTCGGCAAAAAGCCGACCGGTACATTGTTGATCAGCGATCTGCATCCGGGCCGCAATTTGTATCTTCTCGGGACCGGAACCGGCTTGGCGCCGTGGTTGTCGGTGATCAAGGATCCGGAAACCTACGAACGTTTCGACCGGATCGTCCTAACGCACGGCGTTCGCAATGAGGAAGACCTCGCCTACCGCGATTATTTCGAGAGGGAGCTGCCTCACCATGAATACCTTGGGGAGATGGTGCGCGAAAAACTATTGTACTACCCGGCAGTCAGCCGCCAGCCGTTCGTAAACCATGGACGCCTGACTACCCTGATGGACAGCGGCGAAATGATGCAAACGCTCGGCATCGAACCGCTGGACCCCAAGCATGATCGAGCCATGTTGTGCGGCAGCCCCGGAATGCTGGCCGATTTTCGCACCTTGTTGGATTCGCGCGGCTTCAATGCCTCCCCTAGGATTGGTAGCCTAGGCGAGTACGTGTTCGAACGCGCATTCGTGGATAAATGACGGTTGCGTCTATCCAGGCGAACGACTGCCTCCCTTGCTGCATCCAATCGCCGATGCCTTCAAGTCATTTAATGATTTCACCGGCCAAGCCTCACGAATCAGCCGCTTGTTTGAGCGTTGTGGATTGAGTACGCCTATTTTCGACTCAATCGACGACGATGGATGAATACGTCCCGACCGACACGGTTTCAATTCCACCGGGCTCTTACGGACGACTGATGGAAAAGGTTTCGAGGTAACTTCCTGCCTGGAGAGACCAGTTGTCCACAGCCGTTGTGGATGAACATCGGACAAAGATGTGGATAACCTCATACATGCCTTGCCTCATGAGCCTGTCAAGAGGATTGGCGAAAAAATGACCATGCCAAATCAATTCATTTAATCGATAAAATTCGGCAACTTCGATACCCTTGAGTCATTCCGCAAACAAAGGCCGATATTTCTCCGTGACATGCGGCAATAGCACTGCCACTGGCACTTCGATACTTTGAACACCGTCGGAATAAGGGCCGGCCTGATAAGGAGGGAATACGAAACGCACTGCCGCAATCTTGCCAGCGTCATCCAATATCGGCTCGAATTGATTGAAATTCTCCGCTTTCGGCGCGGTCGCCGCTGCAATCGCCTTGTTAGCCGAACGCAACACTTGCTGGCGCTCTTCCGGCGCCAGTGCTTCATCCTCGGTTCGCATATGCGCAATCGTGTACATGCGCTCGGAAATATACGAAGACAATGCTTCCCACCCGGATGTAGAGGAAATCAACTGGTCGATGTTCAAGCGTTGCTGCGACGCCGGCAACCAGACG
This sequence comes from Lysobacteraceae bacterium, assembly GCA_031285265.1. Taxonomy (GTDB): domain Bacteria; phylum Pseudomonadota; class Gammaproteobacteria; order Xanthomonadales; family Xanthomonadaceae; genus JAITWM01. The sequence goes on from JAITWM010000144.1 coordinate 4,483, forward strand.
AAACGCGCCAGTAATGGCTGCCCACTCTTCGTCTGCCCCGTGAAGATACTGCCTTCAGCCGCTACCACTACGATCTGTGGCGTGTTCTCCAATAAATCGTAATTGAGCGATAGCTCATACGGTACCGCGGCCGGCTTGCCGCCCAATGCCGCCACGGCCTTCATTAGATCAGCTCGAGCCGATTCGCTGTAATCATGCAGAACATGAGCCAGTTCGGGGTACTGATTGATTTCGGACGGATAACTGATGCCGATCAGATAATTGCTCTGGTACTCGATCACATCGGATAACTGCAGTGGCTCTTCCGTCTGCGGGACTGCTACTTCATCCGTCTCGGGTAAAGCCGCCGGCAAACTTGTTGTATCGTTATCTGGAGACGTTTGCTCAGGCTGTGCCTGTGTGGATTCGCGCTTGCAACTACCCAATGCCAAAGCGATTCCCAGCACAAGTAAAATTCGATTTGCTCCTGTCCGCCGTTCCATTGTCTTGCCCCTGATTTCCCGCCGTTATTCTATTGCTGTCTGGATTTCATATCGATACCGCATGGTATCGAAACCCGACTTTGCAGATCGCGCACCGCTGCTCGCGCCAAGCTCACTGCAGCGAAGCATAATACAGCCATCTCAACGAAATCCGGTGAACCACCACCGGAACGCGGCGATGCCGAATGCCTCAATTCGATCGTCCAGCCGACTTTCGGCAACCGCCTCTACCATCTGCCATCACCTGTCAGTGCCGCCTTTTACCATATTTCTGAACGCTAAAAAATCCGGGAATGCATGTCTGTAGATAGGTTTTGTGCGATGATACTCAGTCCACATCGCCTCCAACGCTGGCCAATAGAGTCGGCGGGAAGATGGATGGGGATGAAATCAACCGCCCAAACCTCATTGGAGTCTCACACATTATGAAGTTGCACATTGCTTTCTTGGCTGCTGCCATTACTTTGGGTCTGGCTGCCTGTAAACCAGCAGCCACTCCTCCGGCCGATGACACCGGCGCTACTCCGGCCGCCACGACCGAAGGTACGACCGAACCAACTGCGACCGAACCGGGTATGGAACCGGGCACTGAGCCTGCGGCCGAGCCATCTTCCTCCGACACCACGCTCGCCCCGATCGGAGAGCCGGCGACCTCTGCCGTCAGCGCCAATACGGGCGTTCCAGAATGTGACGAATATATCAACAAGGTCAACGCTTGCATTACCGACAGCATTCCTGCTGCACATCGGGAAGAGTACACCCGTGGTCTGGAGCAGATGACGGCTGGCTGGAGTTCCATCCCCGATAAAGCTGCACTCGCCGAAGCCTGCAAGTCGGCACATGAAAGCTCCAAGCAAATGTATGCCGCTCAGGGCTGTTCGCTCTAAGTCCGGCTATATTTCCGTACTGCACGAAGACGCCCCGATGTTTCGGGGCGTCTTCGTTTGTATTTCCGCTCCCATACTGCGACCTTAGCTGTCCGATACCGAACAGACCGGACCGGCTCATTGGCAATGAGCGACCACCTGTCACATCCTCTTCATCAAAACTGCCGCTGCATCAGCAATGCTTGGGCTCGCCATGAATCCGGTTCGATGGTCGTCGGTCCGGTTCCCGACATAAATGCACAAACGCAGTAAAACAGTGAAGTGATACAAGTATCGGCATACTCATTCCGCTGTCATCCCGCGTGGGGAAAACATCGATGTTCCTGCCTACGACAGGTTTATCGCGCCGCCAGAACCTGCATCCATCCAGCGCCTTCCATCGACCGAAGAAAAAAGCGTTCGACATGAATATCACGCAATAGGAGAAACACTCCTGACGGAGATGCACTAGCAGAAGCTTGCACAGTGGAGCAATCCGGTCAGACTGTTTGGGTTAACACCGAGATACCGAAAGAATCCGTGTCGAAATCAGGCGAACCATCGAGGCAACCACGCAAAGCTTGGCACCATGACCGGCAACGCCTTGCTTGCCGAGTATTGCACACCGATCCAGTAGCAGCCCGAAAGCCCTTACAAAACAGCCGGATACCATCTTTGATCCAAACGATGTGTTGCAGTCATCACTCATCTCGCACCCGCCTACTCGTCCATGACACGAACGATCAATGCATGAACAATGCTTGCGGTCGGTATCACTACCTTGTCACCTAGTATGCGAACGGATCACTTCCCGCGAAATCTAGCATTCGGCTTGACCAGCCTGATATGTGCTTGCACACATACTATGTCAAACGGCAACCTGGATTCGAATATCAACACCCACCCCATTGCCTTTCGCGTCGCTACCTATAACGTAGCCCTCTACGGTCAGCACGAAGGCGAATTGATTCATCGGTTGAAAACGAATGATGGCAACGCGCACGCGATTGCCGCCGTACTGCAACGAGTCCGTCCCGATGTGGTGCTGTTGAATGAATTCGACTATGACCCGCTACACCAAGCAGCCGATCTATTTCAACGTCAGTATCTAGAAAAGCCGCAGCCCTTGGGCGGTACGGCACTGCACTATCCTTACCGTTATCTCGCACCGGTCAACGCGGGCGTGGACAGTGGTTTGGACCTGGATTTAGACGGTAAGATCAAAGGGCCCGGCGACGCCTGGGGCTACGGGCTGTATCCAGGGCAATACGGCATGCTGATTTTGTCGCGTCATCCCATCGACATCGAAAATATTCGCAGTTTCCAGAATTTTCGCTGGAGTCTGATGCCACATGCCCGTTCGCCAATCGACCCGACCACTGGTCATGACACATATCCGGATGCGATCTGGGAACAATTACGGTTATCCTCGAAGTCGCATTGGGATGTGCCCATACGGATCTCCGGTGAAACCGTGCATCTGCTGGCCTCGCACCCGACTCCCCCGGTATTTGATGGATTGGAGCGGCGCAATCATGTGCGCAACCGCGACGAAATTCTCTTCTGGCGCGATTATCTGACGCCAGATGGCAAACAATCATGGCTATGCGACGACCAGAACCGCTGCGGAGGATTGGAAGCCTCGAAACGTTTCGTGATCCTGGGCGACTTGAACAACGACCCCGTCAATGGCGCCGGCGACCACAGCGCCATCATCGAGCTATTGGAACACTATCGCGTCATGCGCTATCCGACACCACGCAGCATGGGAAGTGCCGAAGCCAGTCAGCGTTATATCGCAGAAGGCATGACGCACCGAGGATCGCCGGAACATGCCACCAGTGACTTTGGCTCTAATGTCGGCACACTCCGGCTGGATTATGTACTTCCATCATCCGGATTTCGGTTTCTTGGCAGTGGAGTGTTCTGGCCGACATCCGATAGGCCAGAAGCCGCGATCGCGGCTGCCAGCGACCACCGTCTGGTATGGGTCGATCTGATTCCATGAACCAAGCCCGATACGATCGTTGCCAACAATTGGATTCAGATCTCGGACGACGGCATTCACATGCCATCACTAATACAGCGCGATATCAACGGTGGCGGCAGCGATCCGCGCCACATGGCGAGCCGTCTCGATATCCTGTCCCCGCGCCAACATCACGCCGACACGCCGCTGCCCTGCTACCTGCGGCTTTCCGAATAGTCGCACTGCGACATCCGCATTGTTTAACGCCTGATCCACGTTTAAAAACACCGGAACGCCATGACCTTGTGCCAACATCGCGCACGACGCGGAAGGCCCCAACATCCGAATACTCGGAATCGGCAAGCCCAGGATGGCGCGCGCATGCAATGCGAATTCGGAAAGGTCCTGCGAAATCAGCGTCACCAATCCCGTGTCGTGCGGCCGCGGCGAGACCTCGCTGAACCACACTTCGTCATCTTTGACGAACAACTCTACTCCGAACACGCCCCAGCCACCCAAGTTATCGGTGATCTTGCCGGCAATCTCCTGTGCACGCTGCAATGCCTGTCCCGACATCGGCTGTGGCTGCCAGCTTTCACGGTAATCGCCGTCCTTTTGCCAGTGCCCGATCGGATCGCAGTATGAGGTGCCGCCACTGTGACGCACCGTCAGCAACGTGATCTCATAATCGAAGTCGATGAATCCCTCGACGATGCAACGCCCGGCTCCCGTCCGACCGCCCGTTTGCGCATAGTCCCAAGCCAAATTAGCGTCCTTCTTGTCCCGAACGATGCTCTGTCCTTTTCCTGACGATGACATCAACGGTTTGACGACGCAAGGCAGACCGATATCATCGAGCGCCGCGTGATATTGCTCCAGCGTATCTACGAAACGATAGGGTGATGTCGGCAGATTCAAGGTTTCAGCCGCCAATCGCCGAATACCTTCGCGATCCATCGTCAACCGTGCCGCGCGAGCCGTCGGTATGACGCACAAGCCTTGCTCATGTTCGAGTTTTTGCAGGGTCTCAGTATGAATCGCCTCAATTTCGGGTACGACCAGATCCGGCTTCTCCCGTACGATCAGCGCCTCCAATGCGGTTGGATTCAACATATCCAACACATGCGCTCGATGCGCCACTTGCATGGCCGGTGCATCGGCATAACGATCTGCCGCGATCACTTCCACGCCCAGGCGTTGCAGTTCGATCGCCAATTCTTTGCCCAATTCACCCGACCCCAGCAGCAACACTCGAGTGGCATAAGGAGACAGCGGAGTTCCGATATCGACCATACACATTATCTATCCGATGAAGAGGGCGCTTATTCTAAACCGATAGCCAAACGGTACCACCATCGTTTGGCCGTCATCCTATTACCTGGGATGTGTGTGACACTCTTC
>JAITWM010000194.1 GCA_031285265.1 Lysobacteraceae bacterium
GTGCTGATACTGCTCGCCGGTATCGCGCTGCTGGCGGCCGGCGCCTATTCCTTTATGCGTCTTCCGATCGATGCCTACCCGGATATTTCGCCGACGCAGGTCAAACTGATCCTCAAAGCGCCGGGCATGACTCCCGAAGAGGTCGAGTCCCGCATCATTATCCCGCTGGAGATGGAATTACTCGGCGTACCCAACGGCGTCGTATTGCGTTCTACCGCCAAGTACGCAATTGCCGACATCACTCTGGATTTTGCCGAAGGCACCGACATCTACTGGGCGCGCCAACAAGTCGTAGAGCGTTACAACGATGTCGCCGCCGGATTGCCGGCAAGCGTCAGTGGTGGGCTATCGCCGATCTCCACGCCGCTTTCGGATATTTTCATGTTCACCATCGAAGGCGACGGATTGAGCCTGGCCGAAAAGCGGACTCTTCTGGATTGGACGATCCGCCCGATGCTGCGGACGATCACCGGTGTCGCCGATGTCAATGCGCTCGGTGGTGAGGTCAAGACCTTCGTCGTCGTTCCCGACCGTGCGCGTCTGACCGCCAACGGTCTGCTGTTCAGCGATGTCGTCGACGCCATCGAACGCAATAATCGCAATGACGGCGCTGGCCGTCTGGGCGCTGGTGAAGAGGCGCTGATCGTGCGTGTCGAAGGCGCCGTACGCGATGCCGCCGACATTGCCGATATCGTCGTCAAGCCCGGTCCCGTGCCGGTACGAATCAGTGATATCGGCGAAGTGCACATACAAGCGATGACACGCTATGGCGCCGTCACCCGCGATGGCAAGGGGGAGGCGGTACAGGGCATCGTCGTTGCACTGCGTGGCGCCGATGCTTCGGCACTGATGCGCGATATCCGTGTCAAGATGGATGAGATTTCAGCCTCGCTGCCTCCAGGCGTATGGATCGAAACATTCTACGACCGCAGCACTCTGATCGAACGGGCGGTCGGTACAGTAGAAAAAGCACTTTTGGAAGCCACGATTCTGGTGGTTGTGCTGCTATTGCTATTCCTCGGCGAACTACGCGCGGCGATCGTCGTCGCGCTGATGCTGCCATTCGCCGCACTAGCCACGTTTCTATTGATGCGTATCACCGGGCAAAGCGCCAACTTAATGAGCCTGGGCGGTCTGGCGATCGCCATCGGCATGCTGGTCGATGCAGCGGTCGTCGTCACCGAGAACGCCGTCAGTCAGCTCAACCCTTCGGCGCCCGGCGCGCATCTGCCACGCCGGCATCGCATCTTCGAGGCGGCGCGCGAAGTAGCGACTCCGGTTTCCTCAGGCATACTGATCATCTGTCTTACCTTTCTTCCATTGATGACCTTGGAAGGACTGGAAGGCAAAATGTTTGCACCAGTCGCAATTACCATCGTATTCGCACTGGCCAGCTCACTCTTATTGTCTTTGACCTTGGTTCCGGTGTTGTGCTCGTTCCTGTTGAAAGAACGCGCGCATATCGAACCCTGGCTGATGCGCAAGCTCGAGGCGATCTATCACCCGTTACTGGAAAGTGCGCTGGCGCATCCGGCTCGGGTCTTCATTATCGCCGCTGCTTCCTTGGTACTAGGCATGATGGCATACCTGTTCACCGGCAAGACCTTCATGCCAAGCATGGACGAAGGCGATATTCTGCTGCAATTGCAAAAAGCGCCATCGATCAACCTGGAGGCTTCGTTTCAACAGGATCTCGCCGTAGAGCGTGCACTGATACAGTCGCTGCCCGAAGTGAAGCACATCGTTTCGCGCGTCGGTTCGGACGAGCTCGGTCTGGACCCGATGGGATTGAACGAAAGTGACATGTTCCTGCAACTGGCGCCTAAGAACACATGGCGCGTTCAAGACAAGGATTGGCTGATCGGCGAGATCCGCAAAATCATGGACAGCCAATTCCCCGGCCTCGAATACGGTTTCACGCAACCGATCGAAATGCGCGTCTCGGAAATGTTGACCGGCAGCCGCGGCGATGTCGCGATCAAGATATTCGGTCCGGAACTGGAAACGCTTGACGAACTGACTGGCCGCATCGTCCAGATCATCGAAGGGCTGCCCGGAGCGCAAGACGTGCTGACTCAGGCCGGAGAAGGGATGCAATACCTCAGCGTCGGCATCGACGCCCGCGCTGCTGGCCGCGCAGGCTTGTCAGTCGCCGATGTGCAGGATGAATTACGCTCGCAGCTTGAAGGGCTCTCTGCCGGTGAGGTGATCGAACCCGACAGACGCATACCGATCCTGGTCCGCGGCACTGCGGAAATCCGCGACTCGGCCGACCGCTTCAGTGACTTGCGGCTGGCGCGGGGCGACCAAGGCGAAATTCCACTCACCGCACTCGCCTCGTTGCAGGTTAGTACCGGCCCGGTAAGGGTCAATCGCGAGAACGGCTCTCGCTTCTCTCTGATCCAGACCAATGTCGAAGGCCGCGATCTGGTCGGTTTCGTCGAAGAAGCTCGTGCGGCGGTGGCCCAATCGGTGACCCTGCCCTCCGGTTACCATATCAAATGGGGAGGCGAATTCGAGAATCAGCAACGCGCCGCCGCCCGTCTCGGCCTGGTGGTTCCGATTGCACTGGGGCTCATCTTTATCGTTCTGTTCACCACCTTCCGTTCCGCCCGGCAGGCCTTGCTGATCCTGGGTAACGTGCCGTTTGCCCTGGTTGGCGGCATTCTGGCACTTTGGATATCCGGCCAATACCTCTCCGTACCCGCCTCGGTCGGTTTCATCGCCTTGCTGGGTATCGCGGTACTCAACGGCTTGGTGCTGGTATCGCATTTCAACCATCTGCACGAAGCCGGCCTGCCAATCGACTTGGCCGTCCGCGAAGGCGCATTGCGCCGTCTGCGTCCAGTGATGATGACCGCCAGCATTGCCGCGCTGGGGCTGGTTCCGCTACTGCTGGCCAGCGGCCCGGGTTCGGAGATCCAACGACCGCTGGCCACGGTCGTCATCGGCGGGCTGGTCAGCTCGACCGCACTGACACTGCTGTTGTTGCCGATTCTCTATCGGCGATTCGGCCAACCCAACGACAATGCCGACAATACCTCCACAGAAGCCACGGTATGACCCCCAACATCGATTATTCCCTTCACATGGTTCGTCTCGTTCTGACGTTCCCGCCCAAACTGGAGCGAATCGTCGCCGAGGCGATGATTACCGCACAACAAAGACCACGATTCACCGTACAACGCGGCTATGGACATGGTTTCCAGCATCGGCCAACCGCTGACGAATTGATTCATGGCAGAGCCGAGCGCATCGTGCTGTGGAGCCTGATTCCAGCCCAGGAAATCGATGCGCTGCTGGACTTCCTACGCCGGCACGTCAGATCCAAAGACGTACTCTGGTGGGTCGAGCCAGTCCTGCATGTGGGAGATCTTGCATGAGGACGGCAACAAAGAAACTCGTCCGACGACTGACGTTGTTGCTGGCGACATGGCCCGGACTACTCCTGGCACAGGATTTTTTGCCGCCGGAACACTTGGTTCGATCGGCTATTTCGCAACAGGCGGAAGTGCTGGCAGCCAATGCACGTACCGAAGCCGCACAGGCGCGCGCACGTGCCTATGCGGCCGGAACTCACGAGTTTCAACTCAGTGCCTCTCCAAGACATCGAAAGACCGATCGCGAAGGCAATTTCCGAGAGTGGGAAGGGGAAATCGGCCGTGCGATCCGGTTACCCGGCAAAGCACGGCTCGACCGTCAGATCGGTCTGCACGGTTTGAATGCCGCTGGATTGTACCTCGATGATGCGCGCCACCAGGCGGCGCGTAAATTGATGGCGGCCTGGATGAATCATCTTCGTACCGGCTTGACCGCCGATGAAACCCGGCGGCAACGCGACTCGCTGCAACGGCAACGCGATGCACTGTCGCGGCAAATGCAATTGGGCGACGCTTCCCGGTTGGATATGAATCTGTTCGATGCCGAATTGGCACAGGCCGAAGCCGCTTGCCTGCAAGCCGAAACCGCTCAACAGGCTGCACGCCTGGATATGATGAAAGAATTCCCGCAGATACCGTTACCCGAGCAGATCCGACCCTTGCCCGACCCGGAGCCGCTATCTGGAACGGCCGACTCCTGGATAGAACTGATCGTCTCACGCAGCCACGAAATCGGTGCTGCCGAAGAAAACACCACACAACAGGAATCCATCGCCGCACGCGCACGCGCCGACCGTTTCGCCGACCCCAGCGTCGGCCTCCGCATATCGAGCGAGCGCGATGGCGAGGAGAAAATAATCGGCCTGGTGTTCAGCCTCCCGCTAGGCGGAAGCTACCGGCGTGCCACCGCTGCTGCCGAAGGCGCAACCGCGACGGCGATGCAAAGCGATGCCGCCGCCGTTCGGCGTACCATCGAACGCGAAGCCAGTCTGACGGTAGCTGCCGTCGACAGCATGCTGCGGCAGTGGCAAGCGCAGCGCCTGGCATATGAAGCAATGACGGCAGCCAACCAGCGCATGCGCAAAGCCTGGGAGCTTGGCGAGATCGGTTTGGCCGAGCATCTACTGACCGAACGCAACGCGCGCCAAACGGCATTGGCCGAAGCCAATGCTCGCGTCGATGCCTGGGAGGCGCGGTTGAATATGCTGATCGACAGTCACGAACTCTGGCATAGCGGCCATCATGATGATAATCACTGAATCGGTGACTCCGATGCCGGTCCAAAGGGTATCAAGCCGCTAACGCGCCATGTCACGATCTCGCGCAGGCTGGCGATATATTTTTCCGGGATACCCCATTCATGGACCGGATCGGATCGAAATATCTGTCACGACAAGGCAGGTACTGGATACTGGACGCGTGGCTTTAGGCTCATAACCGTTGTGCTGGTCAACTTTGGACTTAACGGCCTGATGGAAAGAGCCGTCGACTCGAACATCTACATGCGGTCATCAGGGCGCTCAAATGCCACTTGCTGAACACCGTCTGGGAGCAGGAAACCGCCTGTAGACGGAACCGGTTAGCAAGATCAGGGGAATAAAAAAGAAGTACTTCAACGCCACCCCCGATTTCAGATTGAAGCACCTTCCCCCGTTATACGACGATGTCGTTTCTCCATTGCATGAATGTGAAAACGACGACGCCCGCACTCTCGTGCGGGCGCCGAAACACACCGATCCCGGTTTCCGGGAAAATGCAATTTTTATTTGCGCTTGCTGATCGGCACGAACTTGAGATTTTCCGGACCCGTGTAATTGGCGCTCGGACGGATGATCTTGCCATCCTCGCGTTGTTCGATGACATGCGCACTCCAACCACTGGTACGCGAAATGACGAACAGCGGAGTGAACATCGCAGTCGGCACGCCCATCATGTGATAGCTGACGGCGCTGAACCAGTCCAGATTCGGGAACATCTTCTTGATATCCCACATCACCTTCTCCAAGCGTTCGGCAATGTGGTACATCTTCATGTACTTCTGTTCCTCGGACAGATCCTTGGAGACTTTCTTGATGATCTCGTTACGCGGATCGCCCGTGGTATAGACCGGATGACCGAAACCGATAATGACTTCCCTGCGCTCGACGCGCGCCTTGATGTCTGCTTCCGCCTCATCCGGAGTCTCGTAACGTTTCTGCACTTCGAAAGCAACTTCGTTCGCGCCGCCATGCTTGGGACCGCGCAACGCCCCGATCGCACCGGTGATGCACGAATACATATCACTACCGGTACCGGCGATCACGCGCGAAGTGAACGTACTGGCGTTGAACTCATGCTCGGCATACAGAATAAGGCTGGTGTGCATCGCACGCACCCAGGAGTCGCTGGGCTTTTCCCCATGCAACAAATGCAAGAAATGTCCACCGATGCTGTCATCGTCCGTCTCCACTTCGATGCGTTTGCCGTTATGGCTGTAGTGGTACCAATACAGGAGCATCGAACCTAGCGACGCCATCAGCTTATCGGCGATATCACGGGCGCCGGGATTATTGTGGTCATCCTTCTCCGGCTCCACACAACCCAGCACCGACACGCCGGTGCGCATCACATCCATCGGATGCGCCGATGGAGGCAATTGCTCCAACGCGGCCTTGACAGCGGATGGGATGCCTCTGAGCGCCTTGAGTTTGGACTTGTAGAACTTCAACTCGGCCGCAGTCGGCAACTTGCCATGTACCAGCAGATAAGCGATCTCCTCGAATTCGCTGGTTGTGGCGAAATCCATGATGTCATAACCACGATAGTGCAGATCGTTGCCACTGCGGCCTACCGTTCAAACCCAAAAAATCCGTCGCCCTCAGCGGCACTCCGGCCGGCAACACCGCGTTATGTACGG
>JAITWM010000200.1 GCA_031285265.1 Lysobacteraceae bacterium
GTGGTGATGGCGTTACCGTGGATAAGGCACTTGAGCTGCCATTACCGCACGATCCGTTATATCGCCGATTTGTTGCTACATTTTGGCTCGATATGATTTCCAATTTTGTATCGCGTGGAGATTTTGAGCTGGTGATTATGATGGTGAATGGCGATTTGCCTCGCTTGATCGTTGGTTTCAATGGCGCAGATTATCAGAGCTTGAGGGCAGTGATGGATCCGGATGCCGGAAACGAACACTTGATCAGGCTTGATAGATCAGAGTGGGCTGAAGAATATGTGACTACCGATTACAATCTTAATAAGTATGTAAGTTATTTAGATAGAAATGACCTTTCCCTGAAAACCAGCCGTCGGCTTTTTGGTGAAACATTCTTAGGGGTGTAACATGCGCAGTTTTGTAATTGCAATAACACTGGCCTTGTTTTCCAGCCCCGTACTGGCACAACAGACGCCTGCTTCTTCTCCACACCAGGGCGCCAATGCGGGTACTGCGAATCTGCCCGTAGTCGCCAGTGGTGTCGTTCCCGACCAGGCTACCAAGGCTGCGATCCTGGAAAGGTTGCGTGCCATTTATGGAAACGAACGTGTTGTGGACAGCATTGATGTCAAGGCCGTTCCCGTTCCGCCCAATTGGGATAAATACGTCATCAATATGCTTACCCCGAGACTCAAACAGGTATCGGAGGGCAGGCTTGATGTGAACGGACAGACGGTTTCGATCATCGGTAACGTTCCTGACGAGGTGCAAAAACAACAGGTGGGCAGTTCGCTTAGTCTGGCAAGCAATAATTCCTATACGGTTACGAATAACTTGCAGGTACAGGCTCGTGGTCCATCGGCACAGGTGAGAATCAATCAGATACTCGATAGAAGGACGGTCGAATTCGAGACAGGTAAAGCCAGCCTTACTCCTGTGGGTGTCAGGATCCTGGACGAGGTCGTGGCGATTATTAGGGAAGAAGGTACAGGTAACTCCCGTATCTTGATAACCGGTCATACCGATAGCGTCGGGAATCGTGAAAGTAATTATCTACTAAGCCAGGCACGTGCGAATACTGTTCGTGACTATTTGGTAAGTAATGGGATTGCTGGAGATCGTCTCTCGACAGTAGGAAGAGGACCTGATGAGCCTATTGCGGATAATGCGACAGCGGACGGAAGAGCACGGAATCGGCGTATTACATTTACCTTGATGTAATTAGACAATGTTTCCGTTTAAAGGATAGATACGCGTTCCGTTGTTTCCATTTTCGGTAAGCGGATGATGTGTGTTTTTCGAAGTGCTTCGTGTTCTGGCAATGAGCTTGCAAGAATCTTTGACGATTGAAACATAAGAAACGAACCCGGAATTGATTCCGGGTTCGTTTTTTTTCTCGATCCAAAATAAAGCAGCAGCTATCTGTTGCAGTCAATGGCTATTCGGAACGCTCAGAAGGTTGACTCGATTGCGTGACATCAAGCAATTCTTCCATTTGAGATAACAATCCATCATCTTTGATGACGCGCTTGAGCCAGATGTGTAGCGGCATTTCTCCCCATCGTGCTGCTCGTTCGGCCAAATATGCGACCGGACTATGTGGCTCGGTGCGGCGGAAATACTCGGCGATCTGGCGCAGTTGCGCCAGGGCTTCTTTGCGAGTGCTGATTGGGGCGTTGGCACCCCGAAATGCACTGGCTACGCGAACGGTTTCTGTCTCCGTCGATTGCTGTGGAGCGTCGAACTCTTCGACCATGTTGGCCGAAGAAGGGGTGAATGTCGCACCATCGTACAGGAGTCCAGCTTCTTTCGAAAAACGCTGCACCATCCTCTGGATGTTGTCGAGCTGGTCGCGCACCGCGCCAAAACTGGGGCCGTCCATACCTAGGCGAGCGTCGACGGCAGTCTGCAATTCCTGTAACGCCGTTGCACAGTCGGGCAGTATTTCTAGCAGATTTCGATAGAATTCGTGAGGCGTGTCACGCCGCGCTTGCTCAAGCACTTCTAACCCGGCCGCATTCCCGGTGTCGGCGCTGCCGCGAGCATGAGCGGTTTCATAGTCATTGAAACTGAAGCGTCCTAGCGGTCCTTGCACTATCGGAATGGTCCGTAGCCATTGGAGCGAGTTCATCAACAACCAGCTTAAATTGCCGATTCGTTCTTCTTGATCGCCGTCGATAGCAAGTGGATGGATATCGTCCCAATACCGGTCGCATAAGCCGGCAACCAATTGGAAGCCTCTGGTTATGCCAGAGAACCCGTTGATCTGTGTATAAGCCTCTGTCAGCCAGGCGCCAAGACGCAGGTCTTTGGTTTGAGTTTTCAATAAATTGCTGCACAACCGCTCTACCGCAGGCCAATCGGCGGTTTTGATGTCGGTGATCCACTCTCCCTGTTCAAGCGTGGGGTCATCGAATCTGCGCGCATTTTGAATCGTGTCATACTCGGTCGAGAATGACATATCGCTTCCTGCAGGGTTGTCAGCAGAAATCGGAGCTAGTAACTCTTCCAGATCCATCATGACCGATAGCACCTTTACATATGTCGATGTTTCAATTTTACAGCCTTAAATGCGGAAAGTCGGCATTTGAGTGTCGATTCAACCACTATTAATGATTAATTATTTTCCATATAGATTGCAAATCAATCGACGACAAGCTCGGCTGCCTGGAAGTCTCGATACCAAGTCTCATCTCTCTTGAGAGCGAATGGATGGAAGTTTGCTCGCCCCTTTCTGAATCCCTTCATAGAAGGATACATGGCTTGATACTAGTACCGGTATCATTATGGACCTTTGTGTTTTCCAGGACTTTTGATGTTCTCAAGAATCCCCCCGGTCACCCGTGCTCTGTTGATTGCCAATGTGGCGTTGTTCCTGTTGCAGGCAACACTCGATCCTCAGGTCTTCATGTCACTGATGCTGTGGCCTCCCGGACAGGACAGCTTGTTCTCCGACACTGCATCAGGAAATGGATTCCAGATTTGGCAGTTGCTTACTTATGGTTTCCTGCATGGAAGTTTAGGACATCTTTTCTTCAATATGCTGGCGCTGTACATGTTCGGTGCGCCATTAGAACTGACCTGGGGAAGTAAGCGGTTTCTGAACTACTATTTGGTGTGCATTGCCGGTGCGGGGTTGTGCCAGTTGGGTGTTGGGTGGTGGGCCATCTCTCACGGCGCGCAAGCCTATCCCACCCTAGGGGCTTCAGGGGGCGTGTTCGGCCTGTTGCTGGGATATGGGTTGCTGTTCCCGAATCAAAGAGTAATGCTCCTGTTTCCCCCGATTCCCATGAAGGCGCGCACGTTTGTCATTGTCTTTGGAATTCTCGAATTGATGCTGGGGTTTACGGGATTGCAGCCCGGAGTCGCGCATTTTGCCCATTTGGGAGGAATGCTGTTCGGTTGGCTGATGATTCGTTATTGGCGAGGACAGCCGCCGTTCGGCAATCGGCGTCCACCGGGACCGCGAAGTATCAGGTAGCAGGAAATACGCCTGGAAGCGACGTACAGAAATCTGTACGCCGCCCTTCGAGCATCAATTGAGTTTTATGGCCAGATCCGGATTTGTTCCGTACTGCTCCGTTGCATCGGCTGACCGGCTTTACATCCGAATGTGGTACCGAAGGCAGGGAGGTTGGATAGCGGAACATTGGTGCGCCAGATGCCGGGTGCGTGGATGTCGGCGACGAGGCGTTTAGCCGCCGCCGTACTGGAAACCTGCTGTGCCCATAGTTGTGCCCATGCCTGGAAGAAAGCCTGTTTTGATGGAGTATTGGCATCAGGCTGTGTTTGAGTGAAGGCGTTCCAAGCCAATTCCAGGCCAATCAGGTCGGCAACTCCTTCATTGGCAACCAATGGTCCGTTGACTTTCGCGCCTTTCACTCCTGGATAATCATGAGTCCCGAACTGGGAAGCAATGCGATTACCGAATTCTATCCAAGCACTTTTGTCAGAAGGCGTCCACCAACTGCGCAATTCGCCATGGGAGTCGACAAGACTTCCTTTATTATCGATTGCGCGACTTAGCTGATTGCCGACTAGGGCTCCGTACGAACCATACAGTGCGGCGGGGTTTGCGTTGGCGTCGAATACAGGGGGTTGCAAGACGGCTGCAGAGACTATCAGGCGGTTTTGAGCGATGTCATAAGTCAATGCGGGATGTTGCGGTAGAACGTCCCAGCGCCGTTCGGCGTTGCCTCGACCGATCCGCTTCATTTCTTCACGATGACGCCAAGTCGATGCGATCAGCATATTACCGCCGAAACTGCCTCGTCCCATAGGTTGCATGCTGTAATCAAGGTCGCGGCGCGGTAGACCTATTTCTATACTTAGGTTGTTTAGCTTCGCTCTGGCTTCGGCTTTGGCTTCTTCGCTGAGCCAAGTATTGCTGTCCAGTGCGGCGATTTGAGCCTGTTGCACGGATAGCGCGATATTGCGAGCTTGGGTCGTAGTGGTTGCCGGCAGATATTGGGCCGCATATTCGTGGCCTAGCATTGGACCGGCGGCGGTATTGATGGCTTCCAGTACTTGCTGCCAACGCGGCGGTTGAGCATGTTGTCCACGAAGTATGCGTCCGCGAAAGTCGAAGCTGGCATCACGAAAGCTTTTCGACAGATAAGGCGCCATGGCATCGCCAACCCGCCAGCGCATATACGCTTTCCATTGATCGACGGGGACCTGTGTGATCATCGTGTCGAGGTGAGCGAAAAATCCTGGATTGGGTAACGAGACCAGATCGTCATTGACCCCTTGAGCTTTCAGAAAGCTATCCAATTGCAGATTGCGATATTGCCGAGCGAGATCTCGGACGGCGACAGGCACGTGGTTATTGAACGGGTTGTTGATATGGTCTTGAGGTTTGGTATTTTGAGCCAAGCGGGTTTCGATGGCGAGTACGGCTTGAGATTCGGTTTCGAGTTGCCCCGGCTGTGTTCCTGTAAGCGCCAGAATTTGCTTGATATAGCTCCGGTAAAGTTCGCGGAATTGTCGAGCCGTGTCGTCGCTGTTCGTGTAATAAGCCGGATCGAGAAGTCCCATGCCGCCCTGCATGAAGTAGCCAATGTGGCGATCCAGCGCCTTGAGATCCACGTCGGGAGCAAAGTTGAAGGCTACGGGAATTCCTACTTGATGCAGGGCTGCGATCGATGCGGGGATGTCTTTTGCACGACGCATGGCATTGATGCGAGAAAGCAATGGAGCGATCGG
>JAITWM010000040.1 GCA_031285265.1 Lysobacteraceae bacterium
GCGCCTTTTGTTCCGCCAAACCGCGCTGCATCTCGTCACGCTGACCTCGAAGCTCGCCCAATGCTTTCTCTTCACGGCGTATCGCAGTCTCGGTGGCGACCAATGCCCGGCTCGATCGACCGATCTTTTCCTCCACTTCACGCAATTGCTGGGCCGCCTCGCCACGATCAGCCTCCAATCGGCGCCGTTCGCTTGCAATGGTCCTCAATTCGCTACGGACGCTTTCCAAGCGACGCTCGGTATCGCCCCGGTTCTGTGCCGGCGCATCGGCAACCGCCAGCACCGCCAGCACCGCCAGCAGCACGCCATGGCATCGGCCGGACCACATCATGCGACGCACACCCCATCGAGCGGAGCCGTCAGCCGCTCCTTTCTTCATTGTATGTGCGCAACGCTTCAGCACCCGATTTCTCTGCAACATGGGTCGGATACCGCCGATTGTAACGAAGCGCGTCCCGCTAGAGGCAGACATCATGCCTACGACCATTCAGCCGGCTTTCCCATAATGACGAAAATCTGAATGAACCGGGACGCATCCTGTCTCCAGCAGCCAGTCCACCTTGTCACATCATCGAACGATACAAATCAACGACAATGCGGCAAAGAGCCGGAAGCATACGCGCACCATAATCAACGGCAGCAATATCTCCGTCGGTACCGACTCGCGCTTGGGCGGCAATTTCAAATGCCGCCGCCTGCAACGCGGGCTCCTGACCGATCTCGAACAGAGACAACCTGACCGGACCTCGCACCGCCGCTGCCGCACCGCTGATATTCAAGAATACGGTGGATTTACACGTGTATCGCATCGCGCGCATCGGACCGGTCCCGATGCCGATATCCGGATTTTCGATACCGACGCCGCATCACAGACAGGAACGGTATAGCGGGCTCGACAACTCATCGCCTCCCCACCCCGGCGGCCCGAATCCCGGCGATTCTCCTCCGATATGGTTTCGATCACTGATCTTTGCAGTACTTCCTTATAGAATCCGTAATGTACTTCACCGGGGGGGAACGCAAATGCTCCGCAAACCACTGGTCTGCCTCGCGATCCTAATCTTGCTGTCCGCCTGCAAAGATCCGCCGGCCGCCGCGATCTCGTCCTCGTCGTCTGCCGCGACGACGCTCTCGCCTCCTCCGCCTACGGCGGCACCGCACATCTTCACTCCTGACATCACACCGGCAGATTTCAGCGAGCTGGTCAAGACCCTGGCCTCGGACGAATTCGAAGGACGAGGGCCAGGCTCCCCGGGTGAAGACAAATCGGTCGATTACATTCGCGCCAATATGCAGCGCATCGGCCTGCTCCCTGGCAGCGGGGACAGCTATTACCAAAACGTGCCCATGGTGGAAACCCGTATCGCAGCCGGAACGACGGTCAGACTCCAAGCCGGCGACAAACCGTTGGATCTCAAGCTTGGCGACGACCTGGTGATTGGAACCCGTACCGGGCAGACCGAGATCAAGATCGAGAACAGCGCAATGATTTTCGTCGGCTACGGCGTCAATGCGCCAGAACGCGGCTGGAACGATTACACCGGTCAGGATTGGAAAGGGAAGACCGTCGTCATGTTCGTCAACGACCCGGGGTTTCACAAAAATGACGAAAGCCTGTTCGACGGCAAACGCATGACCTACTACGGCCGCTGGACCTATAAATTCGAAGAAGCTGCCCGCAGAGGCGCCGCC
The DNA here is from genome assembly GCA_031285265.1 of Lysobacteraceae bacterium. Lineage (GTDB taxonomy): Bacteria > Pseudomonadota > Gammaproteobacteria > Xanthomonadales > Xanthomonadaceae > JAITWM01. Next base: position 1,693 of record JAITWM010000040.1, read on the forward strand.
GCTGCGTTGATCGTGCATGACGACGAGGGCGCGGCCTATGGTTGGGAGGTCGTCAAGAACTCCTGGAGCGGGCCACAGTACGACCTGCCCGCAGCCGCCGATCCGGAACCTCGTCTGCCCATACAAGGTTGGATCACCACCGCGACCGCACGCGCACTATTCGCTGCCGCCGGACTTCAGCTCGACGAGACCTATACCCTGGCCAGTCAACCGGGTTTTACGCCGATTCCACTCAAATCCACCTTTTCGGTCAACCTGAAAAATACGGTCACGGAAAAAATATCGCGCAACGTCATCGGCGTACTGCCGGGCAGCAGCCATGCCGACGAAGCGGTCATCTACATGGCACACTGGGATCATCTGGGAAAGCATGAAGGTCAAGACGGCGACGTCATCTATAACGGCGCGGTAGACAATGCTACAGGCGTGGCCGGCATCCTCGAAATCGCCGAAGCATTTGCACACCAAAATCCCAAGCCGGAACGATCGGTCGTATTCCTCGCTACCACACTGGAGGAATCCGGTTTGCTGGGCTCCAAGTACTATGTCACCCATCCGACCTTTCCGTTGGCGAAAATCGCCGGAGTGATCAATATCGACACATTGTCGGTCGCCGGCCGCGCCAAAGACATGACGGTCATCGGTCTCGGCAGTTCCGAACTGGAAGACATCCTCAAGCCGATCGCCACCGAGCAAGGACGTTTTCTGCGCCCCGAAACATCGCCGCAAAGCGGCCTCTATTTCCGCTCCGATCATTTCAACTTCGCCAAAGCCGGCATACCCGCGCTATACATCGGCGGCGGTATGAACCTGCGACAAGGCGGCCCCGAAGCCGGCAGACGCGCGGCGGACGAATATCACAAGGATCGATATCACCAGCCAAGCGACGAGTTCGACCCGGTAACCTGGAAGTTCGACGGCACCATCGAAGATCTGCAAGCCCTTTATGGCGTAGGCAAGGAACTCGCCGGCAGCGACAAATGGCCGCGCTGGTACGAAGGCAACGAATTCAAAGCCGCCCAAGACCGGCTGAGACCGCCGCCTGCCACCGCAACACCACAGTCGCCATAAGTCGGGATGGCCTGAAATCTCGATAACGGCAGCACTGTCATTTCATAGATTCATCGCCCGCGCTGTTTTTTGCGTGTGCCCCTACCTCTTCCATTCAATTCAATGTCGAGTACTCTCATGACCATCGCTTATTTATGCATCTTGATCGCGATATTTCTCCCCTATGTCTGGACCGTCATCGCAAAGAGAAGCGGCGCCCATTACGACAATCACGCACCGCGTGAATGGTTGAGCCAACAGGATAATCCGCGCGTCCATCGTGCCAATGCTGCGCAACTCAATGCTTTCGAAGCGACTCCCGCATTCGTCGCCGGTGTATTGATGGCGCAATTGGCGCAGGTATCCAGTACCTGCATTGCAAGCCTGTCGGTTACCTTCATCGTTGCCCGTATTTTGCACGGAGTCTTCTACGTGGCCGACAAGGATAAATTGCGCAGCTTGGTATGGTTTATCGGATTCATCTGCATACTGGCGCTCGTCATACAAGCCGCCATCAAAGTCGTCGGCTGATGCGTGTACGGTCGTACGACCGGCATATGCATCCAGCGTCGAAGAACATTCTCCACGACGTATCCCATCACCTTTTCGTCAAAACCGTACGCTCGTCAATCGCTCGGACGATTTCAAGTCCGGTCATGATCAATCCACAGCGAGTAGAACACGCTTCATAAACACCGCAGTATGCCGACGCAGGAACACCGATAAAGCCAAGTGCATGAACGCAGTGGAGTGTTCGTGACACTGACCCCTGCAAATCGTGACGCGATTGAATGTCTTCGGCCAGGCGAACGGGCGTTCGATCTTCCAGCGCCGTTTGTAACGCCATAACGGGCAGCCATCCTGGGTAACAGCACGCTCGACTTGCATTGCACCGTAAGCCATTACCGTGCACGCTCGCAGCCGGATCATTCATGAAATGCATTCCGGATACTTTATAAAACTGCAATAACCAGGCCCGTATCCATATATCCATAATCCATTCATAGCCTTCGATAAATCAATCTCCTCGACTCTATTCATTCCGATTGATTTTTATAGATAATTAATAATTATCCAAAAATAAATTTAGAAAACAGTTGCATACTTGGAAAAAACACGTATTATACGCAGCCCTCAGCAGCATCGATGGCTGCTCCAATATTTGATCGGGATTCGCAATGTCGCCTTCATTCGTCAGCACAACCGCATTTGCACCACGGCTAAACCGTGGCGTAGCGCTGTGTCCGGTAAAGGCGTATCGACTACGACATTATCGCAACCGGAAAATTCGAATCACCGAATAACCGATCTTCTCCGGGGGATCGGCTGCCCGATCCCCGAGGAACGCGAACGCCCTCGGACATCATCACCAGGGCATTTTTTGCGGTCGCAAAGGAATGGATATGGCGATTACACTTTTGATAAATCTGGCCAAAGATGCCGCAACACTCGAATATACGATCGTTGACGGAAATCCGGTGTTACCCGCGATTTCTTCGGGTGAGCGGGTGAATTGCCACGAATACGGCGCCTGACGCCGAAAAGCATTGCCGGCTGAAGACAGCCGGTAATAGGGAAGGTGTTTCTCCCTCGTCTCAGCGGTTATGGGTTTTATTCCATCCGGTGCGCGCGGCACTGCCGTTGCGTATGCCTAGACGATCGAAGAACATTTTCCCACCGCGATGATTCGCTCAGCAGGTAGAGCGGCGGATGAAAATCCGCGGTCGCCGGTTCGAATCCGGCTCATTGCACCATTGAATAGCTCAATCGGTTAGAGCATCGGATTTAGATTCCGAGGGTTGTGAGTTCGAATCTCACTTCATAAACCAGATCGTTAATCTGGATTATCGATGGAACGAATGTTCCATCTTTGGAAAACGCCCCGTGCAAGGTTTCGGATGCGAACGATGGAACGTCGCATCGGACACCGCGCAGCGACGACGGAACCGGAAATGGACCTCGATGATGAACGGTCCGATATTCGAATCATCGTCATGCGGCAACAGACGAGGACAACGATATCGCATCCTTCATTGATCGCATCCGTTTTCCGTTCCGCTTCCGTCAAGGGGCGTTTCCATTTTCATATGTCGATTGCTATCCACCGCTTTTCCCAGCGGATATCGAACGGTATTTCTGTATTTTCTCGGAATGACCGTCCCGCTGTCTGCCGTCATCGACAACATCGCATCACGGCATCATCCGGTAACGATCCGGCCGGACGAATCGATCGATAACGGATCCTCACTCACTCCATGAGGAGAGCCGTGCCATGCTTTACATAAAGAAAATCGTAGTCGGCGACGGCGAGCGTACTTTGCTGTACCGCGATCGCCGTTTCAAGCGCGTACTGACTCCAGGCGTCTATCGCTTCTTCGATCCGTGCTACAGGATTACGTTCAACACCTGCAATCTGACGCGTCAGGAATATGCCGGACAGGATGCGGACATACTGATGGCGCGAATGGATGATGGCCTGTCCGAACATTTCACCGCCGCCGACATCGGCTCGAATGAAGTCGGTTTGGTATCGAAAAACGGAAATCTGGACAGCGTTCTCGCTCCCGGGTCGCGCCAGTTGTACTGGAAAACGCCGATGCGGATCGATATACAAAAGATCTCGCTGGCCGACGATCTGGAGATCGATACGACCATCGTAAAACGCCTGCGCCAGTTGAACCTGTTGTCGCGCATCGCCGTGACCGTGGATATCGCTTCCGAATCGGTGGGACTGCTGTTCATCGATAACCGGCTTTCCCGCGTCCTGACACCCGGTATCTACGCATTCTGGGACTTCCAGAAAAACGTGAATGCCGAAGTGATCGAATTGCGTGTACAGCCGATGGAAGTGTCGGGCCAGGAATTGCTGACCCGCGATAAAGTCAGCTTGCGTGTGAACCTGACGGCGAGCTTGCGCGTGATCGATCCGGTCGCCGCACGCACCAAGGTCACCAAATACGGCGACTTCGTATATCGCGAGTTGCAGTACGGACTGCGCAAAGCGGTTTCGGCCAAGACGCTGGACGAGTTGCTCGGTGACAAAGCTTCGCTGGATACGGATATCTTCGCGTATGTCCAAGGCCGCGTAAGAGAGCTGGGCATCGAAGTACTGGGCGTCGGCATCAAGGACGTCATCCTACCGGGCGATATGCGTGACATCCTAAACAGTGTGGTGCACGCAGAGAAAGCGGCGCAAGCCAACGTGATCCGCCGGCGTGAGGAGGCGAATGCCACACGGTCCCTGCTCAATACCGCAAAGATCATCGAGGACAGTCCGATTTTGATGCGCCTGAAGGAACTGGAGGCATTGGAAAAAGTCACCGAAAAGATCGATAAGCTCACCGTGTTCGGCGGCCTGGAAGGCGTACTGAAACAATTGGTGACCATCAAGCAATAACCCTCACGGCCGCAAGGAAGCGGCCATGAGTATCGGTGAACCATGGACATGGACGGATCGATCGACGCGTTGCGAAAATGGAATCGGGGAAGGTGCGCTCGCACCGGCAGGCCAGTCCTGCCATCCGTGATGATCGATCGGATCGACCACGCCGAAAGCCATCCTTTGGGGAAAACCGAATATACATGCCATCGATCGATGAACACTCGATCCCTACGAAAATTTTGATCACCGAATGCAGCATCTCCGCTAAATTCGATTCGATCTACGAACGACAAAACCATCATGAACACGAATCACTACGAACTGCTGCATGACGAAGGCACACCGGTCCCGATCAAGGGCTGGATACAAGGCGTCCCCGTCGACGAACTTGCACGGCGACAATTACAGAATATCGCTTCGCTGCCGTTCGTCGGTCCCTGGGTCGCCGTGATGCCGGATGTGCATTTGGGCAAAGGCGCGACGGTCGGCTCGGTCATTCCGACATTCGGCGCGATCATTCCCGCCGCCGTCGGTGTCGACATCGGCTGCGGAATGGCGGCCATACGAACCACATTGCGCGCCGATGACCTTCCCGACGATCTGGCCCGCCTGCGCGCCGCGATCGAACGCAATATTCCGGTCGGTAACGGCAACGGCGGCGAACATCGCAAGTTACCGGATAGTGTGGAGACCCAACTGGAGCGATCCGGTCTGATGCCTCGATTGCATGCCATCAAGGAAAAACATCGCCGGATCCGTATCGACAAGATCGAGCGGCAACTCGGAACTCTGGGCGGAGGCAATCACTTCATCGAAATCTGTCTGGACGAAACCGGTGCCGTCTGGGTGATGCTGCATTCCGGCTCGCGCGGTACCGGTAACTTGATGGGCACTTATTTCATTGAACTGGCGCGCGAACGACTCTCGAAACGAGTATTGGGCTTCCATGTACCGGACAAGGATCTGGCTTTCTTCATGGAAGGCGAGCCTTTGTTCGACGATTATGTCGAAGCAGTATCCTGGGCGCAGGATTATGCAAGACATAATCGGGAATCGATGATGACGCGTCTGTTACAGGAAATGCGCCGTCACCTGCCCCGATTCCAGACCGATAAACTTGCCGTGAACTGCCATCACAATTATGTGCAACGTGAAACCCACAACGGCCGATCATTGCTGGTGACCCGCAAAGGCGCCGTCAGCGCGCAAGTGGGCCAATTGGGCATCATTCCCGGCAGCATGGGAACGCGCAGCTATATCGTGCGCGGCAAAGGGAACCCGGACAGTTTCTGCAGTTGCAGTCACGGCGCGGGGCGTGTGATGAGCCGAACCGAGGCCAGACGCACCATCACGTTGAAACAGCACCGCGACGCTACGGCGCATGTGGAGTGCCGCAAGGATAAAGCGGTGGTCGACGAATCACCGGCAGCATACAAATCAATCGACGCTGTAATGCATGCTCAGCGCGATCTGGTTGAAATCGTGCATACCCTACGGCAAGTATTATGCGTCAAAGGCTAACGTTCAAAAATTATCGCGTTGCAGCGATGCTGGCGCCGTTTCCTGAGAACGGCGCTTTTTTTATCCGTACCGCGAATGGACATGCAATGCTACGGACGAAAGCCCGCGGTATCGCGATCTCCCATCCGATTGGTCAACACGCAACGGCCTATCTAACGCGCGACATCCCGTTCGGCCGAAATCTCACGAGCCCCCTCTTTAACGGTTTCATCCGATAGACGAAAAAGTGTTTCCGTGATCGGATATAGTTTCTGAATGGTATTTTCCAAGAAAAAATAATGTTTTATATAGAAACTCAATGTAACCAGCACGATACCGGCCACCGCCAGGAATTCCCATATCGGCCACACTCTGACGCAAATCATCAGACACAAGAATAAGGCCGCAAAGAAAAACGTAACCAGCAGATGGATCAACCGCTCATGTTGAAACGCAACGACCTGCGCCGAATGAAAATCCCGTAGAAGCCGCAATCGTGACGGCTCTCGCTCCACCGCGATTTCCGCCACCAGCGCAGTCATCAGGACGATATAGGCTTTGAGTTGTTTTTCCATGGATATGCCGTACCTCCGCCATTGTGTGACAACATCGATTCAAGCGATTTCACCGAAACCGTTCCGGTATATCGTATCGATCACACTTTTTCGGCCATCAATGATGGACCCGCATAATGCCGGGATTTCTGTTCCAACCACTGCGCCAATTCGCTCCGCCGGATTTTCCCCTGTTTGGCGCGATCGAGACACTCGAGCATGTATTTGCGTTTATCGACATCCTCACCGGCAAACGACAATGCCAGATCCCGATCCATCCATCTACGTATCCGCCAGTACAGCCAAGCATGCAATCCAAGCGCCGAAACCGTTGCGACCGCCACGATGAAATAGCTCATTGCTGAACCTCTTGCGGATGCTATCCGTCCAACCGATGCCAATGCACGCATTCTACTCGTTACGTGGTGCGCGTTCTCATGGCATATCCTCCTGCACCGCCGGCGCGGCGGTTATCGCCACATGGCAACCGCACTGCCGCGCAAGTCTTCTATGTACCGTCGGAGTTTATCTATTCCGGTATCTGCCATACGAAATCTCCGGCCCGGCGTTTCCGTTCGGATTGACGACACTCGCCGGACTGAGGATTTGCAAAAGACGTCTCGGCAAATCAGTTAAGACTCGCCGTAGCCCCGAAAATCAGGGAAGAACCGCATAGAACACGCGAGCGACAGCATCCCATGGAGTGCGTGTCCCGGACCATTCCCGACACTGTCGTCCCGACGCACGAAAAATCGTAAGCGGGTTTTGAAGGAACCGGCCGAACGAGCAACAGACGCTTCCGCGATTGTCCGTTTTCATGCATTCCCACCCGTCGGTTGCACCGCCGTCCCCGGCTGGTCGGCTCCTTCCTATATTCGAATCGACGCGCACCGTGGATGAGGCACGCCTATGTCAGCCGGCCTTCTTCAACGTCGCGATATCGATCACGAAGCGATAGTGCACATCCCCTTTGAGCATCCGCTCATACGCATCGTTGATGTACCCGGCATCGATCAGCTCGATATCCGAAGCGATACCATGCTCGGCACAGAAGTCGAGCATTTCCTGAGTCTCACGAATGCCGCCGATCAACGACCCTCCCAATTTGCGCCGCTGCATGATCAGCGCGCCAGCGGCTACCGGCGCCGGCCGCTCCGGGATGCCCAGCAACACCATCGTGCCATCCGTCCGCAACAATGACAGATACAAGTTGTAATCGTGCGGTGCAGATACCGTATCGATGATGAAATCGAAGCGCTTCGACAATGCCTTGAAGGCGGCCTTGTCGCGAACAACCGTGAATGCGTGCGCTCCCAATTGCATCGCCGCTTCGCGTTTGGCTTCAGATGTGCTCAATACCGTGACTTCCGCACTCAGCGCACGACTAAACTTGACCGCCATATGTCCCAATCCGCCCAGCCCGACGACCCCCAGCCGATCCCCGGCCTTCAAACCATAATGCCGCAACGGCGAATAGGTGGTGATACCGGCACACAGCAGCGGTGCAGCGCGATCGAGAGGAATCGATTCCGGAATCCGGAGCACATAATCCTCATGCACCGTGATCCGCGTGGAATAACCACCATACGTCGGCACCTGAGTACCATGTTCGTAACCGTTGTACGTGGGGGTCATTCCCTGTTCGCAGTACTGCTCTTCACCCATTTTGCACTGCTCGCATTCGCGGCAGGAATCGACAAAACAACCGACCCCCACCGAGTCGCCCACATTGTATTTACTGACGCCTGCGCCGATCTTCGCCACTTTGCCGACGATTTCATGTCCCGGCACCATCGGAAAAATCGCACCGCCCCATTCGTCACAAACCTGATGCAAATCGGAATGACAGACACCGCAGTACAAAATGTCGATCGATATTTCATGAGGCCCTGGTTCACGCCGATCGATCGTATAAGGCGCCAGCGAGGCTTTAGCGGTAAGTGCGGCATAAGCAGCGGTTTTCACGAACGGACTCCTGCATGACGAGATGCCGCTCAATCTAACCCGAACGCTCGAAATATATTGTGCACAGACTAAATACCCGGGAAAAATACAGTCCCGGCATGCGCCATGACGCGACGCTATTCGTCACGTCCTCTGCTGTTCGTATCGGACATCGTAACGGAATCGATGTCCTGCATTGCCGGGGGCTCGTGACCGGCACCACACCCGGCAACCCGCCCCGCACCATTGAAATCCGCACGCCTCGTACACCGCGCATCCACAGCGCAATGCGTGTTTCATCCGTATCGTGGTTTCATCGTGGCAACGATACCGTCGTTCCGAAGGCAGGCAACCGTGCATAAAAGGCACTCACCCGCTTCACGCCGTCACTCTCTATGACAAAAGGTGCAGAGAAAGCCCGGCCGGCGTATTACCAGACGACCTCTGCAATCGTGCAATTCAGACCCGAACCCACTCCGACCAGCGCAATGCGGTCTCCCTTTTTCAGTTTCCCCAATTCCTTGAGCTTGCTGAGCACGATCGGAACCCCGGCAGGGCCGATATTGCCATGGTCGCCGAAAATGGTCATGACTTTCTTCGCATCCATACCAATCGCCCTGATCAAGGCCCGGGTATGCACCTTGCTGACCTGATGAATAACGAATTGATCCAGCTCGTCCACGACCCAGCCCAATGCCTGCTTGGCAATATCGAACGTTTTCTGCGCCAAGCGTATACCTTCGACCATCAGCGTCTGTGGATCCGAGATCATCATATCCGGATTGCCGCGGCACAATTGGTTCCACTCGGAAGCCGAGCGGGTAATTCCGCCTTTGTATCGCGGCGCGTCGGGCACCAGATCCCGATGCGCCAAGACCATCGCGGCGGCGCCGGAACCCAATGTCAATGTCGCCAGCTCGCGATTGAACTGCTCTTCCGTGATGTTCGGATCGCTCATCCGTTCGAGCGTCTTCTCGTAAACCAAGTTCATCGTTTCGGCATCCACGACTAAGGCATAATCGATCTCTCCATATTCGATCATGCGCGCAGCAACATCCATGCCATTGATGAATGCCAGACAGGCATTGGCGATGTCGAAACTCTGACAATGTCCGCCCAGACCCAGATTGCCGGCCACGATGCTGGCCGTGGAAGGTTCCAGATAATCGCGGCTGACCGAGGTATTGATCAGCAGGCCGACCCGGCTCGGCTCGATACCGGCATCCTCCATTGCCTTGCGGCCAGCCAGCGTGGCAGCATCGGACGCCCGCGTACCTTCATCCCACATCCGGCGCGAATGGATACCAGCGACGGCGCGGAGCACATCGGCTTTAATGCCGAGGCGTCCCAGCGTCGGCCTGAGACGCTGGTTGATTTCATCGGAGGTCAATGTAATGGGCGCATCGACATGCGCCAGACCTGCAATCGCTACATTCTTATAAAGCATGACCCCGCCCGAACTGGAAAATCTTGGAACCTCGTATTCTAGCCGGTTACGCTCTACATGACATCTTCTTCGATCGTCAACAGTTCTTCACATCCCATTTCTGAGCGATCTCAGCGTCCCGGACATTGCCAGGCGGAAAACCATTGACTGCCTCCCAAAGGTTCGGTCATCGGCTGCACGGCATTGGCGCCCAGACCCAGTGCATCGTTCCGCGCCTGGGTTTCTAATTCGTCGCGGACCCGCAATGGATTGCGCTCGTAAAAAGCGACGTTGCGCTTAACCGTGACGCCGATCTCACCACGCTTCTGGCAACCGGCCGTGGACGCGTCAGCGGCCAGTACCCGGACAACCTTGGCCTCCGGTTTCAGCGGCACCCAATTGCACGCGACAAGCAATAGCGATGACGTCACCAAAATGAATAAGGAATGTACACGCATGAACCGAAGTCTCCTGGAAAATCACGCGTATTGTGCCGGATATCACCGTGCATTCGACAACTCGATCCAACATATCGACAGCACTACCCACTCTTCAAGCAGTCGCGGAACCAGACGACTCCCCCGCTCCCGCATCAGGCCTGTCCTGTTTCATAGCTGTGTGACCGGATTCCCGTCGGAGTCGATAATCCGCACCTCGCCCAAATCAAGCGCCCGGACCGGCGCTTCGATTTGTTTCAGATCACCGACGATGACCCACGTCAGTCTTGAAGGATCCAATGTCGCCGCCGCTTCCCGCACCGATACCGGCGTCAGGCGCTCAATCTCGGCACGGCGAAGGAACACGTAATCATCCGGACGGGCATAACGTACGATGCCGCCGATGGCGCCCAATACCGCTCTCGCCGTCTCATACGCTCCGGGCAAGCCGCGTATTTCCGCGGCCTGGACCTTGGCGACCTCTTCCGCCGTCGGTGGTGCCTTGCCGGTCGCATACTCGGCGATTTCGCGATGCATTTCCCGCAACGCCTCAGCCGTCTTATCGATCTGCACCGGTGCGAACGCAAGCCAAGGACGTTGACCGACAGCCCCGGAAGTAAAGGAATAAGCGCCATAGGCCCAATGCTTGTCTTCGCGCAGATTCATATTCAGACGCGACGAAAACTCACCGCCAAGCACAGCATTGGCGATGTCGAACCGCAATGCACCCGGATCCATCGTCGAAGGCACGAGTTGCCCGACGAAAAGATTGGCCTGTATCGCTCCTGGTTGATCGATCAGGTACACCTGCGATGCTCCCGGCCGGGGAGCCTGCGGTATTGCCGTTTCCACCGGCGCGACACCTTTGCCGCGCCAATTACCGAAATGTCTTTCCAGAATCGGCATGATCTCGGCAAGCGTCGTGTCACCGACGACGATCAATGTCGCATTTTCCGGACGAATCCACTCGCGTTGGAACCGCAGCAGATCTTCGCGCTGCAGCGATTGAATCGACGCTTCAGTACCGGTTCCACTGAACGGAATCGCATAAGGGTGGCCCGCCCCATACAGCAACGGTGGCATCACTCGCAGCGCAGCGCCATTGGGTCGTGCTTTCTCCTGACGAATTCCCGCTACCCAAGTCGCTTTGACGCGATCGACTTCGTGCGGGTCGAAATGCGGGTGCTTCAACAATGTGGAGAACAGCGCAACCGATGGATCGAGATTTTCCTTCAACGCGGACAGATAGGCATTACTGCCATCGAGCGTCGCTTGTGCATTCAACTCTACGCCCAACGACTCGCGACGATCTCGAAACGCCAACGCACCCAGATCACCTGCGCCTTCGGCCAACATCACCATCGCGAAATTGGCTGTACCAAGCCGATCATGATCGTCGGTTCTCGCCCCGCCCTTGAAACCATAACTCATCTGTACGATGGGGATATCGTGTCTTTCCGCCAGAATGACCTGGGTGCCGTTTTTCAGCCGGGCGCGCTGCAGTTCCGGAAACTTCAGTTCGGGAAAAACCGTCGGAATCTGCACTCCCTGGCTGCGGTCGACTTCGCTGGGCACTGTCGTATAACGCGGATCGACCGCCGGTAAGGACCAAGGAGCTGGTTCGCTCGACGATTCCTCGGGTAGCGGCGTGCGGTCGCCCGGCGCTACGACTAGCGTATGGTCACCCGAACTCAACCACTTCACGCCGGCCGCCTGGATCTGCTTGGGTGTCGCCGCGTTGATGATATCCAGCGAACGACGGAAGCAGCCGGGATCATCCTCGTAAATTGCACATTCAGCCAACGTATCGGCCTTGCCTCCAAAACCACCGATACGCTCGATACCGCGAATGAACCCAGCCCGAAACACGGTCTGGGCCCGCGTCAGTTCTGCCGCGCTCGGGCCATCGGCCAGTAATCGCGCCAATTCTTCATGGATGATCGCTTCGACGCGCTGCGGATCCACACCTTCCTTGACACTACTGGCAATGACGAACGTCGAGCCCAATTGAGCGGAATTGAGACTGGCGCTGACGCCATCGACCAGTTTGTCCTGGTGCAGCAACCGCCGGTCCAGCCGCGAGGACGCACTGCCGCCCAGAATATGAGCGAACAGTTGTAATTGATCGTGATCGACAGTGCCTATCTGCGTAACGTTCCATACCTGATAGATCCGCGGCTGCGGTACGACATCATGAACAAGCTCGCGCGTGGCGCGTTCCCGTTTGGCCACATCCACCGGCGGCTGCGCCATGGTCGGCGTCGCGGGAATATCTCCGAAGTAACGCCGCACTTTTTCTTTTGCCGTTTCGACATCGATGTCGCCTGCCAGCACCAGCACCGCATTGTTCGGCCCGTACCATGTGCGGAACCAGTTCTTGACATCTTCGAGCGTCGCCGCGTTCAGATCGTTCATGGAACCGATCACGCTGTGATGATAAGGATGTTCTTTCGGATAAATCGCCCGTCCCAACCGCTCCCGCACTTGTCCATAAGGCTGATTTTCGCTTTGCCGTTTTTCGTTCTGAACGACCCCGCGCTGCTCGTCCAACGTCTTTTGATCGATCGCATGGGGCACCTATTGGGTGCGATCGA
>JAITWM010000042.1 GCA_031285265.1 Lysobacteraceae bacterium
AGTGCTCCTGGAATCAGGGAAGAAAAATGCAGGATCGGCGATGCCGTGTTCGACAAATGTTAATCAGGCACACGGCGCATTTTGCCGATACGTCCGAACCGGCGATCGTTCGTGCCACTTTAAATCGGGCCGTGTGCCTGATTAACATTTGTCGAACACGGCATCGCCGATCCTGCATTTTTCTTCCCTGATTCCAGGAGCACTCCATCCATGTTTCTGTCCCAGATTCGCTGCATCGTTCCAGTCCTGGCCGTTTTGGCGCTCGCCGCCTGTTCCGGTCCCGAACCCGATGAACAGGAGCGCGAAGTAACACAAGCTCAACAGGCTGCGGAATCCGCCGCACAGTTGGAACTCGCCGACACCGCCGCACCTGCCGCGTACGCCACCAGTTGCGATGCTTCGCAGGCCGAAGGCCTGGTCGGAAAAGCCGCCGATCCGGATGCCGCCGAACAGGCGCGCATCGACACCGGCGCCAAGGAAGTCCGAATACTGAAGCCCGATCAGGCGGTTACATTGGAGTTCAACGGCGACCGCTTGAACATCGAGGTCGACGAGTACAACATCGTTACGTCGGTACGTTGCGGGTAAGCATTCGCAGCTTCGCAAGCGCTTGATCGGCAGATCGGGCGCATGCTTTTCCATGCTGTCCTTCATCCACGCGAAAAGCCACGCCGGCATCGTCGGCGCGCGACGGGATGCCAATCGGCCATCCGTTCGAAATCCCTCTCTACGCACCTGTTGCGGCAGTACGTTTTATATGAATCATGATGCGTCTCGATGACACGATGGTGCCATCGAGACGCACTGTTTTCGAGCCGCCCGCACCATAAGCGTGCAACCCGCCGTTCGTAAAATGACAGAACGCGTCTATCCGAAAAACGCTTGCCCGTTCCTAAGCGAACAACGCTTGCAGTAACGCGATTCATATGTTTTATTCGCTGATTCCGGCGACATTCCCAAGATGACGTTCACCCGACCGGATGGACGCGATGCCGCCTTCACTCGGTTTCCCTCGCCCAGCGCGGCGCCGGCAGCCAGACAGCACTTCAGAGGTTTTGAGATGGCCCTCCGCAATTGCCACGGGCTCTATAACGCCGACGCCGAACACGACGCATGCGGCTTCGGAATGATCGTACAACTGGACGACCGGCCCTCGCGCGCATTGATCGATACCGCGATTTCCGCGCTTTCGCGCATGACCCATCGCGGCGGCATCGCCGCGGACGGACTGACCGGCGATGGCTGCGGCCTGTTGATACGCAATCCGACACAATTTCTTCGCGCCCTGGCGTCTGAGAGCGGTATCGATCTGAATCCGGCGGCGCGTTTCGCCTCCGGACTCGTCCTCCTGCCACAAGACCAAGCGCATGCCGAACATTGCCGGCAAACACTGGAGACCGAATTGCGCCAAATCGGTGCAATCGTCAAAGGCTGGCGCTCCCCGCCAATCGATCCAAGCGTTTGCGGCAAGCTGGCCAGCGATACCTTGCCTCGAATCGAACAGATCTTCGTCGAAGCGATACCCGACCAGAAAGACCCTGTTTTTTCGTTGGCGCTGTTTTTGGCGCGCCGACGCGCCGAACAGAAACTGCGAGATCAGCGCGATTTCTACGTCGTCACTTTGGCGCCGCATTCGATCGGCTACAAAGGCATGGTCCTGCCGGACAAGCTGCCGCTGTTCTACCAGGATTTGCAGCGCCCCGACCTGACCAGCAGCGCGGTCGTGTTCCATCAGCGGTTCTCCACCAACACACTGCCGCGCTGGCCGTTGGCGCATCCGTTCCGCCTGATGGCGCACAATGGCGAAATCAACACCATCGAAGGCAATCGCCGCTGGGCGCAGGCGCGCAGCAAGGTCTGGAAGACTCCGCGCTTCGACATCGGCGAATTCGATCCGGTCATCTCGATGCACGGTTCGGATTCGCAAAGTCTGGACAACATGCTGGAGTTGTTGATCGCCGGCGGCATGGACCTGCTGCAGGCGTTGCGCATTCTGGTACCGCCGGCGACCCAGTCGCTGGAATTCAAGGATGCCGACCTGGCGGCGTTCTACGAGTTCTACTCTCTCAACACCGAACCATGGGACGGACCGGCCGGCATCGTCGCCTGCGATGCCCGCTATGCCGCCTGCTCGCTCGATCGTAACGGCCTGCGTCCGGCACGCTGGATGCTGACCAGCGACCGCCATTTCATCGTCGCCAGCGAAGCCGGCGTCTGGGAGGTCCCGACCGAACGTATCGTGCGCAAAGGCAAACTGGGACCGGGCGAAATGATGGCGATCGATCTTCGGCGCGGCGATTTGCTCGACAACGACGCCATCGACCGCATCAACCGCGGCCGGGCGCCCTACAAGCAATGGCTGCACGACGGCATCACCTACCTGCAGACCGAATTGATCGATCCTTCGCTGGCCGAAGAGCCCTTCAACGAAAAGACCCTGTGCAGCTTCCACAAACTGTTCCAGCTCAGCAATGAGGAAATCGAACAGGTTCTCAGACCGTTGGCCGAATTGGAACAAGAAGCAACCGGCTCGATGGGCGACGACACGCCCATCGCCGTGCTGAGCCGGCAAACGCGGCCGCTATACGATTATTTCCGTCAGGCTTTCGCCCAAGTCACCAATCCACCGATCGATCCGCTGCGCGAAGACTGCGTCATGTCGTTGGTGACGCAGATCGGGCGCGAGACCAATATCTTTCATGCCGGTCCGGAAACGGTGAATCACATCCTGATTAATTCGCCCGTACTGTCGCAACGCAAATTGCGGGAAATCGTGCGCAATCCGCCCTACGACGCGCTGCATCGGCAAATCGATTTGTCCTACGCACCGGAAGAGGGCATGAAAGCCGCCATCGAGCGCATCTGCGCCGAATCCGAGCAAACCGTTCGCGACGGTATCGTCGTATTGCTGCTGACGGACCGCTACCCCGTACCGGGACGGCCGATGGTACACGCACTGCTGGCCACCGGCGCCGTACATCACCACCTGTGCAACCAAGGGCTGCGCTGCGACGCCAATCTGATTATCGAGACGGGTACCGCACGCGATTCGCATCAGATCGCTTGCCTGCTCGGCGTCGGCGCCACCGCGGTCTATCCCTACCTGTCCTACCAGACGCTGTTCGACATGGGGCGGCGCGGCATCCTGCAACTGAAAAAAGGCGCCGAGCAACGCCAGATCGGACGCAGCTACCGCAAAGGCATCTGCAAGGGCCTGTCCAAGATCATTTCGAAGATGGGCATCTGCACGATCAGCAGTTATCGCGGCGCGCAATTGTTCGAAATCGTCGGTCTGGATCAGGAAGTCGTCGATCTCTGCTTCACCGGTACGCCATCGCGCATCGGCGGAGTCGGCTTCTCCCGGCTCGAACAGGAAGCCCAGGAGCTGTGCGAACGCGCCTGGAACGATGTACAAGGCCGGGAAATCGGTGGACTGCTCAAATACATCCACGGCGGCGAGTACCACATGTACAACCCGGATGTGGTGATCACCTTGCAGCAGGCCACACGCACCGGCGATTTCGCCGACTGGCAGCGCTACACCGACGCCGTGCATGCGCGGCCGCCATCGGCCTTGCGCGACATGCTGCGGTTGAAAAAAGCCGACCGGCCGACTCCACTGGAGCAAGTTACCGGCGCATCGGATCTGTTGCGGCGCTTCGATACCGCCGCGATCAGCCTGGGAGCGCTTTCGCCGGAAGCGCACGAAGCGCTGGCCATCGCGATGAACCGGCTCGGCGGACGCAGCAACTCCGGCGAAGGCGGTGAGGACCCGGTGCGTTATGGCACCGAAAAACGCAGCAAGATCAAACAGGTCGCTTCCGGCCGGTTCGGCGTCACTCCCGAATATCTGGTCAATGCCGAAGTGCTGCAAATCAAGGTCGCACAAGGCGCGAAGCCCGGTGAAGGCGGTCAACTGCCGGGACATAAGGTCAATGAACTGATCGCCCGATTGCGTTATGCCAGACCGGGCATCGGCCTGATCTCGCCGCCGCCGCACCACGACATCTATTCGATCGAAGATCTGGCGCAATTGATTCACGACCTCAAGCAGGTCAATCCACAAGCATTGGTGTCGGTCAAACTGGTATCTCACGCAGGCGTCGGCACTATCGCCGCAGGCGTGGTCAAGGCCGGCGCCGACCTGATCACCGTCTCGGGACACGACGGCGGCACCGGCGCCAGCCCGATCAGCTCGATCCGCTATGCAGGCGTGCCGTGGGAACTGGGTCTGACCGAAACACATCACGCGCTGGTGGCCAATCAAATGCGCGACCGCACCATCCTGCAAACCGACGGCGGCCTGAAAACCGGCCTGGATGTCGTCAAAGCGGCGCTGTTGGGGGCCGACAGTTTCGGCTTCGGCACTGCGCCGATGATCGTGCTTGGCTGCAAATATCTGCGCATCTGCCATCTGAACAATTGCGCGACCGGCGTCGCCACTCAGGACGAGCGCCTGCGCAGCGAACACTTCGTCGGACTGCCCGAGCGCGTCGAAAACTTCTTCCGCCTGCTGTCGGAAGAAGTACGGCAATGGCTGTCCTACCTGGGCGCACGTTCCCTCGACGAAATCATCGGGCGCGCCGACTTGTTGGAACAGATCGATACCGCACCGCGTACCGGCGTCAAGGTCGACCTGTCGCGCTTATTACAGGCGACGCCAACGGAAAGCGACAGTTGCCAAGGACAGCGCCTGTTCGATCCTCCGGACAGCCTGGTCGAACAGATGGACGAACTGCTGACCGACACGATCAGACACAAACAAGGCGGCGAACACCGTTTCCTGATCCACAACGTCGACCGTTCCGTCGGCACCCGGCTTTCAGGCGCGATCGCCAGGATTCATGGCAATCACGGCATGGAAGACACCCCCATCACCCTGCGCTTTCGCGGTACCGCCGGCCAGAGTTTCGGCGCGTTCAACGCCGGTGGCCTGCTGATGGAACTGGAGGGTGAAGCCAACGACTACGTCGGCAAGGGAATGGCGGGCGGCCGCCTGGTCGTTCGCCCGCCCCGCGGCGCACGCTTCGATGCGCGCAACACATCGATCATCGGCAACACCTGCCTGTACGGCGCCACCGGCGGCGAACTGTTTGCCTCCGGACGCGCCGGAGAACGCTTCGCCGTACGCAACTCCGGCGCGCTGGCGGTCATCGAGGGCGCCGGCGATCACTGTTGTGAATACATGACCGATGGCGTAGTGCTGGTCCTGGGCAAGATCGGGCTGAACTTCGGTGCCGGCTTTACCGGCGGATTGGCCTACGTGCTGGATCTGGATCGAGACTTCGTCGATCGTTACAACCATGAGTTGATCGATATCCATCGAATCTCGCCGGAAGGCTTCGAAAACTACCGGCAACACCTGCACGGCCTGATCCAGCGGCATCGCGAACTGACCGGCAGCATCTGGGCGCAACAGATCCTCGACGATTTCCGCGACTACATCGGCAAGTTCTGGCTAGTGAAACCGAAAGCGGCAAGTATCGAATCACTGGCCGATACCCTGCGTCGCGCCGCGTAAGGACCGTCAAGGAATGGCGTTCTCCTTATTCCTGTTTTTCCGAACCGAGGCTTCACCATGCAATTGATCGGAACCCTGTTTTCACCGTATGTACGGCGCACGGCCATTGCACTTCGCCGCTACGGCGTGGCGTTCGACCACAAGTCACTGTCGCCGTTCGACGACCGTGAGGCATTCGCGCGGATCAATCCGGTGCTCAAGGCACCGACGTTGGTGCTGGACGATGGACAGATGCTGACGGACTCCGGACTGATTCTCGATTATTTCGAATTCCAGGCAGCCCCGGAACGACGCCTGCTGCCGGCCGACATCACCGGCCGCGCGCATGCGCTGCGCGTCATCGGGCTGGCATTGACGGCGTGCGAAAAGGCCGTACAGATCGTCTACGAACTGAAACGCCGCCCCGAAGAAAGACGTTACCCGCCGTTGATCGAGCGTTCGACGGCGCAGGTGATCGCAGCCGGTTCGGCGCTGGAGAAGGCATTGGAACAGCATCCGTTGCCGGTATCGGCCAACAGCATCGGCCAGGCGGGCATCACGCTGGCCGTCGCATGGACATTCACCCATCTGGTGATGTCCGATGCGCTTACGGGCACACCGTTTCCGCGGCTGGACGAACTCACCCGGCAAGCCGAAGCATTGCCGGTTTTCGTCAGCGTGCCGTCCAGCGGCACCATTCGGGATTGGGCGCCATGAAGACCGCACTCCGCTGCCTTGTCTCCCCCGACACTTTTTTCTGCACCGACCTCCTATGAGCCGCAAACAAGTCTTCCAATTTCTCGACCTGCCGCGCGAAATGCCGCGCCGGATTCCGGTAGAACTGCGCACTGCCGGCGATTGGGGCGAACTGTACGGAAAATTCGGCTTGGCCGAAGCCCAGCATCAGGCGGGGCGTTGCCTGGACTGCGGCAATCCGTATTGCAGTTGGAAATGTCCGGTACACAATGCGATCCCGCAATGGCTGCAACTGTTGCAGGAGAACCGCATCACCGAGGCGGCGGCCCTATGCCATACGACCAACCCGCTGCCGGAAATCTGTGGCCGCGTGTGTCCGCAGGACCGTCTATGCGAAGGCAGTTGCACGCTCAATGACGGATTCGGCGCAGTGACCATCGGCGCGATCGAGAAATACATCAACGATACCGCCTTCGAACAAGGTTGGCGGCCGGACCTGAGCGAAGTCCGGCCAACCGGAAAACGCGTAGCCGTCATCGGCGCCGGTCCGGCCGGATTGGCCTGCGCCGATCGTCTCGTCCGCAGCGGCATCCATGCCGTGGTCTACGACCGTTACGAACAAATCGGCGGTCTGCTGCATTTCGGCATTCCCAGCTTCAAGCTGGACAAAGCGGTGATTGCACAACGTCGCCAGGTACTGGAAGGCATGGGCGTCGAATTCCGCCTCGGCGTGGAAGTCGGCCAAGACATCTCCCTCGAACAATTACTGGAAGAATACGACGCCGTCTTCGTCGGTACCGGCGCCTATCGCTATACCGATGGCGGCCTGCCAGGACAAGAATTGCCCAATGTCCTGCCTGCCCTGCCGTTCCTGATTCAAAACGGACGCATCATCAGTGGCAACGATCCCTGGGGCCGCGCCATCGCCGGCTGGGAAGACAGGATCGTCCTGCCCGACCTCGAAGGCAAACGCGTCGTCGTACTCGGCGGCGGCGACACCGGCATGGATTGCGTCCGCAGCGCGGTGCGGCTCGGTGCAGCGCGCATCATCTGCGCCTACCGTCGCGATGAAGCCAATATGCCCGGCTCGGCGCGCGAAGTCGCCAATGCCCGCGAAGAAGGCGTCCGTTTCTTATTCAACCGCCAACCTCTGGCGATCGAGGGCGACGCGGAAAACGGCGTAAGCGGGGTACGCGTCATCGAAACCCGGCTCGGCAAGCCTGACGCGCGCGGCCGCCAAAGCGCCGTGCCGATCGAAGGCACCGAATCACTGCTGGAAGCGGATATCGTCATCATCGCTTTCGGTTTCTCACCCAGCATGCCCGACTGGCTGGACGCCGCCGGCGTGGCCGCCACTGCAAACGGGCGCATTATCATCGGCGACAGGTTACCCTATCAAACCGCTCATCCGAAGATCTTCGCCGGCGGCGATTGCGTCCGCGGCGCCGATCTGGTCGTCACCGCGGTCGCCGAAGGTCGTGACGCCGCCGCCAGCATCGCACAATCACTACTCATATGAACCACTTCGAACCGCAAAAAGGCATGACAACGATGGCGTATTTCATCATCGTGCCTTTCGTCATGCTCGGCATTTTCCGTTACGGCGGCGCCTTCATGTTGTTCCTTATGCCGCTGGTCCTCGTCTACATCGTGGTCGAAGCAATACGCGCGGCCAAAAGGGGCGATGCACGCGCAGAGCATCTCCTGAATATCAAACGCTGGATCATCGCGATCGCGATCGTCGCCTTTTTCCAGATATGGCAGTATCACGAAATGTCCAAGCGCGCCAACCAGACAGTAGCGCTTATCAATACCTACAAGACAACCGATGGAAACTATCCCGCCAATTTGATGGCCATTGGCATGAACGAGAAGGAAGCGCACGGAAAATGGGGATTCCTGTACCACGTGCAGAACCCGGAACACCCTTCTTTTTGTTGGCGGGATACCTTCTTTCGCGAAATCTGCTTCGATTTCGCTTCCAGCTCCTGGCGCCCGGCGACGTTCCGCAACGCACGCGATGCTCAGGACTCATCATCGGCAAACCCATCGTCGTAGCAACGGCCGTACTTTCTCAGCCGCACGAGCGGTCAAACGATCCTAAAGCTTATTCTTCTTTTGAAAACAAGAAAGCCTTTGACCGAAGATGTCCGATCAAAGGCTCTTGATGGGCCGCCACGAGAAACTCTTTCGAATTACGCTGTCAGCAACGCTCGCATTTTCTTCATCGCCGTCGCCTCGATCTGACGAATGCGCTCAGCCGAGACGCTGTACTCGTCGGCAAGCTCTTGCAGAGTGACTTTGTTCTCGTCATCAAGCCAGCGCCGCCGGATGATATCGCGCGAACGTTCATCCAACTCCGCCAGGCCTTCTCGCAACAGATGCAATCCGCTCTTTTCGCTGTCCTTCCGCTCGTACGCTTGCGACGGATCTTCGTCGATCGCTTCCAGATATGCGGCAGGCGAAGGCGGGGCATCCTCGCTGTCGTCGGCCGGAGCATCGAAACCGATGTCGCGTCCGGCTAACCGCGATTCCATCTCCAGCACCTCGCGCTCGGAAACGTTGAGATCCCTGGCAACCGTGCTGACTTCCTCGGCATTCATCCAGCCCAGGCGAGTTTTGGCCTTTCGCAGATTGAAGAACAGCTTGCGCTGCGCCTTGGTCGTGGCGATCTTGACGATACGCCAATTCTTCAGAATGAATTCATGAATTTCAGCGCGGATCCAATGCACAGCGAAGCTGACCAGTCGCACGCCCATTTCAGGATCGAAACGCTTAACTGCTTTCATCAGGCCGATATTGCCTTCCTGGACCAGATCGGAAAGCTGCAAACCATAGCCGCCGTAGCCGCGCGCGACATGGACGACGAAACGCAGATGCGAATGCACCAGTTCACGCGCCGCGTCCAGATCCTCCGCCTCATGATAACGCCGTGCCAGTGCCTGCTCCTGATCGACCGAGAGGACCGGAATTTGATGCACGGCCGCTACATAGGCGTCCAAGGAGCCCAATGAACTAAGGACCGGCAAATTATTGGGGACCAGTGCAGTGGTTGGAGTCATATTAGTCATGGCATTCATCTTCATAGGCACAATTTGACTACTAATCAGGTAAAAAAGTTCATCATTGTTGCACTCATGCAACAGTAGGACTTTTATATTTCAACTTCAGTGCTGACGTATCGGTGCTGGCGTAGATAGATACTGGGTGGTAAGGATACGCTAAGCAGATCAATACACAATGAATGATTTATATAATTTATTGATGAAGACCATTTGATTATTCTTCTGTTTTGAATTCGGACAGTTGCAGCGAGAGTTATCCGACTTCCAATTGCTCTCGCGGCGGCAATGACCAATCGATTGCGGCCTGCCCCTGTTGTGCCAGATATTGATTTGCCGCCACGAAATGACCGCAACCGAAAAACCCGCGATGCGCCGACAACGGCGAAGGGTGTGGCGCTTTCAAAACTCTATGCCGCCGTGAGTCGATGACCTTGCCCTTTACCTGCGCATAGCTACCCCAGAGCATGAATACCAAACCTTCGCGTTTTCGCGCCAAAGTTTCGATCACATGATCGGTAAATCCTTCCCATCCTTTGCCTTGATGCGCCCCGGCACGCCCCTGTTCCACCGTCAACACCGCGTTGAGCAGCAACACGCCTTGGCGAGCCCAGGGCAAGAGGCATCCATGATCCGGACGCGGTATTCCCAATTCCTGCTGGATCTCTTTGAAAATGTTCTCCAACGAAGGAGGGGCCGGTACCCCGGGCAACACGGAAAAGCACAGTCCATGCGCCTGGCCGGGACCGTGATAGGGATCCTGTCCCAGGATCACTACCTTGACCGATTCGAACGGCGTCGCCTCAAATGCGGAAAAAATTTGCCGTCCCGGTGGAAACACCCGCACGCCCGCTGCTTTGCGTTGACGCAAAAAGTCGGACAACGCTTGCATTTCGGGCCGCAGCAGCCAATCGCCGACCTGCGCTTTCCAGGAAGGTTCGAGTTGTATGCGTTCGGTATTTTCGGTCATTCGTCTTCGTGTTCGTTCTGCCGTCTCATCTTGGACAGACGCAGCTGAAACAATATTTTGGTGACCAGCAGACGCTCTTCGATCGGCTTCTGCACCAAATCATTGGCTCCGGCACGCAACAATTCCGACTGGTTTTGCGGGTTGCTATCCCCCGTCATCACCAACACCGGCAACCTGAGCATATCGTAGTCGAAGTCGATGCGAACGCGCTGCACCACGTCTCGCCCGCTGAGCTCACCTTTGAGCGTCACATCCGTCAGGATCAGATCGATACGATGCTGCGTCATTCCCAGCGACTCGGCGGTCAACAAAGCGAACGCATCCTCGGCGGTCAGAACATGCACTACACGCAATTGATGCCGTTGCAGCATCCTCTTGGTCGCTTCCGCCACCACCCGGCTGTCCTCGATGTACAGCACCACGGCACCCGGAATCGGCTGCGGCTGGATGTAACCGAGGATGAAGGCCGCCAGCGCCTCATGTCCCAGCGATTTATCGAAATAATCCGTGATGTATTCGTTGAACCGCCGCTCGACCAGATGTTCGTAAGTATCCGCCGACACGACGATAACCGGAACATAGGACTGTCCGGATGTTTCCCGCACGGTACGGGCCAATTCAAGGCCATCGCCATCGGGCAACACCAATGCCGTGGTAACCAAATCGACCTTACCCGCCTGCAAAGCGGCACGCGCCTCGGCGATATTGCCGCAACTTACCGCATCCACATTGGGCAACTCGCGCTTCAACACATCGGTGATCAGCTTTCGCATCAAACGCGAACCATCCACCACCATGATTCGAGGCGCATCATTAACCAGATATGTGAGTTTTTGCTCTTGCATCTAGGTTTCCGTCGGTCGAGTCTGGCGCAAAAAATGCCCGGTCACCCACCATGCCCCCAGCCAGCCTAGCAAGGTAGTCCCCATCAATACCATCGTCATATGCAATGGCGCTAACCCATTGAGCTCGAAATGGCTGCCATACGCCGTACTCAAAGTGATCAATGGATCACGCAATGCAAATGCCGCCGCCGTCAATGATGCCAACGCCAATAGCCCCGCCCCGAAACCATACCACACCCCTAGGTACAGGAATGGCCGACGAATAAAACCATCACTGGCACCGAGTAATTGCAACACCTCGATTTCCTCTTTCCGCGACTGGATATCCAGCCGCACAGTATTCCCCACCACCAGCAGCGCCCCAACTCCCAGCAGCACCGATAGTACCCATACTACGCGCTCGCCAAAACGCAACCATGCATCAAGACGCTGGCGCCAGACCGCATCATGCTGGACAAGGTCGACCTGAGACAATGCCTGCAACATAGCAATCAGAGCGCTATCGTCGCCTTTTTGCGGAACGACTATCAACACGGCAGGCAATGGATTGATGTCCAGCACATCGATCGCTTCCGCCAATCCGCCCACCTGCCGCAACTCCGCCACACCCTGCTCGGGCGTGCGGACCTCTACTATGGCGATATCCTCCCTTTCCCGCAACGACTGCGCCAGCGCTTCCACATCCGCCGCTTCCACATCCATCTTCATGAATAGGTTGATTTCGCGCGATTGCTGTACCGTCCCGGTGAAATGCCGGAGATTGTCCATCACGATAAAAAGCCCCAGCGGCAATGCCAGCGCCAGTGCCATCACCGCCACCGTCAGCAATGTCGCCCAAGGACGATGCAATGCCCGTCCCAAGCTGAAGAGAGCGCTATGCATCTGATGATCGGCCCATGCCAAGAGCCGCGATCTGCGCTTCACTTCCAAGCCCGATTTCCGGACAGTGCTCATTCCGCCAGATCCTCGGGAGCGATGTCGTCAACCAAACGGCCATGATCGAGCACCAGGACGCGCTTACGCATCCGTTTCAGCAATGGCAAATCATGGCTGACCACCAGCACACTGGTACCTCGTTCCGGAAGGCTGGAAAACAACGTCATGATTTCGGCCGATAACGTCGGATCGAGGTTTCCCGTCGGCTCATCGGCGACCAGCAATTTCGGTTCGGCGACGATCGCCCTGGCGATCCCGACCCGCTGTTGCTCACCGGCAGAAAGCTGTGGCGGCAGGGATTTTTCACGATGCTCCAAGCCCATACGCTTCAGTACCGAATAGACCCGCTTGCCCACTTCCGCGCGAGGCATGCCGCGCAACACCAGCGGCAATGACACGTTTTCGGCAACGCTACGGTCCAGCAACAACCGGTGATCCTGATAGACCACCCCGACATCGCGCCGGTGTAATGGCACGCGCCGGCCGCGTACCGTTTGCAGGTTGCGCTCGCCGAACAGCAAGCGCCCCCGCGTCGGCCGCTCGCTGAGATGAATCAGTTTCAGCAGCGTGCTTTTGCCTGCTCCGGAATGACCGGTGATGAACAGCATTTCCCCTTCCGTCACTGCAAAGCTCACATCCACCAACGCCTGATGACCGCCAGGATATTGCTTGCAGACGTTTTCGAATCGCAGAACGCTCATCAGCGAATTATGCCGGTGACGGCGGCCGGGATGAAGCCGCCCGGCCGCCCATACCGAGGGCGTCCAAGGCAATGCGGATCGGCGTCCCGACAGATTGACATGATCACTCCCGTTTTATCAGTGATCTCAGCTTACGGCCCAGTTTTGCCAGAAAATGATCCTTCCCTTCCGCACCTGCTGCACCCGGCACGGCAAGAGCGGACTTCCCTTCCGCCGCATGATCGGACATATCCGGCTTCACCGCAATGGATTCAGTCGTGGCGGCGGATTCTTCCTTGCGTCCGCGCGATCGCCGCCGGCGCCGTTTCCGGGAAGAGCGTTCCTTTTCATCCACAACGGTGCTCTCGGCGGGCGCAGCGGCTTTTTCGGACGTCCCCCGGGACGGCGGCGGCGCATCGCTGCGCACACTGTCGCCATGCGTACCGCCGGGACCCGATTTACGGCGGCGACGGCGATTAGGCTTGCTCGCCTCATCGCGCCTATGTTCTCCCTCGCGCCGCTTCGCGGCCCGGACCTCCTGGAAAAGTTCACCGATCGTGCCATCGTTCGCATCGCCATCGACGCCTTCGGAATCCGCGCCTTCGGAAACGGCCCGCGGCGGCCGCGGCAATGCCGTCAACAGCTCACTGGTGACCGCTTCCGCCGGGATTTTCTGTCCAATATAGGCCTCGATGTCCGGCAGACCCATTGCATACATTTCACAAGCGAAACTGATGGCATCGCCTTCCGCGCCCAACCGCGCCGTACGGCCGACCCGATGCACGTAGTCCTCGGCATCGAACGGCAAATCGAAATTGTAAA
>JAITWM010000094.1 GCA_031285265.1 Lysobacteraceae bacterium
GATGGCGCCGGCCGACGAGAACGAATGCCGCCAGATGCTGAGTACCGGCTTCCAGTATCACGGCCCGGCCGCGGTCCGTTATCCGCGCGGGAGCGGACCGGGCGTCGCCGTCAGTAACACACTGGAGACGCTACCCATCGGGAAAGCCGAGATTCGGCAAAAAGGAACGAGGATCGCTCTGCTTGCATTCGGCGCAACACTGGCGGCGGCCGAACAGGCAGGCGCCGAATTCGGTCTGACCGTTGTCAATATGCGCTTCATCAAGCCTTTGGACCGGGTTTTGCTCCTGGAGCTGGCTGCAACTCATGACGGTTTCGTCACCATCGAAGACAACGTCGTCGCTGGCGGCGCGGGTTCCGCCGTCGCCGAACTGCTCAACGAGGAAAATCAGCTCGTTCCGATGCTGCATCTGGGCCTGCCCGATGTCTTTCAGCACCATGCCAGCCGCGAAGATCTACTAGCAGAAGCGCATATCGATGCAAACGGGATCCGCAAATCGATACTGACGCGCTGGCCACAATTATCGCTTCCCAAATCGCCATCGTTGAGCGCCATCGGATGAATCCGTCCAGCACCATTCAATACGCAACCACTATCGATACCCGCATCAACCGAGTAAAGGACTGATTCGCCGATACGGAAATATAAGCGGACCGGCGGCGGCCCCGATCGTTTACCCTCGCGCAAAGCCGCATTATTCCCGGTATCCGAAAAACTCCCGCCTCATATATCTGGCGGCACCGCCGATATGCTATTTTGGGGAGATCGGCTTCCCGGCCAAAAATCCCCCATTTCACGCAATAAATTAGGAGCATGCGATGTTTCCGGAATACCGCGATCTGATCTCGAAGTTGAAACGCTCCGACCGCTATTTCGAAAAATTATTTGAAAGACATAACGAGTTGGATCACAAGATTTCCAATCTCGAAACCGGCATCGAAGTAGATACATCGGTTTCGATCGAAGACCTGAAAAAAGAAAAGCTGAAGCTCAAGGACGAAATGCTGATCGTGCTGCAACGCCATGATAGTACGGGCAACGCCTGAGTTATTTCGTCCGCCACCCAAGTCATGAAAGGCCGGCATGATGCCGGCCTTCTGCATACAAAAGCCGAACTGTTCAATCCATCATCGCCGCCGCATGAAATGACGATCGTTCGCGAGAACAGGCGATACATGTCCACGGCCGCCCTTCTCCGCCATCGACGCCAACCATCCCTCGTGATCCATTCCCACTATGACGACCACGGGTGACGGCCTGCAATTTGGTGATCCGCGCCGCATTCGCAGCATCCGCTCTCCGGCCTCCGCGCCAAAGGAACATGTTCGTTCTACGCGAACCATCATCAACAAAGTTCCGGTGCCGGCGATGGGGCCGCTTTGCGCCGGAGTATCCACACTCCCGAACCGCCGCCGTCATGCGGACGATACCGGCCCTTTGCCCAATGTAATCGATACGATCGTATGCGGCCCGGACCGCAGGTCACGGCCGACCGTCGGGCAAGCCATTTGCAGGAAGTTTCCAGAACCTGCACAATAAGCGGCTCCGGTTTTCCGGATGGCTGACGTCAGCCACAGGGACAGTCGATTCTGCCATATAGAATTCAACGACTTACAACCGACAGAGGCAAGGATGGAAAGAGTGGTCCGCCACCGCCCCTGCCAGTGATACCCACTTGAAGGAAAGACAATGCCCAAGATCAAGACCAACCGAGGGGCGGCCAAGCGTTTCCGCAAGACCGCATCCGGCAAATACAAGAGCGGCCACGCCAACCGTAGCCACATCCTCACCAAAATGGCCACCAAGCGGAAACGCAATCTGCGGCAGACGAATCACGTCCGCGCCGAAGACGCGGGCCGTCTGGACCGCATGCTGCCCTATCTCTGAGGACTGAACCATGGCACGAGTCAAACGTGGCGTGACGGCACGCCGTCGTCATAAGAAAATCATCAAACTGGCCAAGGGCTATTACAATGCCCGCCGCAAGGTCTTCCGAGTCGCCAAACAGGCGGTTATCAAGGCACAGCAATACGCCTATATCGGCCGCAAGCAGAAGAAGCGCAATTTCCGCTCGCTGTGGATCGCACGCATCAATGCTGCGGCTCGCGCCAACGGCATGACTTACAGCCGCTTCATGAACGGCTTGCAGAAGGCGGGCATCACACTGGACCGTAAGGTACTGTCGGATATCGCCATACACGATGCTGCCGGATTTAGCGCGCTGACTGAAAAGGCAAAGGGCGCACTCGCGGCTTGAGGCAGGACTTTATCCGGGGTATTTCCACGTTTCGCGGATATTCCGGATCCTAAAGATCAGCATCTATAGCAATGGGGAAGGGCGCCGGTCCTTCCCCATTGTCTTTTGGAATCACCGCCGGCATCGGTGCTACCGTGCACTGCGACGAACAACGCATCACCGGCCTATATCGGCCCGCCGGCGGCGCCTGTTCTTCGTCTTTCCGCACCGTCATCGACTATCCCATCGATTCAGTATGCGAGGTTCGGTTATCAATGAATGAGGTCGAATCCCTGACCCGGCAAGCACTGGCGGACATCGACGCCGTCACACCATCGCCGCGCTGGAAACCCTGCGCGTCGCCCTGCTAGGCAAAAACGGACGCATCACCGGCTTGCTCAAGCAACTCGGCACGATGCCTCATGAACAGCGCAAAGCGGCAGGCGAAACGATCAATCACGCGCGCGATTGCATCGCCGCCGCCTTGCTCGCCCGCAAATCGTCGCTGGAAGAAGAAGCCCTATCGGCACAACTCCGTAGTCAGACACTCGACGTCACGCTGCCGGGAATCCGCGGAGAGCGCGGCGGACTGCATCCGGTCACCCGGACGCTTGAGCGCATCACCGACATTTTCGCTCGGCTCGGTTATGAACTGGCGGACGGGCCGGAGATCGAAGACGACTGGCATAACTTCGAAGCGCTGAACTTTCCGCAACACCACCCGGCGCGAGCGATGCACGACACCTTTTATTTCGGCGACGGGCGCTTATTGCGTACGCATACTTCCGGCGTGCAGGTTCGCTACATGGCCGATCACAAGCCGCCGCTGAGAATGATCGCCGCAGGCAAGGTTTACCGCAGCGACAGCGATCAAACGCACTCTCCGATGTTTCACCAGGTCGAAGGCCTGTTGCTGGACGAACATTCCACCTTCGCCGATCTGAAAGGCACGCTGACCGAATTCATTCGCGCCTTTTTCGAACGCGACTTTCAAATGCGTTTCCGCCCCAGCTACTTTCCGTTCGTCGAACCCGGAGCGGAAGTCGATATCGCCTGGAAGCATCCCGACGGCAATATCCGCTGGCTGGAAGTGCTTGGTTGCGGCATGGTCCACCCCAACGTCCTGAAGCACTGCGGCATCGACCCCGAACGCTTCACCGGATTCGCCTTCGGCCTGGGCGTAGAACGCTTCACGATGCTGCGTTACGGCGTCAACGATCTGCGCGCGTTTTTCGAAAACGATTTGCGCTTCCTGCGTCAATTTGCCTGAGGTCGAACGATGAAATTTTCCGAAAACTGGCTACGCAGTCATGTCCCGGTCCAGGCTGATCGCAATGAACTGGTGACCACGCTGACCGCCATCGGGCTGGAGGTCGAAGACGTCGTCACTCTCGGCGCTTCGCTCGACCGAGTCGTGGTCGCACGCATCATCGAAGCGGAACGTCATCCGGAGGCGGACCGTTTGCAGGTCTGCAAAGTCGAAGCAGGACTGGAACAACCACTGCAAATCGTCTGCGGCGCTCCCAATGCACGGGCCGGCTTGATTGCACCATTGGCTTTGCTCGGCGCGCAAATCGGGGATTTGACGATCAAACCGGCCAAGCTGCGCGGCATCGAATCTAACGGCATGCTCTGCTCGGCCAAAGAACTGGGCCTGGACAATGATGCGTCCGGGTTATTGGAGTTACCCGAAGACGCCCCCATCGGCATGCCGCTGCGCGACTACCTCCATCTGCCGGATGCCAGCATCGAAATCAAACTGACGCCAAACCGGGCCGATTGCTTCAGTGTGCGGGGTATCGCTTACGATGTCGCCGCGGCCTGCGGCAGCGCCGTCGCCGCATTCGATGTATCGGCGGTGCCGGCGGCAAGCGCCCGTGCATTACCGGTCGAACTGCATGCCGGCGCGAAAGCGCCGCGTTACTGCGGCCGGGTGATCGAGCATGTCGATGCCAATACGCGCACGCCCCTCTGGATGGCCGAGCGCCTCCGCCGCAGCGGCATACGCCCGGTTTCGTTCCTCGTCGATGTCACTCAATACATCATGCTGGAATTGGGACAACCCATGCATGCCTACGATCTGGACACGCTGCGCGGCCCAGTCGGGGTACGACGCGCGCGCGCAGGCGAACCGCTAGCCCTTCTCGACGGCCGCCAGATCACGCTCGATGACGAATTCCTGATCATCACCGATGCCGACCGTCCTATCGCCCTGGCCGGTCTGATGGGCGGCATGGATACCCGGGTTACCGAAAATACCCGCCATGTATTTCTGGAAGCGGCCTATTTCGCGCCTGCCTCGATCATGGGACGCGGCCGCCGTCTCGGTTTGCACACCGATGCCGGGCATCGTTTTGAACGCGGGGTCGATCCCGAGCTATCTCTGCAGGCGATCGAAGTCGCTACCCGGCTGATCACCGAACTCACCGGCGGAACGCCCGGCCCGACCATGGAAGCTTCTCTACCAGAATATCTGCCGCAACCGGTACCGATACGCTTGCGCCGCGACCGCATTGCCCGGGTCCTTGGCCTGACGATGGAAGATACCGAAATCGAACGCATCCTTTCTGCGCTGGGTATGCGTGTCGAAACCTTACCGGACGGGTGGAAGGTAACGCCGCCGAGCCGCCGCTTCGATATCTCGATAGAAGAAGACCTGATCGAGGAACTGGCTCGAATCCATGGTTATGATCGTATCCCTACCACCCTGCCCGGCACCGCCACGCAGGTATCGGCACCGGCGGAAACCCGTCTGGACGATGCCGATATCCGCCGGCAGTTTGTCGCCCGCGATTATCTGGAAACGATCAATTACGCCTTCGTCGATGACGCGCTATTGCAGGAGTGGCAATGCCAGCAGCATACCGTTCCGCTGGCCAATCCTTTGAGCGCCGAACTGGCGGTCATGCGGCCGAGCCTGCTGCCCGGCCTGATCATGGCACTGGGACGCAATCTTTCCCGTCAGGCAGAACGCGTCCGCTTGTTCGAGATCGGTAAAGTGTTCTCCTCCCCCAGCAGCGCCCAAGCGGATGCTCCTCCGGCGGAAACACTGCGCATCGCCGCGGCGATCTGCGGCAGCGCCGATGCCGAACAATGGGCGACCACCGCGCGCAAAGCCGACTTCTACGACCTCAAAGGCGATCTGGAATCATTGGCCATCTCCATAGGGACGGCACTCGAATTCGTGCCATCGGAACAACCATTCGGACATCCCGGGCGTAGCGCCGACATCTATCGGACCGACGATGCCGGGCAACGGCAGCGGCTCGGCTGGATCGGTCAATTGCATCCACGCCTGCAACGCGCACTGGATATTGGTACCGAAATCATCGCTTTCGAACTGGACGCCGACCGGCTGCGGCAGCGTACCTTGCCCGAGGCGGCGGAATTGTCGCGCTTCCCATCCGTACGGCGCGACCTGGCCTTCATCGTTCCCAACCACGTCTCCTGGGCAATGATTTCCGCAACGGTGCATACCAATGTGGGTACATTGCTGCGCGAATTGCGCCTATTTGACCGATACACCGGTACCGGTATCGAGCCCGGTTACAAAAGTTTGGCTATCGGCTTGATTTTGCAGGACAATTCGCGCACTCTGACAGATCGCGACGTGGATTCTGTGACAGATGGATTGATAGCGGCACTGGATCGCGACCATAGTGCCCGCATTCGTAGTTGAACAGGGAGAATCGGGGGATAACAGCGATGGCATTGACCAAAGCAGAAATGGCCGAACGGTTGTTTGACGATGTCGGCCTTAATAAGCGGGAAGCCAAGGAGTTCGTCGATGCCTTCTTCGACGTTTTGCTTGAAGCCTTACAGGAGGGACGTCAGGTAAAATTATCCGGCTTCGGTAATTTCGACCTGCGCCGCAAGAATCAACGGCCGGGACGCAACCCGAAGACAGGCGAAGAAATACCCATTTCCGCACGTACCGTCGTCACATTCCGGCCGGGACAAAAATTGAAGGAGCGGGTGGAAACCTATGCTGGATCCGGGCAGTAATCGCGAACTACCGCCAATCCCCGCAAAACGCTATTTCACGATCGGTGAAGTCAGCGAGCTGTGCGATGTCAAACCGCATGTTCTGCGTTATTGGGAAACCGAATTCCCCACTCTCAAGCCGATCAAACGTCGCGGTAACCGCCGTTATTACCAACGGCATGATGTGTTAATGGTTCGCCAGATTCGCAGCCTGCTCTATGAACAAGGCTATACGATCAGCGGCGCACGCCTTCGCCTGGACAGCGAAGGCGCCAAACAGGAATCCGTGCTAACCAGCCAGATCATCCGTCAGGTTCGGATAGAACTGGAAGAAGTCCTTCAGCTATTACGGCGCTGACCGAAGCATTTCCTGCCTGCCACTCAAATTGATCAGTAATACATCCGAAATGCCGGCCGAGACTACTCCTAGGAATATTCATCCTGAAACCGCTATAATGAGCGTTCTGCTCGCTGTCGCAGCAGACATTTCAATCGGGGTATAGCGCAGCCTGGTAGCGCACCAGTCTGGGGGACTGGTGGTCGTCGGTTCAAATCCGGCTACCCCGACCAATTTCTTCTTCCCAACCGCGCTCCACGCGAGCGCGGCATTCTAAAAATCCTCTTATTTCACAAGATTCTGCGCGGTGCCTCTGGACTCCGCCTCGGCAGGGCGTTGCCCTGTCTGTAATGACCCACTGAAAATCTGCTCAGGTCATACTTTGAGGAAGTGACGATGAGCATGAAAAGAAGATGGAAACCAGCGAGTCACACTGTGCCGAATAGAGTGGTATTTATGAGTCAATTCAAAATCTAAATGATCCGCCCACTCATGCGTCGGGCGGGAAAGTTTCCGAAATACCGTATTTCTTACCGTATGCTGCGATGTCCTAAGCGGTAACGCTTAAGCACATTCAGGTAGTGCCGGACACAGTCAACGGCCTTGTCTCCTATAAGGTGCGGTTGACGCGAATGAAGAGGAATTGATTGAGCGCAGACAGTGACTCACATCTCCGCACTGGCTCGCGCCAAACGAGAACCTGGCTGAACTGACGCTACGCTCGCTGTCGAATTCGATGCGGACCTACATACGTGGTCCATGTTGCACTGGCACAAGGCAAGGCAATATCTCATGAAACTCGGCAATATTCGGCGTCCGGCTGGATAGCTAGTCCTCGCCCAGCTCGACATCATCCCATTTTTTGAAGTATCCACCCTCCAGATCCAAAACCATAAATTCCATACCGCGAACAGGAACAAACCCGAGCTTGGCGTAATGAGCACGCAATTTCTGCTTGGCCAATCTTTGTTGTTTTGGAAACGTGTTGTACTTCATTCGAACATCCCATTCCGTTGGCCTGTCCTTGATACCTCCTTCGAACTGCAGAGGAAACGGCTTGATTGCCGCTATGCGGCAGCCAGGGTAGAGGTTTGCAAGAATCAAGTGCATCGCCTGTAAGCCAAAATTACGGCCTCGGTATTTCGGCAGGACCTCGACCCTATCGATGATCAGCAAGTTTTGACTATAGGCCTCATCAATGCGTAGCGCCCTGTTCACTGCCGGAACGAATTCCCCTGCCATATCCTCCGATAACAATTCCGTATACGGATAGGTTGCTCCATCAATATCCAAAAGATCCCAAGGACTGTATCCGTAATTCATCATCCCATCGATGTCGACAGCATAAACCTTAACTTTGCCGATGCACCGATCTTCGAGATATATCTCACCTTCACACTCACCCAGTAACGAACCGGTCTCCCAACAGGGCGGCGAGAGCGTTCTTTTCAATTCTACTATTATATCCATAATCAATTACTCTACCGAATCATATATAGCCAGAAGTGGTGTTACTGATTTTTTCGACTAAAAACCTGGAAAGAGCGTGCTGTTTTATTATTGCCAATGACGCAACAGTATTCTAAATATGCCGTTTGATCCCCTTAGATGTACTCATCATATATAACCACACCCACCACTTCCTATCTCTCATTGAAGGCTGGCTTTCTGTAAGGTGGAATTCCACCACTAGAAACATCATTTCGCAAAGCCTCGGAAACACAGGATGTCCCGGGACTTTGTTTCTTGTGCGCCCAGCATGGGCGCATCCTGCGGGTGCAAGTCCCGCCATAAGTTGGTCACAACGAATAAAGTGCAGCGCAACTGCGAGAGGGTGATGTATTCCGCACCCTTGTCCCGACGATGCTGATCGTGTTGCCGCGATTGAATCGCGTCTCCCTTCACATCAACCTTCGGCAAGTACACAGCACGTGCAGCCCCCTCAAGGACCGAAGGCGTCAAGGATCAAAGCCCGACGGCCTCGATTCGGCACCAAGTGCGGGACGCAGTCCGCGAGCCCGGCGGTGACGCACCGGAACATCAATTAATTCAACAGATGATGTATTATTGAATAATGAACGAAACTCAAGCTGTTTCCGCCCTCGGTGCCTTGGCCCACACCCAGCGTCTGCGCGTCTTCCGCGCCTTGGTCGTTGCCGGCCCCAAAGGAATGACGCCCAGCGTCTTGGCCGACCAGCTTGACGTGGCCCGCAACGCCTTGTCCTTCCATCTGAAGGAATTGGCTCACGCCGGTCTCGTCACCATCGAGCCACAGGGCCGCAGCCTGATCTATCGCGCCGACTTCGCGCAGATGAACAGCTTGCTCGGCTACATGACCGAGCACTGCTGTCAAGGTGGCACGTGTGCAGTCACCGAATCCTCCATCGCCTGTACTTCCTGTTGAAAGGATCGCTTCATGAAACGCTTTCGCGTCCACTCGCACGTCGATGATCTGAGGCGCAGCGAGAAGCACTGGATGAACGAGAAGATTCCATGCACTTCCTGATCCAGCCGCCCCGTTTTCTCTTTTTCACTGGAAAAGGAGGCGTAGGCAAAACCTCCATTGCCTGCGCAGCGGCCATACAGTTGGCGGCGCAGGGTAAGCGCATACTGCTCGTCAGCACCGACCCGGCCTCCAACGTGGGGCAGATCTTCGGCAAGCACATCGGCAACTGCATCACGGCGATGACCGCCGTGCCGAACCTGTGGGCGCTGGAAATCGACCCGCAGGCGGCGGCGCAAGCCTATCGCGACCGCATCGCCGGACCTGTACGGGGCATTCTGCCCGACGATGTGGTCAGAGGCATCGAAGAATCCCTGTCAGGCGCCTGCACCACGGAAATTGCTGCCTTCGACGAGTTCACGGCCTTGCTGACCGATGCGGCGCTGACGCAGGACTATGAACACGTCATTTTCGATACGGCCCCCACCGGCCACACTATCCGTCTGCTGCAACTGCCGGGTGCATGGAGCGGCTTTCTGGAAACAGGAAAAGGCGATGCGTCGTGCCTTGGCCCTTTGGCGGGGCTGGAAAAGCAGCGCAGCCAATACAAGGCCGCGGTAGAGGCCTTGGCCGATCCGCTACGCACCCGCCTGGTGTTGGTGGCCCGCGCGCAGCGCACCACGCTGCGCGAGGCGGCGCGCACCCACGAAGAACTGGCCGCCATCGGTTTGTCGCAGCAGTACCTAGTCATCAATGGCGTCTTTCCTGCTGGTGAGATTGACGATGATGCCCTGGCCGCTGCCATTTTCAAAAGAGAACAGGCTGCGCTGGCCGCCATTCCGCAAGCGCTCCGGGCGCTGCCTCGGGATCAGATCGCACTCAAACCGTTCAATCTCGTGGGTCTGGATGCCTTACGCCATCTGCTGGTCGATGCCGACACCACGCATGACACCGATGCCGTGGAACTGCCCGCCCGGCTCGACGCTCCGGACTTGCCCACCCTGATCGATGACATCGCCGCCGATGGGCATGGGCTAGTCATGGTGATGGGCAAGGGCGGCGTGGGCAAGACCACGCTGGCTGCCGCCATCGCTGTGGAACTGGCGAGCCGCGGGCTGCCCGTACACCTG
>JAITWM010000151.1 GCA_031285265.1 Lysobacteraceae bacterium
CCGTATCTTGTAACCACCAAGTCGGTATCGCCTGAGTTGAAGCTGGGCCAAGTGTCGACGTATACGATCATTGTGACGAATACGGGACCGTTGACGACACCATTGCCCGCCCTGACGGTCGATGAAATCGATCCGACATTGGTCATCGGAACTGTTTCATCTCCTTGTACCGTCAGTGGTCAGACGGTGACGTGTGTGACGCCGGCGGGTCTGACAGTAGGCTCGACGGTGACGTATACGATCGACGTGACGCCGACGGTGGTGAATCTGTCCGGAATCATCAATGTGGCGCGGACCAGTGGAGGTGGCGATCCGTCGTGCCCTGTAGGCAGCACGGACCCGACCTGTTTGGGTATCAGCGGACCGGATCCGGTCAATGGCGGTGCTCGGTTGACGACGACGAAGTCGGTGACGCCGATGACGGTCGGTCAGGTCGCGGTTTATACGATCACGGTCGCCAACCATGGAACGAGCCCGACAACCGACATCACCACTACCGTCGACAATGTTGATGCGACGCTGATCATCAATAGTGTTCAGGCAACGAGTGGTGGTGGTTCATGTTCGGTGGCGGGTCAGCGGGTGGTATGTACGACGCCCATTGGGCTGGCAGTAGGTGCTTCGGCGGTCTACGAGATCAGTGTGACGCCGACTAGAGCCAGTTCGACAGGCATCATCAATGTCGCTCAAACCGAAGGCGGTGGTGATACGGATTGTCCGGCGGGTAACACCAGCACGGCGTGTCAGGGCATTTCTGGCCCCGATCAAATCCAGCACGCCGATGTCGGAACTCTGCGAGTCGTCAAGCAGGCAGCGGTACGTGAAGCGAACATTGGTGATCTGGTCCGCTACACATTGGTGGTCACGAACGTCGGCACATTGGATGTGACCAACTACATGATCATTGACACGCCGCCGCAGGGTTTCAGCTATGTCAATGGTTCGGCAACCGTCAGTACCGGCGACACGCTGACGATAAGCGGTAATGGTCCAATTCAATTCGGTGGCTTGAACCTGCGCGTGGGACAGGAAGCTCAGATCGTTTACCTGGTACGCGTCGGTGCTGGTGTTCGTCCCGGTAGGCACATCAATACGGCCGAGGCGTATGCCTGGGCGGGCGATAGTGAGCCGACGTCGATTTCGAATCGCGCCACGGCAGAAGTGACGATCATGGCGAACGATCCGATGCTGGACGAGAGCTTGCTGCTGGGCACGGTCTATCACGATCGCAATGGCAACGGGGTGCAAGACGAGGGCGAAGAGGGCTTGCCGGGCGTGCGGATCGCGACCGTAGAGGGACTGCTGATCGAGACTGATCAGTATGGCCGGTATCACCTGGAGGGCATCCTGGGCGGCGAGTGGAGTCGTGGTCGCAACTTCATCATGAAGGTTGATCCGGCGACGTTGCCGCGCGGTGCCCGGTTCACGACCGACAACCCGCTGATCCGTAGGATCACCCCGGGCTTGCCGGTGCGCTTCGACTTCGGTGTGCAGTTCGATGGTGCGGAAGGCGGTGCACCGGCTGCCTCGGAAGCGAAGGAAATGGAAATCGATGAAGCGATGTTCGTTCCCGGCCGGGCGGATATTCGGTCGGAGCATTTGCCGATGATCGGCCAGATTGCCGAGCAAATCCGGGAGCAGCGGATCAGTGAGATCGTCATCGTGACAGTGGCGGAAGGGAGTTTGATGGAGGCCCGGGCGACGGCATTGCGTGAGGCGTTGTCGCAGCAATTGGGAGCAAGGCGCGCAGCGTCGTTGGGGGTGAGCGCACGCAAGCCGGGTGCGCTTGGTGGAGCCGGTGTTCGATCCAGTGGTGGGACAACCTCCCCCATAAGTGGCACGAGTAGGTAAGGGGGCGGGCCATGAAGATGAAGATGAAATTGCTGGATTACACGCTGATCTCGTTGATGGCGAGTCTGGCGGCCGGGACGGCGGGAGCCCAGGAGATCGGGCCTCTCCCTGACTGTGATAATGACGACTGCAATGCCCAGGGCGAGTCCTTGTTCCGGGTTCGTGAACGGCCAAGTGCGCCAGCCCCGGTGGTGGCCGACGGGACATCGTCGAGTTCCGTTGTTGCTGGCAGCAAGTACTCGATCAGCCTGCCCGGCAACGGTCTGATTTGGGCGACGGAGGACCCGAACATCGGTCAGCCGTCGTTGGCGATCTCGGCGCCGTCGTACGTGGGTTATGACGGAACACGGATCGTCAAGCCGCTGCAGTTCTATGTTCGATCGAACTATTCGGCGTTTGTGGATCGCTACGAGCTGACGATCTACCATGCCGACGATACGGATTTGATCAAGCCACTGGTGCAGTTCCCGATGCAGGTGGGAGCGGTGGCGCAGACCGAGTGGGACGGAGCGTTGCCGGATCATTATCGGTATCGAGCCGGTGACGAACTGATATACGTGCTGCGCGCTTACGACCGGGATGGCAACTTCGATGAGACGTATCCGAGCCGGATTCAATTGGTGCGTCCGGAGGAGGCCGAGCGTGGAGCGCAGTCGCTGCGCGACAGCGTGTCGAAGAACCAGGGAACGTTGCTGACGACGGATGAGGCGCAATCGCAGAGTTTGTTGAACAAGGTGTTCAACGAGAACGGTCTGCGGCAGCAGAACATTCCGATTTACGGATCGCGGGTCCGGATTCAGGGGCGGAACATCCCTCAGGGTGGGGTCCGGATCAATGGCGAACAGTACCCGGTTGATCTGGAGCGTAAGTTCGCGGCGGAGTATTTGACGCCGATCGGAACGCACGACTTTGCGATCGATGCCGGTGGCGGAGTGAGCCGGACGTTGCAGATTGACGTGACGGGCCGGTATTTCTTCGGTCTGGGTCTGGCCGATGTAACGGTGTACCAGAACAAGGCGACCGGTCCGGGCAAGGACGGTGCGCTGGGCGACCGGCGTGACGATGTGCTGACGGACGGGCGGCTGGCATTCTACTTGAAGGGCAAGGCGCGTGGCCGTTACCTGGTGACGGCGCAGGCGGACACGACCGAACGCGACCTCGGGAAGTTGTTCACGGGGTTTACGCAGGCCTATCCGCGCGACATTTTCCGGACGCTGGATCCGGATCTGTATTACCCGACCTATGGAGACGATTCGCGGGTCTACCGGGATGTGGACACGATGGGTCGGTTCTACCTGCGGGTGGATTGGGACAAGAACCAGGCGTTGTGGGGCAACTACACAACCGGTTTTACCGGGACCGAGTACGCGCAGTATTCACGGTCGTTGTACGGTGCGGCGCTGAACTGGCGTTCCCGGCAGAGCAACCGCTGGGGCGATCCGGGGACGGAATTGCGGGTGTTTGGCTCGCAGCCGGAGAGTGCGCCGGGGCATACGGAGTTCATCGGGACTGGCGGTAGCCTGTATTACCTGAAGCACGCCAATATTATTCCGGGTTCGGACAAGTTGGTGCTGGAGATTCGAGACAAGACGACGGGCCGTACTGAGACGCGTGTGAACCTGACACGCGGTGCGGACTATGAGGTCGATGCGATCCAGGGCCGGATCATTCTGACGCGGGCATTGATGCAACTGACGCGTGAGAATCTGGCGACGTTGACGCGCGATGTTCCGCTGGATGGTTATGAGCAGCGCTTGCTGGTGGACTACGAATGGGTGCCGTCGGGGTTTGACAACGACGAGATGACCTACGGGGTTCGCGGCAAGCACTGGTTTGGTAACCATGTGGCGGTGGGCGCGACGTACGTCAACGAGAACCGTTCGGGAGAGGATTACACGATTCGGGGAGGTGACTTGACGCTGCAGGCGGGCAAGGGCACGTACCTGAAGATGGAGTATGCGGAGACGGAATCCTACAGTGCGCCGATTTTCTTTTCGGACAATGGAGGCTTCACATTTACGCAGTTGAATACGACCGGTCCGCGCAAGGGCGATGCGAAATCGGTGGAGGCGCGGGCGAACTTCCGCGAGCTGGGCTGGACGCAACAGGAGTTGAGCGCGGGTGCATGGTGGCGCGAGGTGAGTGCAGGGTATTCGACGGCGCGTAATGACCAGGGTCGGGATTTGACCGAGTACGGAGTGGAGGTGCTGGGCCGCTTCACGAACCGTATGGGTGTGTATGCGCGTTATACCCGGTCCGAGCGCGGGAGCGACAGCTACACGCAGACGCAGGTGACCGGCGAATGGCGTCTGTATGAAGATGCGACGCTGTCGACGGAAGTGCGTCGAGTGGAGACGGAGAAGTCAGGCGCGAAGGTGACCGGGACGTTGGGCGCGTTGCGCTACAGTCATCGGTTGAACCCGAAGACGGAAGTGTACGGGATCGGCCAAGTGACGCTGTCCGATGAGGGCGGTGCTTACGGAAGCAACAATGCGCTGACCTTGGGCGGGAAATATCTGTACGGCGATCTATCCTCGGTGGGAGCGGAGTACACGACCGGTGACCGGGGAGATGCTTTCCAGGTCAATGCCGAGCACCGTTTGAACGTGAATCACACGTTGTACGGCAATTACAGGTTCTCGGACAGCCCGTCGGATTACGACTCGGTTTTCAATGCGAACCGGACGCGGGGTTGGACGGTGGGCCAGCGTTGGCGGCTGTCCAATCAGGTGAACCTGTACAACGAGTCGCAGTTTTTGAAGGCACCGAACGAGTCGGGCCTGGCGCATACGCTGGGAATGGACTTTTATCTGGGCGTAGGCTGGAACGTAGGCTTCACGCTGCAGAATGGCGATCTGGACACGAGTTCGGGCAATGTCCGTCGTAAAGCGATGGGAGTGACGGGCGGTCGGACATCGCAGGTGATGGATTGGCAGAGCAAGATCGAGTGGCGCAAGGACACGGGAGCGGAGCAGCGGGAACAGTGGGTGAGCACGAACCGGCTGTCGTGGCGAGTGAACGAGAGCTGGCGTCTGGCAGCGCGGTTCAACTATTCGGACACGGAGGACCAGTTGTCGAGCTTGAACGGAGCGAAGTTCATCGAGGGCAACGTTGGATTTGCGTACCGTCCTTGGAACACGACGCGTTGGGCGTTGTTCGGTCGTTACACGTATTTGTACGACTT
This sequence comes from Lysobacteraceae bacterium, assembly GCA_031285265.1. Classification (GTDB taxonomy): domain Bacteria; phylum Pseudomonadota; class Gammaproteobacteria; order Xanthomonadales; family Xanthomonadaceae; genus JAITWM01. The sequence continues at coordinate 5,036 of JAITWM010000151.1, forward strand.
GTCGACGATGGGTCAGGAGAACGGGGTGGATTACGACCAGCGTTCGCAGATTCTGTCGTTGGAGGGAGTCTACAAGCATGATGCGCGCTGGGAGTTTGCAGCGAAGGTGGCGCGTCGTGAAGGCGAGGTACGCTATGGCCGGGGCAGTGGTCCGTGGTTCGACTCGGCGACGACGTTCGTTGCGACGCAGGCGCGTTACGACCTGTATCGCCAGTGGCACGCGTTGGCGGAGTATCGCTGGCTGGATGTGAAGGACGGTGGTCTGAAGCAGGGTTGGCTGGTGGGCTTGGACCGGGATATCAACAAGTATTTCCGGGTGGGTGTGGGTTACAACTTTACCGACTTCAGCGATGACTTGACCAAGTTCGACTACCGGCGGCGTGGCTGGTTCGTCAATCTGGTGGGCAGTTATTGATCGGCAAGACAGGGCCATCGCATTTGCGATGGCCGGTTGCTGAGAATATTCCCTGAGCCGGGCTTTCCCCCGTTTTAGTGAACAGGTAGAACCCCGCCATTGGGCTAAGCAATGACGGATTGATGGGTCTCTTGTTGTCCGGGGCGCGGTAACCCAAGGCGGAATGTCTGCGTCTTGGGCTATACCAAGCTTCGATCCAGATCAACACCGGCAACCGCGCCTGGGGGGTTCTGTTGACAAAGCGACGGCGATTCAACAGTTCACATTCCAGACTGGCGAAGAAGCTTTCCGCCATGGCGCTATCGTATAAGCGTCCCCAACCCATCCCATGGAAGGACACACGCCCAATTGCCGGCAGCGTTGTCCAAAGGCTACGCTAATGTATTGACTCCCCTAGTCAGAATGATGAATGACCTGGTCGGGGCGTCGCTGTTGAGCCGCCATCTCCAGTGCGTGAATGACCAACGCAGAAGTCATGTGCTCGCCGATAGCACAGTCGGTGATCTTATGGCTGTAAGCATTACGTCAGCCTCATGCAGTTCGAGGCGGCATCTTGTCAGGTTAAACAACCTGCCAGGAGAGACGGGGAAAGCCCAATCAGAAAAGCCAAACGCAATGCTTGGCTTTTTCTATAAATATGAAATTACGATCAATATGTTTATATCAATTTATAATGCACATTAAATATGTGAAGGCCATTGTTCCCTTGGAGTTAATCCCGTCGACGAAGATCGATTGGAAGAATCCGGTGATGCAAAGTCCATGCTCTCGAATCCACCGTGCCCGCGCATTCGCAGTAGCCCGCTTCGCGACGAAGCGCCATCACCTTGTTCAACCTGCTACGGATTTAAGCATCACCGCCCGGGCCAATCCATTTCGATATGCGCGTTATTGAATGTTTCATCGTTCATATTGTCGCATCGACGGCAATGTATCCCCGCAGGCACTCCTTGCATTTGAATTTCCTGACCATCGGCCACTGCGCCGCCGAAGGCCTGAAATCCGATCAGCCGCTTGAGCATTTCTTCGGCCGCCTCCCTATAAGCAAGCGGTAAACGGCGTAGACTCAAATCCGGCCGGCCAAACTTCCGCATGCCGCGCGTATGCAGCCAGACGGTGCCGCCTTTCTCGCGTCGATACCAGAGAGTCACGTGCGCAACCGGCGCAGGTTCGCCATGATCGAACACATTTCGATGCCAATCGTCGCGCTCCCACCAGTTCGATGATTGAACATCAAAAACGGCGACACCACCGGCATCCAGCAGATAGGTGATCAACCCGATTACATCGCGAAATTCGTTCAACGTACCCGTATCAGCCAGTTTTCCACGAATCACAATACAATGGCGCTGCTCGAAGATACGATCTGCCAGCTGCGGATTGATCTCACGTAATTGCTCTGGCGATGCGATACTCTGCCTGATGGTCATGAACTCGCCAAGGTTTTCCTCTTGCCCATAGGCGGTAATCCCGATCGATGCAGGAATACCGGCGCAACGATATGCCGGGCCAGGAGAATGAAAACCCTGGATCAACGGGCCAAATACCACGTAGTAGAGAGAAGGCTCCCCTGCCGGCTCGGAAAAGTAAGGCCGCAGCCAGCTTCCAATATCGCTATCCGCCATCGACTGCCTCGCATGAATTCAACATAGCTGCAATGCCTGAATCAGACTCGAAGCAACCGCCCATCGGCTACTCGCGCAAAACTGCGCGTTATCGATGGGAATACCCAATCGCCTCGACAGAATTTACCGGCCATGGCACTGGTCAAATGCCTGCCGCACGACGCCAAAACATCCGCTTCAACGGTGACAGCTTATTCGCCAGGCCCAGCAGCGGACCACGCGTCAGTACCAAAGGCATTTCATCGTTGGAAAATATCCGATTGATGATATCGAAACCATAGGCGGAAACCGTATTGTCGCTACGCCGCATCCGTGCCCAACGCTGCAATCGATGCGGCGCAGCCCAATCACTACGCTGCGTATGCACGACGCGTACCAACTCGCATAACGCCGCGACATCGCGTAATCCCAGATTGACGCCTTGACCGGCCAGCGGATGCACTGCATGCGCAGCATCGCCGATCGCCAATACGCGGCCACTGACGTAACGGTCAATCAATTGTCGGCGCAGCGGAAACGCCACGCGCGAAGAAGCCAGACGCACTTGTCCAAGCCGCCCACCGAACGCATCGGTCAATTCGCAACCAAAAGCCGCTTCTTCCAATGCCAACACACGTTCGGCCTCGGTATCGGGCAAGGTCCAAACGATGGAGCAATGACCACTACTGAATGGCAGAAAAGCCAGGGGGCCGGTGGGCAAAAAACGTTGCCAGGCAGTGGTCTCATGCGGATGCTCGGTTTCAACGAAAGCAACGACACCACGTTGATGATAAGCGTGTCGGGAAACCTCCATGCCGGCCAGCTCGCGCAAAGTCGAGTCGGCGCCATCGGCGGCGATCGCCAGCGACGCATCCAGCCGTGTACCGTCATTCAGCCGCAGCCGCACGCTATCGTCGAACTGCTCCAACGTTTCCACCTTCGCCGGACAGCAGATTCGTATACCTTGCGCTTGCAGCGCAGCCCATAGCCGATCCACCAGTAAACTGTTCTCAACGATCCAGCCCAATTGCGCGACGCCGAACGTATCCGCATCGAACACCAGCTCATCGCCTCCGGCCGCATCCCAGATCCGCATGCGCCGATAGGGCTGTACCCGGCTCTCGCAAACTTCTCGCCATACCCGTAGCGATTGCAACAGATCCGCATTGTCCGGGGCGAGAGCGTACACGCGCAGATCAGGCTGCAGATCGAACCACGGCGCCGGTTCCTGCATCTCGACCAAAGCGATTTCCAAGCCCTGTTGCTGCAACGCCAACGCACAGGCGGCGCCAACCACTCCGCCTCCGACTACGACAACATCAATTCGGGATCGACTCATGAACGACATAACTCCGGAACATCGCCGCGAAAACCCATGGCTCCGCCGACCAGGAAGGACTGCAACGAAGACGAACAATCCAACGCCAGCAGACCTAGACTGCGCAACGGCCGCAGTAGAGGCCCGCGATTACTGGTCAATCGCGCCAAATTATCGGAAAACGCCAAGGTACGGGTACGATCTTCACCGCGACGCTGCGCATAACGCGCCAACAATGCATCGGCGCCAGGGTCGCATCCCGGTTCGGCCTGCAACATTTCCGCCAATGTCAGTACATCACGCAGACCCAGATTGAATCCCTGCGCACCGACCGGATGAATCGTTTGCGCCGCATTGCCCATCAGGACGGCGCGTTCCGCCACCAGACGGTCCGCGATTACCCGGATCAGAGGATAGGCACTCCGTGCATCACTGGAAAGAAAACGCCCTACGCGCCAGCCGAAAACACGTTGGATACGTTCCAACCAAGCGGTCTCAGGCCATGCCGCGACCTGTTCGGCCTCGGCCCGAGCCACGCCATGGACCAGGCCATAGTGCCGATCGCTGCGTGGCAGCAATGCGGTAGGGCCATCATCGCCAAGCCTTTCGTAAGCGGTACCATCGGGCGGACGCGCTGTCCTTACCCTGGTTACAAACAGTGTCTGCCCGTAATCGTGTTCCTGGACACCGATCCCCAATGCGGCTCGCGTCTCACTGCGGGTACCGTCCGCAGCCACCAGCAAGCGCGCCGTCAACATCCGTTCGACGCCGTCATCGATGACGCGTACTGTGCGAGCGGTATCGCTGAGCGGACCGAAACCGACGAAGCGAGCCGACCGATACCGGGTCAGACGTTTCAAATCGGCCAAGCGCGCCTCTAATGCTTCTCCGAACTCGCGCGCCACGACGACATGACCGAAGAACTCGCGGCCATAGTCCGATGCATCCAGACGGATACGGCCGAAGTCGCCAGCGCGGCTGATATGTATTCGCCGGATCGGGCTGGGAGCCATGCGCATCCTGGACAGGACATCCAATCGTTTCAGTGCATTGATCGTAGCCGCGGCAAAACTCAAATTGCGCTGATCGAATACCGGCGGCATGGCTCCGCCCGGTGTGGCCTCGACCAGCCCGACATCCAGCCCCGTCGCGTCCAGCGCGACAGCCAGACTGGACCCCACCAATCCGCCGCCAACGATCACCACATCATGCTGTTTGCTCATGTCCGGCATGATAACGGCTCTATCCGATCAATGCGGCGATCTTCCGTAATGTCGATCATTTGCATGTAGTCCATTTATCTCGCATAACATTACCATTCAGCCAGCGCCTCTTATCGGCATCGGCCCTAGCCCCTGGAAGTACGTTGCTTCGGATATCGGAACACGG
>JAITWM010000196.1 GCA_031285265.1 Lysobacteraceae bacterium
GTACGGTGGATAGGATTGCCGATGCCCCCCCTCAATGGAGAGCCGAGCTTCTCGATCAGCGGATGGCGAGAAGTTTCGCTAAAATCGCCACCCTTGGACGTCGCACCGATGAACCAACTGAGCACAATCAGCCAGTCGCGATCACACCACTGGAAGGCTGAAAACATTGTCGGCTTGCCATTAAGCTTGGCTGGGATACCGATAACACAAACATTATAGCCGGTCTGCGACGGGTCCATTTCCGCCGGATCCATATCAACCGGATGGCACGTCAACTTCGGCGACCATAGGTAGACCTCGCCGCTATCGTCAAGCGGTTCGAGTGGGACGGGCAAGTACTTGGCAAGTGCCTCGGGATCGCAGCGCCAATGGATCAGCAGCAGGTCACCTGCAAACTTCCACGGCAGAGGATGAACGATTGAGGCATTTCCCGAAGGTGTGAACGGGCGAGTGAATCCCTTGGTCATGTACTCAAACGTCCTTCTTCGCTGTCTGCTCGGCTTCGTGACGCGCCATCATCGCCTTATGCTGGGCTTCTGCCTCATCAAGGCGTTCAGCAGCACGTGCTGCGCAGGGAAAACCGGCTTCCTGGCCGGTAACAATCAACACCTCCTCGATCTCCTCGCGCGTGGCACCATTGCAGAAGGCGCCACGCATGAAAAAGCGCGTGTCCTCACGGCCCAGCGCAGCAAGCACCGCCAAGGCCACAAACATCCGCGTCTTCATGTCAAGACCATCGCGCTCCCAAACCAGCGGGCCAACCTGCGTCATGACAAAGCGGTTCATGCCAACCGCGCCTTCATGGAGTTGCTTGCAAAGTTCGGCGCCATAAATCTCGCCGAACATGTGTTTAAAGTTCGCCGCCCCGCGCGCCAGAGCGGAGTCGTCATAAGTGTAGCCGTCGTCCGCCATGCCTTGGCCCTCGCCTTTGACCGCGAGCGATGCACAGCCGCCCGGCACCGCTGCTCACAAGTTCTCGATCGACAATTTGTATACCTTTCGATTTGTATACCGTATGCAGATAAGGTGAGCTCTATGCAAATCCCTCAATACAGTTAGACACTATCGTTATTTTTCTGTTAGTTATGGAAATAAATGGCCTTTTTCAGAAAACTGAAAATCAGGAATGCGGACTAGACATCCAAGGGATTTATGACATTTTTGTACGCATAAGTACGATATCAGATGTGCGCGGTTCAGGGATCCGCCTGTGGCCAGGCCCATATGCAATGAGGGGATAGCTTTCGATGCAAACATCACGTTGGACGTCATGTGCTTCCGCCCTTACCTTAAGCCTGCTCGCAGCGCCCGCAGTCGCTCAGGAAGCGACAAATGAATCTGCTGCCAGCAACATCGGCAACGATATCGTCGTTACCGCCCAGCGTCGTGAACAAAGCCTCCAGGAAGTACCTCTCGCAGTCTCCGCCATCAGCGAGGACTCGCTCGTCCGTCAGGAAGCCATCTCTACCCAGGGCCTCCTGCGCATGTTTCCGAACGTCTCGGGCGCAGCAATCACTGGCGCGGGCGCAAACAACTACTCGATCCGCGGCCTGTCAAACGCTGAAACTGCGGCAACATTCGATTCGCCGGTCGGCACTTACATCGACGGCATCTATCTGGCTCGCGTGAACGCGAACAATTTTGCACTGTTCGATATCGACCGTATCGAAGTCATGCGTGGGCCGCAGGGAACGCTGTTCGGGCGCAACACCACGGGTGGCGCGATCAACGTCGTCATCAAACAGCCGGGCAAAGAATTTGCGGGTGCGGTGGAAGGTGCTTACGGCAATTATGATTCCAAGATGCTGCGCGGCTCTCTCGATTTGCCGATCAACGGCAGCATCCGCACTCGCATTGCCGCATACTGGATGGCCGAGGATGGCTATGCCAGGAACATCACGACCGGCGGAACCGAAAATGGCCACGACGGCTGGGGTGTACGCGGTGCGGCCAGCATCGACATCTCGCCTGCTGTGAACTGGAACATCTCTGCCGACTACATCGAAGATCGAAACTCGCTGATTCCGGTCAGCAAGGTCGATGGCAAATGGATCTCGCGCTCGGGCCTGCAAAAACTGGGCAATATCATCGCAAACGACAAGGGTAACATTCCGCCTAACCGTGTATTCAATGACACATTGGGCATCACGAGCCGCCTGAAAATCGATGCCGAAATTGGCGCCATTCAGATCATAACGGGCTACCGCGACCTAAAGACAAAATACAGCCTAGACTACTTTAACAATCCTTCTCCGATTGGCGGATATGCTTCTGTCCAGATATCACGCCACAAGCAGTTTACGCAAGAGGCCAATATATCAAGCAATTTGTTTGGTGGATTGGCAAATATGACTGCGGGTATATTCTACTTCCATGAATGGAACAAGAGTGACTTCACCACCGTCTTCCGCCTCGCCAGCGGCGCTCCGTTCATCGATGCTGACCGCATCATATTTAATACGACCGACAGCTTCGCAATCTATGGCCAGTTTGACTGGCACTTGACCGACAAGCTGACACTGACCACCGGCGGCCGCTGGACAACCGATACCAAGAAGATCGACTACCAGAACAACAACAACCCACGTGCAGCAGCGCAGCTTACCAACCAGACACTGCTTAACGCCGGCATCCCGCTGTCGCAGCAAGCCTCGGTTTTCACGCCGCGTATCGCCGTGACCTATCAAGCAACCGGCGATGTGATGTTCTTTGCCTCAGCAACCAAAGGTTTCAAATCAGGTGGCTGGAATGTACGCGCGTCGACAGCCAACTTGCTGGGCAATTTCGGCCCCGAGACGATCTGGTCTTATGAGGCTGGCGTACGCTCGAACCTGTTCGACAGGTTGTTGACCCTCAACATCACCGGCTTCTACGGCGACACCAAGGGTTTGCAGATCGCTACCGCGGCTGGCGCAACGGTGGCAACAGCGCCCGTGTTCCCTGTCGGTAACTTCTCCGATTTCCGAAGCTATGGCGTTGAAGCCGAAGTGACCCTGACGCCGGCACGAGGCCTATCGATCTTTGCCAACGCTGGCTACAATAAGACCAAATACGTCAATCCAACCGACGAAGTGCTCGCACAGCAGGCTCGCTGCCTTGATGCGCTCGCAGCCGGGACAACCAACAGCAACTGTGGCGGCGGTATCGTTCGCCTCGATGGCGCTATCGCCGCTCCGTTACGCGCGCCGAAGTTCACTGGCACGCTGGGCTTCTCATGGGATATTCCGGTGACCGAGAGCTGGTCAGTCGTTCCTTCAAGTTCAGTCCGCTATGTCAGTAGCTTCAACGCCAACGCCGCTGAACTGCCCGCGACAGCAGACGACGGCTACACGCTGGTCGCAGGTTCACTCGCGATCGAGAACCGCAATGCAGGCATGCGGTTTAGCATCGGCTGCGAGAATTGTACCGATACTACATACCTCGTCTCGGTGATCG
>JAITWM010000204.1 GCA_031285265.1 Lysobacteraceae bacterium
CGCCAGTTACGAGGGGGAGGCTTCCTTGCAAGTGGTGATCCGGCGTAATGAGGAGATCGATCCGGAGCTTGCGCGCGAAGTGGAGGAGTTGCGGTTGCGCGATCCCGCCACTGGCTTGCTGAACCGGCCATCGTTCCTGCGGATGCTTGAGGATACCGTTGCTCAGGTGGGGCGCGGAGAAGGAGGAAACTTTGGTTTCCTAGTGGTCGAGGCGGACCACTACACGCAATTGCTGAGTGACATAGGTTTGGATTCGGCGGATGCGTTCGTTGCCGAACTGGGGGCATATCTTTCGGCGACGCTCGAAGGCAATGAAATGCAGATTGCCCGCTTCGGCGAACAGACGTTTGCGTTGCTGATGCAGGGAGGATATGCGCATACCGTCGAAATATCGGAAAAGATACGCGGAGCCTTCGCCTCGCAAGTATTCAATATCGGTGCGCGCTCGGCATCGGTGACCGTCAGTATCGGCGGTGTCCAGATTGGAGAGAAAATCGCCAGTTTGAATGCGGTGTTGACGCGTGCGGCAGAGAGCTTGCAGACATCACAGGATGTCGGCGGCAATTCGGTGCATATATTCGACCCCAGCGCTTCGGATCGGATGGAAGAGGAGCGCGTGGAACTCTGGGTAACTCGTGTTCGCGAGGCATTGGCAGGAGAGGGGTTTGCACTGTCCTTCCAGCCGGTGATCAGTTTGCAGGGCGAGCCTCTCGAATTCTACGAAGTATTCTTGCGGATGAGTGTCAATGATGAGCTGATTTCCCCGGCGGTTTTCATTAATATCGCCGAGGAACATGGTTTGCTCGAACTGATCGACATGTGGGTGATCAAGCATGCCATCACGGCAATTGGTGAACGCAAGAAGATGGGGCATACGACTCGACTGTTGGTGAAACTCAGCCCAGGATCGTTCGCCAATCCCAATCTGGTGCATATGATTGAGCGCGAGTTGGCCATTCATGGCGTTCCTGGCGACTTGTTATGGCTGCAGACGACGGAAGCCAAAGTGTTCACGCATTTGCGTTCTGCGCAACAGTTCGTCGAGATGCTGGCGCCGTTGGGCTGTAAGATGGGTCTTGAGCAATTCGGTTCCGGTTTGGATTCGTTCCAATTGTTGAATCATTTGCGGCCGGCGTTCATCAAGATCGATCACAGCATTACGGACGATTTGGTCAAGTCCCCGGAGCTACAAGAGAAAGTCGCCGGATTTGCTCAGCGTGCGCATGAAGAGAACATGTATATACTTGCCGAGCACGTTCAGGATGCTCCGTCGATGACGCAGCTGTTTAGTGCGGGGATCGATTACGTTTCTGGAGAATTCATTTCGATGCCTACCCCAGCGATGAATTTCGATTTCAGCTGAGCTGGTAACGAAAGGATATTTTGCCGATATATGGCAGGTGCGGATCACCATTCGGCTTTCGATTTCAATATGGAAAACGGATACCGCCAGCCAAGAGATCCTCCTGGCTGGCGGTTGTGGTTAGGGCAAGGACGAGGCTGCCGTCTGGCGTCGCCCGTGACTTGCCCGTTTCGTTACGAGTATTGTTTGCCCAATGCGCTATCCAGCACGCGCTGCAGTTTTTTGGCTGCACCGGTAATTGCACTGGCGACCGTATCGGCGTCATCGGATGCTGTTAATGGTTGATGACCCTCCATACGCGCTTCCATCAAACAACGCTTGTCGTTGGCGCCAGTTTTCCCGGCATTGAGATCACTCAAATGCACCTCGATGCGAGTGATGTGGTCTGCAAAACGGGACAATGCGGATTCGAGTGTTTGCTCGACATGGCGTACGACGGATGGATCGCTTTGGATATAACGGTCAGTATTCAACTGGATCTTCATGTAACGTCATCCTTTGAGGAATGGAACGGGGGTCAAGCCGTCGATGGTTTATTTGTTCGAGGTAGTTTCAACATCAGCGAACCGTTGGTGAAACGCATGCAACAGGCGGGCCGAAAAAACTGCACCGTCTTGTTGTAATCGGTTCGACGGAAGCACAGTTCTCCGTTGTGTCACGGTGATTGCCGGATTCCGGCTTCATTATAGACATGTGGGATGAGAAGGAGGTTTCAAGATGAGCCGGCACCAGCAGATGGTTTACGTTCGGACTGGAGACGGGTTGCCCAATTGCGTACATGGCATAATGGAAGAAAGAACGGAACAGGATATTTTGTGACTGGGAGGTTGGGTACCTGTAAGGCACGAATCAAAAAGCGATATTGATCCCGGCATATAAGGAACGCCCCATCCCCGGGACGGTATAGCCGTATGGCGGTTGACCGGTGGCGCTCCAATTGCTCGTCATGCCTAGCGACATGGTGGCGCCTTGGCCGATATAGGCTCCCCCGAGCGGCAACGCATAGTGTTTATCGAGGGCATTTTCCAAGCCGATATCGAGACGAACGTTCTTCCAGAGGTAACTGCTGCGCAGGTTGAGCAAACCGTAACCGGCGGTTTCCATCTCGTTGCGGACTTCCGAGACGTTCCTCTTGGCAGCGACCAATTGTTGTTCGATCGTATTGGTCCAATTGCCTAAACGGTGTTCCAGTACCAATCGCGCATTCAGTGGCATGATGTTGTAGAGATGGTCACCGGAAGTCCGGTTCTTTCCGTTGACATAGCTGACATTGCCTTTGAATGTGAAGCGGCCGACATCGGCAGCCTCTCCAAGCACGACGGAGCCGGACAGATCTGCGCCATACAGGCGTGCGCTTTGATTGACCACCGTCAGAAAGTTGTAACGCGCTACCGGGCACAGCGTCCTCAGACAACGAGCATCGATGTAATGGTCAATGAGCGAATAGTAAGGGGTGAATTCGACATTCCATAGGCTATTCCCGGCATCGTGCCAGTTGGCGGTGAGGCTGACCGTGTGCGCAATTTCGGGAACGAGGTCGAGATTGCCGACGTAGCCGTTGCCATCGTTGACCCAATTGTTCATGGTCATCGCCATTCCTCCGGTGGACCAGGTGTATCGTTCATAAAGACTGGGTGAACGCACCTTGCGCGAGTAGCCGCCTTGATAGGATTGGCGGTCATCGGGAGTAAAGCGGACGATGGCGCTGAGGTTGATATTGTCGTCGGTGCGGCTTCTGTCGCGTTGATTGAATCGGTTTGCGTCGGTGGCGTAAGTATCGTTGTAACCGCTGACACGCCCGGAGTTCATTCTGACCGTGGCGGCGCGTGCCCCCAGGAGCGTCGTCCAGCGTGGCGTCCACATCGCTTCCCATTCGCCATAAAGATCGAAACGATCGCGTTGTCCGTTGCGGATATTCCAGAATGTGTTGGGCTGCATGCCGCCGACCGGCGAACCGTTAACGATGCCGTACGACGGCGGCCACCAGTCGTCGAGTCGATAACGTTGGTATTCGCCTCCGATCCGAATTACGTCGCGCTGGGATGGCAGGATTTCTGCCTGGACCGATGTACCGAGGTTTTTGCCTTCGGTGTTCATGGGCATGCCGGGAACGACGCGGCTGATGTGATACCAATACACTCTATCTTTCAAAAAATTCATCGAATGCGTGGTTCTTTCGTGGTAGATGCGTGCGTCGAGCGTTCCCCACTGATAGTCTCCCTGATAATTGAAATTGACCTGGCGGCTCTTGTTGTCCGACATGTCCATATGTTGATTCGGGAATCCTTGATAGGGAATGTGTTGATAACCTAGTTTCAGGTCGAACAGGTGGTGGTCCCAGCGCGAAGCAATACCCAGTTGGTGGTTCTGGCTTTTATACGCGCTGGAAGCTACCTCGTCGCCACGGATCCAATGTCTTCCAGCGGTCGTATATTCGGCAAGTAATCCGGGCTTGAACGATCTGGCTGCTCGATAATTATTTGATTGTGCAGTCGAGCCGGCGTAGCGGATGTTCAAATGCTCGGTAGCCAGCATGATCGATGCGTTGCCTCCATGAGCATCGCCGTTCGAGCGGTAGAACCCGCCCACTTCGCCGCTGGTGAGCATCCCTTCCCCGGGGTTGGCGAATTGCGGTGGTTTCGAGTCGATCACGATGGCGCCGCCGATACTGTCGCCGCCAACACTGACCGGAGTGATACCGGTATACACGGTGATCCGCTGAATATTGGTCGGATCGATATAAGAAAGAGGGGGATTCATGTGATTGGTGCAGGCTGAGACGAGATCCATGCCGTTGACCCGAATACTCAAACGATCGTCGCCGAGCCCGTGGATGCTGGGTAATCCTGAAACGCTTCCGGCGCTTTGAACGTTGACGCCGGGAATGCCCTGCAGAAGAGTTGCCGTATCGCTGGTGGCGGCGCGCATCCGGGACAATTCGTCGGAATCCACCGTGTTGGCGGCCGAGAAGGCATCAGTAGCATAGGCGGTGACGTCGACTTTCGGCAAAGCCGACAGTTGTCCGGATACCGGTGCCATGTTTGTCGTCTGCGCGATGGCGAATCCGGAAAACGTAAAGGCCACAGCAGCGGCAAGCGGACGATAGCGGTGACGCATGAGTTCTTCCTGGGCGTTGGATAGGGATAACGGCTTATTGTCCGTGAGCCATTATCGGCTGTGAATGCGACAGATTGTCATGCGACAATATGTCGCACATTCATCGGAATCGCATTGTGCATGGCGCTGTTCAATTAGCAAATTCTATTGATTTGTCGGCCGGCTAGATCCGTCTCAAAGGAGGCGATCATCCCCCTGTATAAATCATTCGCGAGGCAACCGTGTTTTCACCTGAAAGGGCGTAGTGATATGAGTATATTGCTCCGTTGAATGAATCGACGGTTCCTACTTCCGGAGGCTGTTTTTGGAAAGAGGGGAGCGGATAGGTCGATACAGTTTCATAAATATATTTTATTAAGATGAGTGAGAGTTATTAGTGTAATGAAACCGTTATGGCCGAAAAAATTTTCGGCTATTTGCACCGTAAAATATGAATGTATTTCCATATAGTATGTATCGCGTGTATGGCTGTTCATTACATCAAATGTAAGGAGGATTCGTGCTGCGATCTTGATGTCGGCACTTGCACAGTAGTCTGATAAAGTCAATAAATATCTGTTCTGTTGATATAATTCCTGCTCGGATGCATACTCGAAAGAATATGCGGGAGAGGCATTGGGGATGGAACAGTGATTAGCTATTACGAGATGGATTATGGCTTGGTACGCTATTCGGACCGTTTATCTTTTCGGTACAAAGAAGGACGGCACCAATGTATTTGAGGAACGCATTGTGGCTTTTGAAGCAGCGTCTTGGGACGAGGCGCATATCAAGGCCGACAAAAAGTCCAGAGCCTATGCGGCAGCCCATCAGGGAGTGAAGGTCCATCCCGAGCAGGTAGGGTATCGGCAGGATGGTGCGGCGCTGATCGATGGTTATGAATTGTGGTCGGAACTTTTCGAGTCGACGCAGACGCTTGAAGAGTTCTATCAGAATCGGTACGCAAGCCTCAAATACCGTCCGGAGTAAATTTATAGTATCGGCGCCTCTAGCTTCTGGGTTGGATGGCGGGGGTCAAAGCTCCGTTCTGTATTATCTTTCCTGATGGCTCACCGCTCCTGGCACACAACGCGAGGTCGTCCACTGGGTCTGCCGTTAGCGGCCGGCTGCCGTGGACCTGCATGGTGCGGATGAAGCCGATGCCATTGAATTCAATCAGTGAAGACCGCATTGCAGCGGCATTCGGCAAGCGGCTTTTCCGGCGATACGCGGCCCGTCGGCGATCAATCCGCGCGCCCTGAGAATTCTCCGGTCACTGTGCTGACCAGTACACGTTCGCCGTTGCTGATATATTCCGGCACCATGACCTCGATACCGGTGCTGAGACGAGCGGGTTTCGGGCGTTTGGTAGCAGTGCCGCCTTTCAGTTCGGGTGGCGTGTCGATCACTTCCAAGGTCACGGTTTGCGGTAGTTGTACGGCAACCGGCAACTCGTCGATGATCTGGACATGGCAACCGGATAGCCCGTCGGTGATGAAGCCGGCCAGATCGCCAACCGTATCGGCATCAAGCGTGTAGGGTGTGTAGTCCTCATCATCGAGAAAGACATAAGCGTCGCCGTCTTTGTACGAGAACGATGCTTGACGCCGATTCAATTCGATTTCCTTTAGATCGTCATCGGCGCGCAGGCTCAGATCGAGTTTGTTCCCGCCGGGGATGGAATACAGCGTAAAGCGGAAAGTGACGTTGCCGCCGCGGCCCTGAGGGGCGCTGCGTTCGATATCACGGACTTGATACACCGCGTTGTTGTGTTCGACGACGTTACCTTTCTTGATTTCTGAAGCTTTCATTGAGTTAGAGTTTCCCTTTTATGCGAAATGAAATCGACGGTGGGTCAGGTGATGCGCAGATTTTGTCAAAAATAATGGAAGGTCGGAATACATGGAGCCTCCGGTTCGATTCGGCCGCCTGATCGATTTTTTTTGGTCTCTCGCTGATCGAAAATACATGTGTGGAGGCCTTTGAGGTGCTATTGCTTCGTCCGCCTTTCGAGCCGATCGCTGTATGCATGATGCTTACCAATTGATCCTGAGGCCGGCTTTGCCGTCATAGGCGAAGCCCTTGCCGTCGAAACGTCCATTGTAGGGGGAAAGCTGGGTTTCCCCCGAGCACCTGGACAGGTTGTTCAACCTAACAAGCTACCGCCTCGAACTGCATGGGACTGACGTATCTCAACGTCGAGTGTTGACGCCATGTGCTGTAGAACAGCTCAATGTAGTCGAACACCTCGGCTCGACACCCATCCCTTGATTGGTAATCCGTCGACTCAGCCGCTCGGTTTTTAGCGTGGAGAAGGAGTTCTCCATGGCTGCGTTATCCCGGCAATCCCCACGCTTGCTTATGCTGTACACGATGCTAGCAGCCAGTGCACCCTATGCGGCCCGGTACGGTGGGTTGCCCGCCCGCGTACCCAGCGGGCAGTGCGTCCGTTATTGGTATGCACAAGGTGCGGCTCTGTTTGGCGTAGGCCCCCTAAGGGGTGTGGGGAAATCCCTACTGCCCCCCCTGGTGGGGCTTGTTTCGGCTGGGGCGCACCCCCAACATGGCGGGAATTGCCTTGCCTTCGTGGGATTGTTATGCAGTTGAAGTTGTTTCGGGTCACGAATTTTCGCTCCATCAAGGACAGTGGAAACATTGACGTTTCGCGGATCACCGCGCTTCTGGGCCGCAACGAAAGTGGGAAATCGAACCTGCTACGGGGACTGCATAGCCTGAATCCACTCGATGGATTCAAAGCGTTGGCCCCCATCAAGGACTTCCCCCGCGACAGGCGGGTAGAGGAATGCACCGACTTCACCGATGTTGTCCATTCAACGTGGGAGCTTGATGACGACGATAAAGCTGAACTACTCAAAATTCTCCCACACGCAACAGAAGTGACGAAGGTTGAAATTAGTCGGAAATACCACGGTAAGCATCACTACATAGTCTTCCCGGAATTGACACCCGTTGCTTTCGACGAAACCGACATCAAGAGCAAGATCAAGAAAGTCGCTGCCGGTATGCGAGCGAAGGCTTCTGACGAAAATGCTTTAGAAGCCGCCGCTGACGCCTTTGAGGTAAAGGCGTCAGTTACGAAGGTTCGAGAGACGTGGGCGACGGAATTCGCAGCCGCCGCGAAAGTAGCTAGGACCGCATTGGCTACTGCCGACGCGGAGCTTACTGATGCACAGGATGGGATTCTGACTGGACTTGAAGAGCTAGGTGTTTCAATTGTAGGAGACAAGGAAGCCCAGAAAAAGGCCAGTAATTGGGCTATTGGCGCAATGCCAAAGTTCTTTTATCTGGACGACTACCCCGAGCTAGATGGGCATCAGGACGTTGCCGCCTACTTGCAGCACAAGAGGCAAAACCAGCTCAAAGATGCTGACTTGAACTTCGAGAAGTTATGCAAAGTCGCCGGGCTTGACCCCTCAAAGCTCCAAGAATTGCAGCAGAAGGGTGACACCGAACAGCGCAATCAACTGGCGAACCGCGCCAGTGCTGTCGTCACGGGCGAAGTCACACGGCTATGGAAGGATCGCAAGCTAAAGATTCGCTTCAACCTCGATGGGCAACACTTCGATACATTGATTTCTGACCCAACGGAGACATATGACGTTGAAGTCAACCTCAATGACCGCAGCCGCGGATTTCAATGGTTCTTTGCCTTCTACATCAGCTTTGCCGCAGATACGAATGGCGGAAAGGTGGCAAATTCAATCTTGCTGCTGGACGAGCCGGGTCTGTACCTTCATGCCAAATCGCAAGGTGATTTACTGAAGCATTTTGAGGACGACTTCGACAACCAAATCCTCTACTCGACCCATTCGCCGTTCATGATCCCGACGCATCGCCTTGACTCTGTTCGCACGGTAAATATCGCGGACAAGGTGGGCACGACCGTCACCAATAACCCGACGGGCGACGCGAAGACGCTTTTCCCGCTTCAGGCCGCACTCGGCTACGACCTCTCGCAAAGCTTATTTGTTGGACCGAACAATCTTGTCATTGAGGGAGTCACCGATTTCTGGATTCTCTCGGCAGTCAGCAGCTACCTGTCCGACGCTGGGAAGACGGGCCTTAGCCCCGACCTGACCCTGACTCCTGCCGGTGGCGCGCAGAAGGTTTCCTACATGGTGGCCTTGCTCACGTCTGAATCGTTGAACGTCTTGGTCCTACTCGACTTGGAAAAGGAATCCGAAGTAACCAAGAGCGAATTGCTCAAAGCGAAGCTCATTCGTAAGCAAAACGTAGTCTTTGTCGCGGAGGCCTTCGACCCCGTACCGGGCGAAGCGGACATTGAGGACCTCCTCGACCCCACCGTGTATGAATCACTGGTCAAGGAGGCGTACAAGGCCGAACTGAAGGGCAAGAACTTGCAGCTCAACGCGAAGATTCCACGCATTGCGAAGCGGGTCGAGAAGGCGTTTGAAGACTTGGGCGTCCCATTCCACAAGACGCGACCTGCCCGCCTGTTCCTGACGAAGATGGCGAACGAGCCAGACAAGGTGCTGACTGCGGACAGCGTTGCCCGCTTTGAGGCCCTTTTCAAACTCATCAACGCGCGTTTAGCGAGGCAGGCGGCGAACGGCGGCGCGCCATTCGGCGGCGTGTAAGCGCAAACGAAAAAGGCCACCTGTGGAGGGTGGCCCTTTCTTCCAGTTCCAGCCTTGAATCGATAGGCTAGTCAGGTTTGTAGATCCCGATAAATCGGCGCTTGGCGTTCTGAATTCACCGGGGCCTATACGTTGTAATGGCGCGCCCGGAGAGATTCGAACTCCCGACCGCCTGGTTCGTAGCCAGGTACTCTATCCAGCTGAGCTACGGGCGCGTGACTGAGAAGCGGAATTTTGCCCGATACACGCCAAGCCGTCAATCCGTTTATGGGTGGAAAGTGGACATTCATCAAATCCATATGAGTTGTCGGGCCTGCGCTCGTACGACGAAGCTGGGGCGGACAATATAGCGAATCATCAGTGCGAAACCTTGACGGCATACTCCTGTTCTGGTGAAAAGCCGGTGGCGCTTGCATGATCGAGAACCACTATATCGCCACGACCCGGACGGTAGCCTTTCTCTAGTGCGTGTACGACATAGTCGACTGCCGCTTCGCAGGCGGCAGGGAGGCTCATGCCCTGGCAAGCCAGAGCGGTGATGGCGGAAGCAAGCGTACAACCGGTGCCATGCGCCTCGCAGGCTAAACGGGGATGTGTAAGTACCATGTGCGTAGCGGCGTCTGCATAACGATCGACAACGTGGTCATCGTCGAAAAGATGTCCGCCCTTCAGCAATACGGCGCGTATGCCCAGGCTTAATAGTTCAGTGATCGCAGTGTCCGCGTCGTTGGAGTCGGCGATCGTGCGACCGAGCAACAGGGAAGCCTCGGGGATATTGGGAGTCAGCAAGGTCGCCAATGGGAACAGGCGGGTACGCATGGCCTCCAAGGCCTGATCTTCCAGTAATTTGGCGCCGCTGGTCGCTACCATGACAGGATCGAGTATGACGATGGGAGGACGATGGTGCTCCAGCGCGTCGGCAACTTCGTGAATCACGGCCGCATTGGCCAGCATCCCCAGTTTTACCGCGCCGATATTGAAGTCTTCGAAACAGGCGTCGATTTGTGCGCGCAGGAACGCAACGGGAGGAACATGCACACACGTTACGCCGTGCGTGTGCTGAGCGGTCAGGGCGGCGATGGCGGATAAGCCATGTATTCGATGTGCGGCAAATGCTTTGAGGTCGGCTTGGATACCGGCGCCGCCGCCGGAGTCGGAGCCGGCGATGGTCAGGGCGGAGACGATGGCAGGGACGTTCATGGAAGGTCTCGATGATATCGCTTGTAGTGCAAGGAAAAGCATTTCCGAATTTCAAGGGACATGATAAGTCTGCTCAAAACGCCGGCCATATCGATGTTTCGGAGATGCGTGCGGACATCGGTAAAGATTGTAGAGGCTATGAGTCTCTGGTGGAACGCGGCCGATTTCTTGAGTGGTCATTGCCGTGTCGAGTGTACTTTCCGGTCTTATAGGTAATCGGACGGTATCGTTGCGGTACGGGTGTTTTCTAATCTTGTCCAGGAGGAAATCCGCAATCATCATCATATGCGAATGGCATAGACCTGGCCGAAGGATATTCGTTCGTCAACGGTATGAGGTGTTCGTTGCCGGGACGTTACAAAGCGGTTGAGTTATGGTTTGTATGCAAGGGCAGTTTCCCTGAAACGGTATTCGAGCCTTGCTGCTGGAGGTACTCAGGACGCTGACGTGGCTGTCTTACGGATGAGCCGATGTTTATTCGCCATCGGATGTGTTTTATATCGAGGAAATTACAGGGGCGATGGGCGGATATATATGACGGATGAGCCGGACCATGCCGGCGGAGGTGTATCCATATCCCATGCCATCGGTCAGTATGTGAGAAGCGCAGGTTCCTGGAAATGGAAGCATGCTATGTTCGCGATTATCAATACAGATTTTTTTAGTCCGTTGATTCTGAGTGAACGAAGGAAGCGGAGAGGTTGCCTCGAGGGATCGGTCGTCTGAGAGACGGACACATATGCCGGATGCTTGCTCTCGAGTGTCTGCAAGTTCATAGTTGCAGCCTCGATTCCCCCTTGATCAAAGGAGTGTACCGTTTATGTCTGATCGCGCACTTGCCTGGATACTGTGCCTATCGTTCTCGGTCGTATCGCTGGCTGCGCCGGCAGTGGCCGCTTCTCCGGTCGAAACTGTAATCGTAGCCGATGTTGATGCTGCAGCCGACGCGAGCCCTCTAGCCGATGCCGATCTCGAACGGTTGCTGACCGCCTCGCGAGTGCAGCGGCTGGTCGAGAAAACGCGTGAGCTGTTTGCCACGATGATGAAGCAGGCCATGTCGCAAATGGCGGATGATGCGAAGCGACAGCAGGTGATGCAAGTGCAAAAACGCGTCGATCAGGTCTTGTCCTGGGATGCCGTGCGGCCAGCATTAATGGACTACTATCGGGAGATGTATGCCGAACGAGATGTCCTTCAACTGATCGACTTTTATCAGAGTCCGCGCGGAGCGATCTATGTCGACATGCTCCCGCGTTTGATGCGATATGGGGTAGGGGGAGAGATGTGGGCCGATCCGGACGATGACGAAGTCAAGCGCGACATGCGGAATTTGGAGGAAATCACGGAGTTCGTTCAGACCGAGGAAGGAAGGCGAATTGGCCAGTTGTTGGAAATGGAATCGGGAGTGCCGTTGCTGCTCGTGTCGCGAATCGCGACTGTGACGAACGATATCGAGGAAGTGCCGCAATCGGGAAAAGCTGCAACAGCGCCGATGAAATGAGCCTGGCGGATCGATTGTTTCACGATGATCCCCGATTGAAATATTGAAAAAGCAGCGCTGCACTCATTGCAGCGCTGCTTTTTTATGTGCCGGTGGGAAGATGATTTCACCGTCGTAGGTGACGGTGTATGAATAAGTGCTGCGAACCTTTTCGGTCTGATAGTTGCAGTGGCCGCGTGTCAAGGTTTCTATTCGTGAACGCGTGGAGGAGGTAGCCATACGGATAGCGATGTCCAAACGTTCGGGGATGCTTCTGGAGTTCAGGTCGATAGATGACCAATTCATTTATAGTTGCAATGGTGCGGTATGGGTGATTGTTTTGTAACCGAGGGGTGATTGGAGGAGACGCGGCATGTGGGGGCGATGGGAAATGGGTATGCGGGGTTGCTTGCTGATATTGTTATGTTTGTGCACGGCGCCGATACTGGCGGCACCGGCCAGTGATGCCGAGCTTGAGCGGTTATTGACGGTTTCACGAGCGCGATTCCTTTCGGAGCAGACCCTGAGCGGAATCGAAGCCGTCGATCGGATCAGTGCGGCCGCTCGTGATTCTTCACCGGAGCAACGGTGCTCCCAGCAAATACTGGATCGTGTCCGGCAGGAGTTTTCCTGGGAGGCACTTCATCCAGAGTTGAAGGATTATTATCGGAATTTCTATACGGAAGAGGACGTTCGTGACTTGATCGATTTCTATCGGTCGTCTCAGGGAAGGAAATACCTGCGTTTGATGTCGCGGTATGCCGAAGGACATGCGGCAGTCCGGGAAAGGGGGCGCAGTGCCGAAGCGTTCGAACGAAGCAAGAAAGAATTGGAAGCAATGAAAGCATCCCTCGCCATGGGGCAGGGGGGCCGAATCGGTGATTTGCTGGGAATGACGGTCGATGTTCCCACGATCGTGGCATCGAGGTATGCGGAAATCGTCGCGGAGATCGGGGTTGCTTCGGACAAGGAAGAAGTGCCGATGCCGCGATGCAATTTAGGCGAATGAGTCCGTCATCACCGGTGCGGTCTTCGAACATGACCGGGCGGATTTCATCCCCGATGTGATGGCACGATTAACGACCGGAATCCATCCGTCTTTGTTCAAGATGTACAACGCGGTGTTGTACTGGAACAGCCAATGGCCGCTTCGCGCGATAATGGGAAAATCCGTTTGTTCCAGTTTTGATCATGTCCGAGCTTTCCAATGCCAGCCGCGATGCCTTGAGCGAGGAGGGCGCACTTGCGCTGCATCTCGATAATTTCATGCCGCGTCCCGCACAGCAGCGGCTGACGGCGATGATCGCCGAAACATTGCAGCAACGCGATGTTCTGTTGGCCGAAGCGGGGACGGGGACCGGTAAGACATATGCCTATTTGACGCCGGTCTTGTTGTCGAAGGTGAAGACGATCATCTCGACGGGAACGCGGGCCTTGCAGGATCAGCTTTACCATCGTGATCTGCCCAAGGTCCGGGATGCTTTGGGTACCGGGGTCAGGACGGCGCTGCTGAAAGGACGGTCGAATTACCTGTGCCATTACCGGTTGCAGCAAGCCAAGGGGGAACCGCGATTTTCCACGCGCGAGCAGGCCGCGCAATTTCAGCGGATCGTCGCCTGGAGCGGCCGCACACACTATGGCGACATGGCCGAACTGGCGGGATTGCCGGAAGATTCCCCTTTGCTGCCGGCCGTGACATCGACGGTGGAAAATTGTATCGGCGGTGAATGTCCATTCTGGAATGAATGTTTTGTCGTGCAGGCGCGTCAACGGGCGCAAGCGGCCGATCTGGTGATAGTCAATCATCATCTGTTATTGGCCGATCTGGCCTTGAAACAGGAGGGTTTCGGCGAGATTCTGCCTGGTGCGCAGGCGTTTATCATCGATGAAGCACACCAACTCCCGGAATTGGCGGCGAGTTTCTTTGGCGAGGGATTCAGCATGCGTCAGTTACAGGAACTGGCGCGCGATTGTCTGATGGAGTCGCGTACCGCTCCCGGTGTGCTGGCGATCGTACAAGCGCCGGTCGGCGAATTGGAGCAGACATTGCGGGAACTGCGTGCGTCGCTGGAAGGAATGCCGCTGAAGGGCACGCGCACACGTGCTTTGACGAAACCGGATGTGCAGACGGGATTCGAAGATTTGGTGTCACGATTGACGCAATTGCACGAGGCGTTGATGCCGTTGGCGGCTGCTTCGCCAGGGCTGGAGGCATGTCTGGCACGAGCACAGGACATGCGCGCGCGCGCGGCCCGTTGGTTGGATGAGGCTATGACCGATCTGTCCGGCAGCGATCCATTCACCGTGACGGCGGATGCGCCCGATGACACGGATACGGTCGCTGGTTCGGTTGGGGAAGAGCAGGACCGCACTGGTTCCGATGATGTTTATTGGTACGAATTGAGCCCGCGCGGGTTTCGTTGCCAGCGTACGCCGTTGGATGTTTCCGGACCGCTACGTGTACATCGTGAGCGTTCGCGCGCAGCCTGGGTATTCACTTCGGCCACGTTGGCGGTCAATGGCGATTTCAGCCACACTTCGCGCCGTCTGGGATTGGTGGATCCGCAGACATGGCTGGAACCCAGCCCGTTCGATTGGGCACGGCAGGCACTGTGCTATCTGCCGAAGCATTTACCGGAACCGAATTCGTCTGGTTACGGCGCGGCGCTGATGGTTGCGCTATGGCCGGTATTGCAGGCATCGCAAGGACGTGCGTTCTTGCTGTTCGCTTCGCACCGGGCGCTGCGTGAGGCGGCCGCTGCATTGCGCGATGGGCCGTGGCCGCTGTTCGTACAAGGAGAAGCGCCGCGCGCGGTATTGCTGCAACGGTTTCGCGAGTCGGGCAATGGTGTGTTGCTGGGCGCGGGCAGTTTCCGTGAAGGCGTCGATGTCGCCGGCGAAGCATTGTCGGTCGTCGTGATCGATAAGCTGCCATTCGCCGCGCCAGGCGATCCGGTATTCGAGGCTCGGCTGGAAGCGATCCGCCGCCTCGGTGGTGTTCCGTTTCGCGATGAGCAGTTGCCGCAGGCGGTGATCGCGTTGAAACAGGGCACGGGTCGTTTGATCCGCAGTGAAACCGACCGCGGCGTATTGGTGTTGTGCGATCCGCGCTTGCTCGGCAAGTCTTATGGACGGGTATTCCTGGACTCGCTGCCGCCGTTCCGGACAACGCGCAATGTAGCTGAAATCGAAGCTTTCTTTAATGCCGCACACTCCGCGCAGTGAGACGGGCGGGAAAAGTGAATGTCCGTGTGCCGACATCTGCGCGTGATGTCGGGTTCCTGAGACGAGCTGAGAACATGATCGGCGAGTGCTTGGAGCAGCCGGTATTTTGAGGCGGGAGTAGCGGCGATGGATGAGTGGACCCATTTTTGGCAGGATCGGCAAACGCCCGGTACGATCGGTATGCCTCAGCATCCGGATGAGTGGACCCATTTTTGGCAGGATCGGCAAACGGTCGAGAGATGATCGGCATCATGGAAATGGTGTCCGTAACCGATCGCACGGCTGCGGCCGGAATGCCACGGCCGATCATCTCCAGTATTTCCGAAAGTGGAAGATAATGGCGACCCGGATGATGCCGTCAGGTTAAGCTTTCGCGATCTTGCTGGGAGTGTTCCCGATGAAGTTGCTCGCTTTCGAAACCGCCACCGAAGCCTGTTCCGTCGCCGTTTATGTCGATGGAGAGGTTCATGAACGTTTCGAGGTAGCGCCGCGCCGGCATGCGGAATGGGTGCTGCCGTGGGCGGAACAGTTGCTGGCCGAGGCAGGGATCGCCAAGTCGCAGTTGGACGTGATCGCGGTCGGCCGGGGGCCGGGGGCGTTCACCGGCGTGCGTCTGGGTGTGGCGCTGGCGCAGGGAATTGCGCTGGCCTTGGATCTGCCGGTGGCGCCGGTATCGACGTTGATGGCGTTGGCGGAAGATTCGCCCGCCGACGGCACGGCGCAGAATATTCTGGCGGTGATCGATGCGCGGATGGGTGAAATCTATGCCGGTTGTTATCAACGCGAACATGGGCAGTTGATTACGTTGGCGCCGGAACGCGTATTGCCGCCGCAAATGCTCGAATTGCCGCAGCCGGGAGTATGGCAGGCCCTGGGAAGTGGCCTGATTGCCGCCGAGGGCATTCTGGCACAGCGTTTGCGAGCGCAACTGTCGTCGCAGAACCCTCAGGCGTTGCCGCATGCGGCGGCGGTTGCCAGACTGGGGGCGATGTTGCATGCGCGAGGCGGGACGATCGCGCCGGAGCGGTTGGCGCCGGCGTATCTGCGCGATAACGTCGCATTGACGTTGAACGAGCAGGCCGCATTACGCGCGGCGAAAGCGCGTACGCAATGATTCCGAGCGCGTTGCACTAGCATGCCGTCATGAAACGGTTGCGATGGATGTGAACACGCGGATGCTGGCACTCAGTGTTTGCGTTCGACCGCATAACGGGCCAATCCACGCAGAGCGTCGATGGCATCGTTTTCCGGCAGACCATCGAGTGCGCGTTCGGCGGCTTCGGCATACTCCTCGGCGCGGCGGCGGCTGTATTCCAATCCTCCGCTGGATCGGATCGCGGCCAGCACCTCCGGCATCGCTTCGGCGTCACCGTTCTGAATGATTTCGCGCAGTCGGGCCTGCACATCGGGGGCTGCATGCTGAATGGCATGAATCAGCGGCAACGTCGCTTTTCCTTCGGCCAGGTCGTCGCCGAGATTCTTGCCCAGATCGGCAGCATCGGCAGTGTAGTCGAGAACATCGTCGGCGATTTGGAACGCAAAGCCGAGGTTGAGCCCGAATCGGTATAACTGCTGTTGGACCGGCGCGTTGGCGTCGGCCGCCAGAGCGCCCAGTTGCGATGCGGCAGCGAACAGCACAGCGGTTTTACGCTCGATGACGCGCAAATAGGCGGGTTCGTTGGTTTCCGGGTTGTGGACATGCAGTAATTGCAAAACCTCGCCTTCGGCGATGCGATTGGTGGTGTCGGCAAGGATCTGCATGATCTCCATCCGATCCAGTTCCACCATGAGTTGAAAGCTGCGGGAATACAGAAAGTCGCCGACCAGTACACTGGCGGCATTGCCCCAGACGGCATTGGCGGTGCTGCGTCCGCGCCGCAAATCCGATTCATCGACGACGTCATCGTGCAACAGTGTCGAGGTATGGATGAATTCGATGATCGCCGCCAATTGGTGATGGGCCGGGCCGGCACTGCCGCAAGCCTGTCCGGCCAGCACCGTCAGCATCGGGCGCAACCGTTTGCCTCCGGCGGAAATGATGTGATCGGCGATCTGGTTGATCAGAATGACATCCGAGGACAAACGGGTGCGAATCAATGCGTCGACGGCGGCCATATCAGCAGCCGCGAGTGCTTGAATCTGCGCCAGGGAAGCGCGGGGGCGGAAAGATTCGACGACGGACATTGGCAGTGATAATGACGAAAGTTGGCGAATTATAAGGGATGGTCTTGATAAGTTCCGTCGAGATCGCAGTAAGTCAACGGAGTGTGCCGGTTTCGGGACGTTCGTGTGTTCGCTATGGCTTCATATACCGGATTGATCGGATGATTCCCGATATGAAGATTATGTGGTGCGTTGTGGCGGCGGTCTGCCATAGTGATCGTGGTTTCTCGCAAACAATCCTTACCGTGAAAGACATACTTTACTGATAGCCGTAGCGAGACGGTTATAATTCACTACCCTTATGCCCGTATCGTTGCGGGCGACTTGGAATCGGAAGACAAATATGGCCCGTGGTATCAACAAAGTCATCCTGGTCGGCAATCTTGGCAATGACCCGGATATCAAGTACACCCAAGGCGGCATGGCCGTGACCCGCATCAGCTTGGCTACCACCAGCGTTCGCAAGGACCGTGAAGGCAATGCGCAGGAACGCACGGAATGGCATCGCGTCGTGTTCTTCGGCAAACTCGGCGAAATCGCCGGCGAATATCTGCGCAAAGGGTCACAGGTATATATCGAGGGCTCGATCCGCTATGACAAATATACCGGCCAGGATGGCGTGGAGAGATATTCCACGGACATCATCGCCGATGAAATGCAGATGCTGGGCGGTCGCGGCGACAACGCTGGTGGGGATCGTCCGCCGCGATCGTCCGCTCCGCGCCAGGACTATGCCCCGCGCAATCCGCAGCAGGCCCCGGCACAGCCATCGTCGGCTCCGCCGATGGACGACTTTGCCGACGACGATATTCCGTTCTGAGGAACGATCGTCTGAAGTGATCGTAGCGATTGTATAGTCGCGCCGTAATGCGGGCGTGCGTAGTGCGGTGCTTTTGAAAGCGATTGATCGGCGGTTCCGTGGAGTCGCGATTGAGGTCTTTTCATCGCCGGACTTTTTATGGCAGAGATATCGAGAAGTATGAACGGTCAGAGCATTGGAGCCGCCCGAGCATGTCCCGGCCGGTTCGACCGTGTCGGCCATCCGATCGGGCATCGATGTGGTGGAATGGATCGACGAAACCAGTGATGCGGTATGGTCATGGTCCCTTTACTCTGATTCGGCTGTGCCGGTATCCGTAGACGAAATAGATCAAAAAGCCGAGCGCAGTCCACAGCAGCATCAATAACCAGTTGTGCAATGTCATCGTCGAAAGCAGTGTCAGACAACTGCCGATGCCGAGCAGGCAAATCAGCGGTGCGAACGGGATACGGAACGGGCGAGGCAGATCGGGTTGCGTGTGGCGCAGGATCAGCACGCCTGCGCAGACCGAGGCGAACGCGATCAAGGTGCCCATCGAAGTGAGTTCGCCGAGGATATCCAGCGGGAATACCGCTGCCAGTACCGCGATACCGATGCCGGTGATGATGGTGTTGATATGCGGTGTACGGTATTTGGGATGGATACGGGTGAAAACTGGTGGCAATAAACCGTCGTTGGCGATGATCATGAAGATGCGCGGCTGTCCGATGATCATTACCAGCACCACCGAAGACAAGCCGAGCAGTGCGCCGATCTCGACGACCAGGCGCAGCCAGCCGAGGGATGCATGTGCAGCGACGGCGGTGACTACCGGTTCGTCGGTACCCAATTGCGTATATGGAACCAATCCGGTCAGTACGGCGGCCATTCCGATGTATAACAATGTGCAGATCAGCAGTGATAGCATCATGCCGATCGGAAGGTCTTTTTGTGGACGGCGGGTCTCCTGAGCGGCGACGGAAACCGCTTCGAAGCCGATATAGGCGAAAAAGACCATCGATGCGCCGCGCAGAACGCCTTCCCAGCCGTATTTTCCCGGCGCTTGGTTTTCGGGAATGAACGGCGTCCAGTTGGCGGTGTCGATGTATCGCCAGCCGACGACGATCACCAGTACGATCAGGCCG
The DNA here is from genome assembly GCA_031285265.1 of Lysobacteraceae bacterium. Taxonomy (GTDB): domain Bacteria; phylum Pseudomonadota; class Gammaproteobacteria; order Xanthomonadales; family Xanthomonadaceae; genus JAITWM01. The sequence goes on from JAITWM010000204.1 coordinate 19,091, forward strand.
GTTTTCAGAATCACCATGGCCATGTTGACGGCGGCGGATTTGCGGATGCCGAGATAACACAGCCAAGTCAGCAGTAACACCAGGCCGACGGCCGGAACATTCGCGATTGCGCCGGTAGGCTTGAGTTGCGCGTCCAGTGGCGCGCTTACCAGTACGGATGGCAGATGGATGTCGAATTGTCTGAGCAAGCTGAGAAAATAGCCTGTCCAACTGGCGGCGACGGCGGATGCCGAGACGCCGTATTCCAGTACCAGCATCCAACCGATGAACCAGGCCGGCAATTCTCCCAGAGTGGCGTAAGTGTAGGTATAGGCACTGCCGGATACCGGCACCATCGCGGCGAATTCGGCATAAGCCAGCGCGCAGAATACGCAACACAAGGCGGCCAACGCGAAGCTCAGTATGATTGCCGGACCAGCGTGGTTGGCGGCGGCTTTGCCGGTGATGACGAAAATGCCGCCGCCGATAACCGCACCGATACCCAAGGCGGTCAACCCCCAAGGACCGAGCGTGCGATGCAGGTTCAGTCGGTTAGCATCGCTGTGACTGGCTTGTGGAAGTTTGGTTGCCCATAGCTGTCTGATCATGCGGGGAAGGGCCGGGATGGAAAGGCAGTGAATCCGATCATCATGTCAGTCGATTGCGGCCACTGTCGCAGACTGCCCGAGATCATGGCTGTTTGGCGCGGAGCTTGCTGTGGCGATAGCCGTAACCGAAATAGATCAGCAGACCTAGTAGTGTCCAACCGATCATCAAGTGCCAATGTTGTTTGAATGGTTGCCAGAACAGAAACAGACAGATGGCCGTGCCAAATGGTGCTACGAAGACGACCCCGGGAACCCGGAACGGGCGTTTTAGATCTTTCCGTGTGTAGCGCAGAACCAGTACGCCCAAACAAACGCCGGCAAAAGCCAACAAAGTTCCCATCGATACCAGTTCTCCGAGGAGGCCGATCGGCAGCAGTCCCGCCAGAGTCGCAGCGACGGTGCAACTGATCAGCGTACCGATATGCGGAGTATGGAAACGCGGGTGTACCTTGCCGAATACTTTTGGTATCAAGCCATCGCGCGACATGGTGTAGAAGATGCGCGGCAGGGCCATCGACATCACCAGAATCACCGAACTGAGTCCGGCAATGGCGCCGATTTCGACGACGATCTTGAGTTTGCTCAGCGAAGGGTAAATCTCCAGCGCCGTCGCCACCGGTTGCGGTGTGTTCAATTGATAGTACGGCATCAATCCGGTCAGGACGATGGATACGGCGATGTAGATCACGGTGCAGATCGCCAGGGAGCCGAGAATGCCGATTGGCATGTCGCGTTGCGGATTCTTGGCCTCCCCGGCCGAGGTCGATACCGCATCGAAACCGATATAGGAGAAGAAGACGACGGCTGCGCCACGGATGATGCCTTCGATACCGTAATGTCCCTGTCCGGCACTGTCGATGACACGTTCTGGAATGAACGGTTGCCAGTTCTCCGGATGGACATAGCGGATGGAAAACGCCACGAACAGTGCGATCACCGTGATCTTGATTGCAACGATGATCGCATTGACGAAGGCCGTCTGGGTGATGCCGACATAGCATAAGCTGCCGATGATGGCGATGATGAATACGGCGGGCAGATTGATGATGCCACCGGTGTGTTTCAGGACCCCGCCTGCGACCTCGAACGGCGCTGCCGCCAGCGAGGCGGGTATGGACAACCCCTGAGCGTTCAGGAAACTGACGACGTAGCCGGACCAGCCCACTGCCACGGAGGTGGAGGCGAACAGATATTCCAGCACCAGATTCCATCCGATGAACCAGGCCACACATTCCCCCAATGTGGAATACGCATAGGAATACGCGCTGCCCGACACCGGGAGCATGGCCGCGAATTCGGCATAGCACAGCGCCGCGAGGGCACAGGCGATAGCGGCAATGATGTAGCTGATGATCACCGCTGGGCCGGCATGATCGGCAGCTGCGTGACCGCTGAGCACGAAGATACCCGCGCCGATGACCGCGCCGATGCCCAGCAGAACCAATTGTCGCGCGGATAATGTTCGTTTGAGCGTCGCTTCGCCTTCCAGGCTGCCTTCGAACGGTTCACCGGCATCGATATGACCGGCAGGTTCCACGGGCTTGATTCTGAAAAGTTCTTTGAGCATTCGCGTTTTCCGCGGCTACCGCTCTGAATAACGGCACCGACGATGGGAAAAGGGCTGTGGACAACCGGTAAATGCGTACCTTAACGAAACATGATCGGTCTATACAAGCAAAGATGCCGGTCGGCAAAAGCTAAGGAGACGCTGGAGGATGCGATTGCCGTGCCGCGCGATGAACTGCCGGAAATTTGTATGAGACTTTTCGTGAGTCCTGCCGGATGCGGCCACACAGATGCGATGGCTTGGGTGGAATGTGCAAAAAGTCAAAAGCTGGCCGTGACAAGCTCGTCTGTGGTCAGTAGCGAAAATTACATTGCCACTCAATGCGTCATTTCGTCGGGTCGACACCACCCGCGGCGGCACGCACCGGCTGTACCGATGATTATGAATGGGGCGCTGACTCAGCGGCGGTACGTTTTCGCGGGAAGACGAAAACGCACACCGACGCTGCCGGGAGTACGTACCAGTGTTTGTCAGTACAGCACGCGGGTGCGCAACGTTCCGGGAATCTTTGCTATTTCTTCCTTCAATGCAATGGTTTGTTTTTCGTCGGCGGCGATGTCGATGACGACATAGCCCAATAGCGCGTCGGTGCGCAGGAACTGGCCGTTGATGTTGACGTTGCGGCGCGAGAACAGATCGTTGATTTGTGACATCACGCCCGGGACGTTGCGGTGAATATGCAGCAGGCGCATGCTGCCGGCGTGTTCGGGCAGAGTGACTTCGGGGAAATTGACGGCCGACAGCGTGGAGCCGTTATCGCTGTAGCGAACCAGCTTGGCGGCCACTTCCACGCCGATGTTTTCCTGGGCCTCCAACGTGCTGCCTCCAACGTGCGGTGTCAAAATGACGTTGTCGAATTCGGTCAGTGGCGAGACAAAGGCTTCCTTGTTGCTTTTGGGTTCGATCGGAAAAACATCGATGGCCGCACCGGCCAAATGCGCGGATTGCAGCGCGTCGGCCAACGCATCGATGTCAACGACCGTTCCGCGGGAAGCGTTGATCAAATGTGCGCCGGGCTTCATCAAGGCTATCTGCGCAGCACCGATCATCAGCTTGGTGGACGGTGTTTCCGGGACATGCAGCGTCACGATATCCGAGCGTTCGAGCAGATCGTTCAAACCGCTGGCGACCTGCGCATTGCCCAGCGACAGCTTGGCTTCGATGTCATGGAAGATCACATTCATGCCGAGCGATTCGGCGAGTACGCCAACCTGGGTGCCGATATGCCCGTAACCGATGATGCCCAGCGTCTTGCCGCGCACCTCGTGGCTGCCGTCTGCGGACTTGGACCAGCCGCCGCGATGGCATTCAGCGTTTCTCTGTGGAATGCCGCGCATCAATAGAATCGCTTCGGCCAAGACCAGTTCGGCCACGCTGCGGGTATTGGAGTACGGCGCATTGAAGACGGGGATTCCCGCCCGTTCCGCCGCCTCCAGATCGACCTGGTTGGTCCCGATGCAAAAACAGCCGATTGCGATCAGACGTTTGGCTTCGGCGAGGACCTCGGCGGTGAGTTGCGTTCGCGAGCGGATACCGACGAAATGCGCCTCGGCAATTCGTTGTTTCAATTCGTTTTCTGAAAGCGATTTGTCATGCAACTCGATTTGGCTGTAGCCGGCATTCCGAAACGCCTCCACAGCGGTTTGACTGATGCCTTCCAGCAACAAGATGCGGATGTCCTGTTTGGGATACGAGGTTTTTTTGGGCGACATGAGCGGTGCCGGCAAGAATGATGGGACAAGAGTTGCGCAATATGACAGATATGGGCGGCTTTTGCCGTATTCCAAGTGGGAGATCCGGTGGTATTGACAGTAAGACGTTGATTTTTTGAGACGTTACGCCGGTAATTCAAATTGAATGGGCAACGGGTCTGGCGCAGAGATGATACTGGACGCACGGGCTCATCCCTGGCACGCTTAAGAGTTCCGTTTTCTGATGTTCCTCCAGTTTATGATTGATTCGCGTCTTGCCGATTTGCAGCAGGCCACCCCTGGCTTACGTTTGAAGGCGGATCCCGCCGATTTGGAGCATTATGGCCGCGATTGGACCCGGCGCTGGGCACCGAAGCCTTTGGCTATCGTGTTGCCGGGCAGCGTCGACGAGGTTCAGTCCGTCGTGCGTTGGGCCAATCGGCACCATGTCGCCATCGTCCCCTCCGGGGGCCGTACCGGCTTGTCCGGCGGTGCCGTCGCGGCCCACGGGGAAGTCGTGCTGAGTCTGGAGCGGATGAACAAGGTGCTGGAGTTCGATGCGGTGGATCGCACCTTGACCGTGCAGGCCGGAATGCCGTTGGAAGCCGTGCATAATGCCGCGTCCGAGCATCGGTTGATCTATCCGGTGGACTTCGCGTCGCGCGGATCTTGTTCGATCGGGGGCAATATCGCCACCAACGCCGGCGGCATTCGGGTGATCCGTTACGGCGGTACCCGGGAATGGATCGCAGGGCTGAAGGTGGTAACGGGCGCGGGCGATGTGCTCGACCTTAACCGCGGTTTGATCAAGAATTCCAGCGGTTATGATTTCCGCCAGTTGATGATTGGCTCGGAGGGAACGCTCGGTATCGTCGTCGAGGCGACATTGCGGCTGACCGACCCGCCGTTGCCGACCAATGTGATGCTGCTGGCCTTGCCGTCCTTCGATGTATTGATGCGAGTGTTTTCCGCCTTTCGCGCACGCATGCAATTGGAAGCTTTCGAATTCTTCACCGAGCATGCCTTGTGTCATGTGCTGGCAGGCGGTGCACAGCGGCCTTTCGAAATGAGCCATCCGTATTATGTCGTCACCGAATTCGCGGTCGGCGACGAGGCGATGGAAGCGGCCTCGATGGAGGCATTTGAATTCTGCATGGAAAACGGTTGGGTGGAGGATGGCGTGATCAGTCAAAGCGCCGCCCAGGCGGAACAGTTGTGGCACCTGCGCGAAGGGATCACCGAGAGCCTGGCGCCTTACAAGCCTTACAAGAACGATATTTCGGTTCGGATTTCGACGATGCCGGCATTCCTGGAAGAAATACAGGCATTGCTCGGGCATGAATATCCGCACTTCGAGGTAGTCTGGTTCGGGCATATCGGCGACGGCAATCTGCATATCAACGTACTCAAACCGGACGACATGGAAAACGCCGAATTCGTCAGGCAGTGCGAGCGGGTGACTGAGTTGCTGGCCGAAACACTGACCAGGCATGGAGGAAGTATTTCCGCTGAACACGGCATCGGGCTGGTCAAGAAACCTTATCTAGTCAGTACCCGCAGCACCGCCGAGATCGCGTTGATGCGGGGGGTCAAGCGAGTGTTCGATCCGAACGGCATCCTCAATCCGGGCAAGGTATTCGATGAAGGTTGAGCGCGCGTTTGGAAACGGTGGATGGTATTCGTGTAACTCATGTAGCTTCATGAGGCTGGCGCCATTTCGTGGGCGGTGGTGCGTCCGGTGGCGCCGCATGGTCATCGGGTATCAGAGGCCCGCTTTGCCAATGGGAGCATTCGACGGTTTCTGGATGTCTCGCATGACAACGGTCCTCTGGGATCTCCATTAACCGCTACTGCTACCCGGATAGGGGTTTGCCGCGATGGCGGCAGGGGCAATGGAAATCGTTCCGAGAGGTCGGGGATCGGTGTCACGCGAAGAAAACGGCGGTATGGCGAAAAGGTGCAGTCATGAACCTCCCGCTGCTGTTGCAAGATAGCATTCGTTCTCCTTCCAGACTCGGATCGATCCGTCGAAAGTGTCCGAAAGCCGCTCGGAAGTGAGCAACGACTCGCACGGCCCATCGCCGGTGATCCGTCCGTTGCGCATCAGTACGACCCGGCGAATTTCTGGAACGATTTCTTCGATATGGTGCGTTACCAGCACCAGCGTGATGCCTTGGCGGGCGAGCCGGCGCATCGTGTCGATCAAGCGCTGCCGTGCGATCAGGTCCAGCCCAGTCGTAGGCTCATCCAGTAACAAGGCGCGCGGATCGTTGACCAGTGCGCGGGCAATCAGAACTCGCCGCGCCTGTCCGGCCGACAATTCGTCGTAGTAGCGCTCTCGTAGATGCAGAGCCTCAACCTGCTGCAATGCCATGCATGCGCGCTGACGCATCTCTTCATTGACTTCACGGCGAGAAGCGAGGGCGAAGCTGGCGAAGAATCCGGACAATACCGCATCCTCTACGGTCAGTTTGGCCATACTGGTCAGCGTATCGCTGAAGTCGCTGGTGATCACGCCCAGTTGTGAACGCAATTGATCGATCTTCCAGCGAGTTTGCCCCAGCAGGCGTATGGGCGGGTTCTCTTCGCGCCGCGCCAGCGGGTGTAGCTCCCGGGTGATCAGTTTGATGAAGGTCGATTTTCCGCAACCGTTAGGGCCGAGAATGGCGGTGTGCTGCCCTTGTTGGATACATAGCGTCACATCGTGAAGCACTTTGACCTGACTGCGCACAACGCTGGCATGGTCGAGTTCGATCAGGGGTGGGGATTCCGGGGAAAGCGAGGCAGGGGAAAGAGAAGCAGGGGCAAAGGGGCTCATAAGTGAATGAAATGTCGAAAGAGCGTGTCTGCCGTCGTGAGGGCATAGGGCACCATACGCCAGCGACGGGTGAAGTTTTTTATGGCAGGCGTCATTATGGCGTACTCGTCCCTGTATCAGGGACGCCTCTCCCCCCTGTGGAGCTTTTCAATAATGCTTGATCTGTTTTGTGATTTCCTCGTGCGAGGAACGGTTGGTCTCAGTTGGCCCGGACTGTTGCTGGTGTTCCTGATATTCACCCAGCTAACGATATTCTCGGTCACTCTGTACCTGCATCGCAGCCAAACGCACCGGGCGGTGAATTTTCACCCGGTCATCAATCATTTTTTCCGGTTCTGGTCGTGGCTGACCACTTCGATGATTACCAAGGAATGGGTGGCGATCCATCGCAAGCATCATGCCAGAGTGGAAACGGAAGACGATCCGCACAGCCCGCAGTTCAAAGGTATTCGCAATGTGTTTCTGCGTGGAGCCGAGCTGTATCGCCACGCGCGCAATGACCGCGATGAAATCGAGCGTTACGGCAAAGGTACGCCGGAGGACTGGCTCGAACGGCATGTATATACCCCGCATGCGAACTGGGGGCCGATCGTGTTGTTCATTGTGAACGTGACGCTATTCGGGCTTCCGGGCGTCGCGATGTGGGCGCTTCAGATGATATGGATTCCATTCTGGGCAGCCGGTGTGGTCAACGGTTTAGGACATTATTGGGGATACCGCAATTTCCAATCCGACGATACCTCCACCAACTTGGTGCCATGGGGTGTTTGGATCGGTGGCGAGGAACTGCATAACAACCATCACGCATTCCCGCGTTCGGCAAGGTTCTCGATGCGCCGCTGGGAATTCGATATCGGTTGGGTGGTCATCAAATCATTGGAGAAGGTGGGCCTGGCGAAAGTGCTGTGGGTCGCACCGGACTTGAATGTCAGACCGAACATTCCCGTTCCGGATATGGATACATTGAAGGCATTGCTCACCCATCGTTTTCAGGCGATGACCGAGTTTCATCGCGATGTGTTGATGCCGTCTCTGCGCGAAGAAGCGCGTAGTACCGGTAAGAAGCTGAGCAGTCTGGTTCCACGGAACATCCGTCACAGTCTGGTCAATACCGGACATTGGCTGGAACCGGATGCGCGCGAGCAATTGCAGCGGTGGGTGATGCAACGGCCGCATATCCATACGTTGATGGAATACCATGCCCGGCTTTCGGAAGTGCTCGACGAGCGCAGTCAGGATCTGATGGAACGGGTGAAGCAATTGCAGAACTGGTGTCAGGAGGCAGAGGCCAGCGGGATTCGTGCGCTGCAGCAGTATGCCGCACGGCTCAAGGGCTATGCGTCGGCATGACCGGCGGCGAGGTTACTGTCAGTCAGTGGATATCGGATGCGCGATAGTCGCGCATCCGCCATTGAGGGGCCGCATCCCTGATGAAAAGCGGCAGACTACTGAACGGCGTACCAAATGAAAACCAGGCTTGATGAAAATATCGCTTTTCACATGGCGATTATTGATTTCAGTCAATGCCTGGTGCGATGGTAACGCTACGCTGAATAGAGACATCCCAAGTGAGGTAAACCATGCACCCGATGTTACGTGAGCTGTTGATGGAACCAGTCGGTTGGATGACCATCATCGGCCTTGCAATCATGTTTGGCACTGCTTTGGTCGTGGCGGTGTATGTCCGTCGCAAAATACGTGAAGAAGAGCGCGGCAAGTAGTTTGTACGGACTTCGTTAGATATTCGGCGGCGCGTATAGTCGGAAGGGGATATATTGTTCGCGCAATTGCCTAAAGTGAGGCAGTGACCGAATATCAGAACGATGTTGATATCGTTTTGGGGCGGATTGTTTGCATAACCTTCTGGAATATCCATAAGGATCTTCCAGGGGTTTTCGTTGGGCGCGTTTCGTGCCTGTCGATTACGTGGATATGAAGGCCGGCAGGTTGTTTTGGATCGCCGGTATTTCGGAATGTATGCTGCCGCTACCAGGACGTATTCATATGCCATGCCGACGTCCGGATAAGACCGCGATAAAGTAACGTTCTCCGCCTGTAGCCTGGCTATCCTTCCGATGACGATCATGCGCGTCTTTCCATCTGTTTTTTCTACGGTAAAACGTGGTTTCATGGTTTTTTCCATTGGTATGGTTTACCTGATGCCAGCGTCAGGCGCAGCGCAACCAGTAGAGACCGCGCAGGACTATCTGCAGAAAATGGATCGCGATGGCGACGGACGCATTTCATTGGAAGAATATCTGGATTGGATGAGCTATTCCTTCGATGCGCGCGATCTCAATGGCGATGGCATCCTGAGCGGAGAAGAGTTGCCGGGCGGGCGAGGCCAACCCATTACGCGCGAGCAATATCGAGCAAGATTGACGGAAGCTTTCAGAAAACAGGATGCCAATCGTGATGGCTATTTGAGTGCGAGGGAGTTGGCATCACCTCCACAGTAGGCTGGGCGATGAGGCCGGTAAGCAGGCAGTTCCACATGTGGTACGGCTCAGAGGAAAGGCATGCCTGTATACGCAGTATTGAACGAGGCATGGATTAGCGCATTCGAATATGAAAGCCGACCATTGTGAACAATGACCGGCTTCCGTCGACGATGTATCGATCTATAGCAACGGTTGTGACTATCGGCTGATATCGGTGTCCTTGGTTTCGTACAGTAGCGATGTACCGATGACGGCCGTCATCAAAGTGATGACGACCGGATACCGCAGGCCGTAATACATATTGCCGGTGACTGCGGCCAGAGCGAATGATATTGCCGGGAGAAAACCACCGAACCAGCCGTTGTCCAAATGGCAGGGTAACGGCACCACGGTGTGCCTCCCCCTATGGAGGCATCGATCACAACGAAGATATTCCGAATGGTTAGAAGCTGTATTTGGTGGTGAATTGCATGCGTTTGATATCGCCGTCATCGCCGCCTTCGACTTCACGTTTTCCGTACATCAGTTCGATGCCGACGTCGACTTTCGGTAATGGCGAATAGAACACATTGGCGCGTACACTTTGGACGGTCTTGGTCACGCCGTCGCCGGTCAGGCCGATATCGTGGTCGTAATCGCTGCGCGCATACATCAGATGAGTTCTCAGCTTGGGATTGAACTCATGCCGCCAACTGACCCATCCTGCAATCGTGTCGATGGCTTCCAGGCTGCCATCGCGAGGGTCGAGCATTGCATCGCCGGTGATTCCCAGCCCGATATAACGCGAGATGCCTTTGCCGCCGGATAGTTGGTAATGGAGGTAGTCTTTTTCTCCCATGCGCCACTTTCCGCCTAGCGTCAAGCCACCGCCCAAGGTGCTGTCGTTATAGCCAGGACGGTCCACCTTCAGCTCGCGCACCAGTGCGGCAACGCCGAAAGTACCCCAATCGCCTTTCCAACCGTACCGCATCGTCAGGTCGGGGAAAGCGCCACGATCCGAAGAGGCTGTGGCAGGTATGCCCGGCGTGCCCGGATTGACGAAGACCAGTGTGGTTTCCGGGTTCTCCAGCGAGGCACTGAAGCCGCCGCGGGTGTACCGGATCTGTGCCTGTCGTGCGAACAAGGTGCCGTCAGTGACGCCGACGAAGTCGACCGCTTCCGGCAGACTCGCGGCGTCCATGAAATTGGACCAGGTTTGACCGGCAAGCCAATGGTTCCAGTACATATAAGCATGGCGAAGCGTTGTTCCCCAGGTGTTGGTGGCGGTCTGGCTGCCCAGCGCGTTTCCAAAAAAATCCATTTCCACGAAGGCGCCCATCTTGTCGCCTTGGTCGGTGACGGAATCCACACCGAAGTTGATGCGCGAGAATTTCGCGTGCGCATCGTAGTCCACGTCCGAGGATTTGCCGCCTACGGGAATTTGACCGGGCAGGTACAGTGCACGCCCGGCCGCGTTGTCGGCCATCTGTCCATCGCTGGTCTTTGTCGCGAGGAAGTCGGCCTTGATGAACCCACCGAACCGGAATGTGGTGCCGGGTGCCGCGTTGGGAACGATGCTAGTGAGTTGAATAGGTTGTTTGCCTGCCGCGGGGGCGGGTATCGCCGGTATTTGTTCCTGTGTCGATTTCACTTCGACGATTTGCGTTTGTGTTTCGGCGATCTGTGCCTGCTGCTGCTGTGCTGCCAGCAAGGCTTGTACTTGGCGTTCAAGCTCGGTCACGCGCGCTTCCAATGCGCGTTCCCGGGTGCTCTCGGCGAAGGCGGTTCCCGGCAGTATCAGTGCGATCAGTAGTGTCGATGCCCATGTCCGGCGCGGCATCGGATGGAAGATATGGAGTCGGCTCATCAGAATTTTTCTCCAAGGGAAAGTAATGTCGGAGGCCCGGGCATGCTTGTCCGGGGCTGAATATGAGACTGCGCATTTGGCAGTGATGGCTTCTATTCGCCATTAGTCGATATCAACAATGCCGATTTTTGGAAAATCCTTTATTTGTAAGGCTTGATCGAAAGAATGTCGAGTTTTGGAAGAACTGTGTTTCGACCATTGTCTAGGCCGTACACGGCAACGTATCCATTTATATGATGCAAACTGTCGTACAGGGAAAATGGATTTGACATTGATATATCCGGGTGTCTGTAGAATCATCGCCGGCGGATTATCACTCATAGACTTATTTCATGTTTTTGCTATTTGTTTTCCATCGTGAATGCCGATACGCATAAGGTGCAGATGAACGGAGTTTTCGTGATTTGCCGGAGGGTGTTATGACACGGCATGCATGGAGAAAAGGTTCAAGTAACAATCGTCATCGTGATGGCGAGCGTGACGAGGCGCACACTATACGAATTGGATATTTATTTTTCGGTATGCCACAGACAGAATTATCTTTGAAGTGGAATATCGTACGAGCGGATGTTGATTGACAGCGGCAAGTATCCAGGAATTTTGCGAGACTTTTTCGTTGCCGATTCTTTATGTTCGTGTTTCGGCTTGTCGATGCAGGGTGCAGGTTGAGATGGATCCAGGTCTTCGTCGTGAAGCAATCTGCGGCAAACTCTTGCCCCTGCCGACACGCGTGCCGTGGCCGTCTCAGAATGCACTGTTGCAATTGGAGGGCAATACATGTCATGAGACGTTATGACGGCTTCCGAGATTTTTCGCAGTGGTTGCTGCGGTGTTATCGGAGATTTCATCGGCATCTTTTGCAATGGTTCCGGCAAACGGCGCATGCAGTAGGCATCCGGCAACGCTTCCGTGTCGTGGTTGTACGGGAGATGACGGATGCGATCGTCCCGTCAGGACGATGACACAGGTTCTGGCGGATTTCATCAGAATTGAATCTTGGCAATGATCGTAAAGTAGAATGAACGAGAAAGCCGACAATCGAGAGTTCCAAGAGAACGACAGACCTGAAACATCGGCGGCCGCGTTGCCGAAGTCTTATGCGTTCTCCATAGTCAATTCCTTCCATACCATGACCACTATCCTGATTGCTGACGACCATCCCTTGTTCCGTGAGGCCCTGCGGGGGTCCGTGCAACGGATTTTGCCGGATGTCCGATTGTTCGAGGCCGATCGGGTTGACGCGCTGTATGCCTTGATCGAAGCACATCCTGATGCCGACCTGCTTTTGATGGACCTGAACATGCCAGGAGCGCAAGGTTTCAATGCATTGGTGCATCTGCGCGCGCAGTATCCACAGTTGCCGGTCATCGTGGTGTCGGCACGCGAGGAGGCGGTGGTGATGCGACGTGCGTTGGATCATGGCGCTTTGGGGTTCATTCCCAAGTCGGCCGATTCGGATACGATCGGAGCGGCGATCAAATCGGTACTGGATGGTGAGCGCTGGGCGCCGCCGGAAGCACGTGCGGCCACTCCCACCAGTCATGACGAACGCGAGATAGCACAACGTCTGCGCGAATTGACGCCGCAGCAATTTCGGGTGTTGCAGATGCTGGGCGTTGGGCGCTTGAACAAGCAGATCGCCTATGATTTGGGTGTTTCCGAGGCCACCATCAAGGCACATGTGACGGCGATCCTTCGCAAACTGGGCGTCAGCAATCGCACGCAAGCGGTGTTAATGATCGGACGCTTGGCGGTCGATCCGGGTGGAGTAACGCCACCACCCGAGGAGCAGGAATGATCGAATCGGCGGCATGAAGTCGTGCATGGAACGATGTTGAGCAGTGCACGAAGCTGACATGTGCCGCCTTGTATCTTCCG
>JAITWM010000216.1 GCA_031285265.1 Lysobacteraceae bacterium
CAAATCCCGGGTGCCCGGGTCCATGGTCAACGCACGTCCGTCCATACGTAACACGGGTGTCCCCACCAATCCGCGCATGTCCATGACACCGACCACCAAGTATGGTTCCCCATAGGTTCTACCCGGTACCGCAGGTGCCTCAAAAGTATCGAACGTCGCTTTCAGATTCGACTGAATCTCATAAATTCGCACATCATAAAGGCGAACGCGGCGGACATCGGGCTTCATATTGCCTTCCATTCGCAACGTTTTCGGCGCCTGAACCAAGTAACCAGAATACTCTCTGTCGACGACCTGTTTTTTGCCATCGGTATCTATGGTCTCGACTCGCTGCTTTGCGGTCCATGGCACTACACGCAATGGCCCGGCTATATGCTGAGGTCCGGCAGTACTATTGGATACACGCGCCACCGCTTCGGCACGATAACGCGTTCTATCGTCCCCAATTCCACGAATCAGCAGCAACGCGATCAGCAGCATCAGCATCAAACTGCCGATGATCGCCACTCGCAAAACAATTCTTAGGTATTTCATGAAATGCCCGTCCACAGGAATACGGGGCAAGCATGCGTTCGATGTGTGAGCATCGATTGAGTGGCGTTTGAAGTCTGTGTGAAGTCGCCGATCGATAAACCACGGCACCAGCGAATGGCTGCAACGCCACTGGCTCGAAATCAATCATCGTCTCGATAAATCAGAAGAACAACGCTTTCGTTTAAGGAACCCGCGGCAACCAGAATTCCGCACATGCGCCGCCTTGCGGGTCGTTTCGCAGTGTCACCCTGCCATGATGCAGGCGTGCCACCTCGTGGACGAACGGCAATCCCAACCCCGAACTACGTTGTCCGCTATGTGGGCGCGCCAGCGAATAGAAACGTTCGAACACGCGCTCCAAAGCATAATCGGGCACGCCCGGTCCACGGTCCTGTACATGGATACGAACCCATTCTTCGCTGGCTTCCGCCATCAACGCAATCGTGCCTTCTACCGGCGAGAACGCAATGGCATTATCGAGCAGGTTCGAAAGCGCTTGCCGCAGCAAGAACAGGTCACCCTCCACGGCCAAGTCCGCTTCGACTTCAGGGATTTCCAGCGCCACCCGTGCGGCAAGCAAGCGCGGCTCCACCGCATCGGCGGCCTGTATCAGCAATGTTTTGACAATGATGCGCTCGCGCTTTTGCAACCAGCCATGCTGTTCGACTTCAGCCAAGGCCAGCAACTTGTCGATGGTTTCGGTCAACCGGCGTTCCTGGGCGAGGATGTTTCGCGCAAAACGATATCGGTCCGCTTCGGGCAACGGCTCCTGCAACAATTCGGCGGCACCGTGGATCGCCGCCAGCGGGCTTTTCATTTCATGCGTCAGCGACTGCACATAATGCTCGACATACGCCTTGCCTTCGAGCTTTTGCCGCATTTCCTCCAAGGTTTGCCCCAGATCGCCGATCTCATCGCCACGCTTGGGCGGCGGCGGTACCGGCTTGCCTTCGGCCACTGCCTGAGCATAGCGATGCAACCGGCCAATACCGCTCGCCAGCCACCAGGTCATCAGAATGCCGATGATGGCCGACAAACCGATCAACCAGCCGCCGCGTTTCATAATGTTGCGTTGGCTGGCCAGGATGAACGGATCGATCGTGCGGTTGGGCTTGGCGATCGTCAATACACCGATCAATTGCTTGCCATCACGGATCGGAGCCGCCACGTGCATCACCGTCTGCTCGGGATTATCCGCATCCGGGCTGGAGCGCGCGCCATATTCGCCGCGCAATGTCAGATAGACATCGTTCCAGCGCGAATTGTCGCGGCCCAGGTCGCGGCCCAGCGAATCGTAGACGACGATGCCATGCGCATCGGTAATGGTAACACGATAATCCAGCGAACGTTTTGGAAAGCTCCAGATCCATGCATTGAGATTGCGGCGATCGGCCTCCGCGATTTGTCGAGCGAAATCGCCCTCGGCGATTCGTCCCGCTTTCATATCGTCCGCGGCGATGACCGCCAATATATTGGCGGTATCGATCAGATTCGCCTCCATGGCCTGACGAACGCCCGGTTTCACTTCGTTGATGAACACCCGCATCACGAAGAACGCCGCCAGACCGACGATCAGAAAAAATCCCAGGAATAATCGAATACCGAGCCGCATCGATCAGATCTCGATGGCGTAACCCAACCCGCGATGAGTACGGATCGGATCGATGTCGGAATTCACCGCCCGCAGTTTTCCGCGTAACGTCTTGATATGCGTGTCGATCGTACGATCGGCGCTCTCGGCATCGTCATCCCAACAGCGGTCCAGCAATTGCGAACGGCTCAGTATCGCCCCTGGCCGTTGCAACAACGCGGCCAGCAATGCGTATTCATAGCGTGTCAAATCCAATGGTTGTCCGGAAAAACGGATACGGTGACCTTCACGATCGATTGCAAAATCTCCATGCACCGCCCACTCCTGCGAGTCCGCCGCCTGCGGCGACTGTCCGCTACGCCGCAGGCGCGCGCGTATGCGCGCCACCAGTTCGCGCGGTGAAAAAGGCTTGGTCACATAATCATCGGCGCCCAGTTCCAACCCCAATATCCGATCTATTTCATCGTTGCGCGCGGTCAGGAATATCACCGGAACATCGCTGAAACTGCGCAGTTGACGGCAGACATCGAGCCCATTGATGTCAGGTAATCCGATATCCAGCACCACGACATCGATACCCCCATTGCGCAAACGCGGCACGACCTCCTGCCCCAAC
>JAITWM010000033.1 GCA_031285265.1 Lysobacteraceae bacterium
GACGTGCAACCCGTTCCCCCGGAAGCCTGCGTTCGATCAGACAGAAACGATTGGAATGCGCATTCTCTTGCTCGCTCTGCAGATAACGCATGATCCCTTCGCGCGAAGGATAACCACGCGGCTTCAGATAAACAGGCGACTCTGCCGCTGCATTATCGACATGGGCGCACGCAGTCATGACCGCAAGCCATGCCAGAACCCATATCCCACGCCAGAGATGCACTCTCCGGCCACGACGGAAAATCGGATCGATCTGTAGCATTACCATTCCCCGGATTCGGCTTTCGCCTTCTCGATCCTCGCCATGATATGTCCGTTCCGTCGATCAGAAAAGCCATCGCGCACGTCATCGATATGTCGCTTTTCCTGTCAGAAAAAACGCACACATTCTCCACTCTATACCATTTCATTCTTCCCAATCCGGAACCGGTTCAAAAGCAGGAATCTCCATTCGCACGCCTTTTCTCTCGCAGTTGGTCAATATCTCGTCCACCCAGGCGCGCGTCACCAGATAAGTGCTGCCATTCACCTCATCCTCGGTTTCCACGACCGAAACCGATAAATCCAGCGGTCGTGATGCCCGAATGAGATCTGCCTCGGTCTCCGGATCTGTCTTGCGAATATACGGAACATCCAGCAATACGTTCTTCTCCTGCCAATACATCAGCAGATGCGCGATCTGCTTTCCTGGAAGCTTACGCTCGACTAAGCAGAAACGGTTGGGATGCGTATTTTCTTGTTTGCTCTGCAGATAACGCATGACCCCTTCGCGCGAAGGATAGTTGCGCGGCTTCAGATAAACAGGCGACTCTGCCGTCCTATTATCGACATGAGCGCATGCGGTCATGACCGCAAGCCATGCCAGGACCCATATCCCACGCCAGAGATGCACTCTCCGGCCACGATGGAAAATCGGATTGATCTTCAGCATTACAAATTCCCCGGATTCGGCTCTCGCCTTCTCGACCTTCGTCATGATATGCCCGTTCCATCGATCAGAAAAGCCATCGTGCATACCGTCGATACACCGCATTCTCCCACTGGGAAAATGCACACATCCCTCGCTCCAGGTCACACTGGTAAATCAAGTATCTGCGTGCAGCAGCCGTCCCGTTTTCCGGATCTGTTCCGACAAATGTTTCAGCACCGCCAATTCATCTTCATCGAAACCGGCCAGCAACCTGGCTTCCCTATTAAACGGCCCACGCAAATAACCGCTGGCATATTCTTTCAATAACTGTTGGAACCGCTCACGCGGCTCGACGCCGGCACGCTCGCAATGCCACCGGTACCAGCGTGAACCTGCCGCGACATGCGCGACTTCTTCGCGCAAAATGACCTCAAGCACGCGGATGGTCGCCTGATCGTCCAATGCCTGTAATTTGACGATCATGCCCGGTGTGACATCCAAGCCGCGCGCCTCCATCATTCTCGGCACCAGCGCCATCCGCGCCATGCCGTCGTGTGCGGTTTTCTCGGCCATTTCCCACAGCCCATTGTGAGCGTCAAAATCGCCATAATCATGATCGAAATCACGCAACCGGTCGCGTACCAATAAAAAATGCCGTGCTTCATCGGCAGCGACCGTCACCCAATCGAAATAGAAGTCCGCCGGCAATCCACGGAATCGATATACGGCATCCCAAGCCAAATCGATCGCATTGAGTTCGATATGGGCGATCGCATGCAGGAAAGCGGCACGTCCTTCACGACTGCCGAGTCCCCGCTTGGGCACATCCCGGGGATGCACCAGCCGCGGCCGTGCCGGCCGTCCCGGCATTCGAATCAGCTCAGGCGGAGGCGCGTCCTGCGGCACACCGATTTCGCCACGCCCGAACGCTTCGGCAAAGTCCCGGGTCAGCGCCACCTTCTCGTCAAGCACCGCCATATCCAAACACGCTTTTGCCGCATCGAATAGCGAAATTCCCGCCATGCATACCTCGTAAGTCAGCAATCCCCAACAACGTCTATCACATTCATCGCAATGCCGGATGCCGGATGCGAATGCTGAACTGAGGAACCGTACTGCCACGCAGAGGCATCATCGTTCCTCATATTCGGCCGAATGGCTACATTACCATCTCGGTAGCCTCTATGTTCCATGACATCGATTTCAACCGCCTGTCATAACACCAAAGGAACCGGCGACAAGATAAAAAAACGGGTGGAAGTCCCCTCCTAGACTTCCACCCGTACATGATATATCGGATCAGAAAATCCTCTTTCGAATCCGATAATGGCTTACCACCTCATTACAGTAGATGGATTGATGACATCCGTGCATCACGCCGACATATCAAGATGTATCCAACAAATATCGACGCAGTCATTTGAAAACCGTTCCTTGATCCTCAAGATGAAAGACTGCCATCCATATCGGGAAATGTAAAAATTCGTGCCCCGGATACAAGATAATGCACACGAAAGAATAAAAAATTGACACTGCCCTCTGTCGATGGCGCTCCGCATGCGGCAATACTTGCGTAATCTGACTGGAGTTCCATGGAAATCATTTGAATACGGATCATCACCGTTCCAAGACCACGATCTCGGAAACCGCCCCAGGAAAATACTGCACTAGCACTTCCCTGTATCTTTGCGCATCGTTTCACGAAAAAAATACGTTGCCGAATACGGCTTCATTCCCGTTATCCAATTGCGGATAGTCCCGAGCCGGCCTCGCCAAAACCCCGGCATACGCGGCTCCCAAGCGTGCAGGTCCGAAGCGGAATTCAGTAACGCACTCGTCCAGGCCAGGTCGAGCTGTATTTTTTCAAAATCCCGAACCACGGCATTCACAGGCAGCGCCTGTGTATCCACTTGTCTGCCATCCTGCAGCAAGTTCACGGAAACAGGGCACTCGTTCTCGATACAAGGTGCCACCACAATCTAATATTGAAAAGATTCGGCAGGGAAAGTATCCAGGATCATGGTCGTATTTTCCTGGGCGTCTTCCGCTTTCGCGCAAAAAGTACACAGCCTTGCCAATGCCAGACTTGGCACCGCAAGCCATTGGTATCGCATCAATCCTTCCACTGCAGTCGATTTTTTATACCCGGCGTCACCAGAGTTCTTCCTCACCGGCGCATGGCGCTATCACAAGGCACGGCGCTTCAGCTTGGCCTCATCGGAACGGCTTTGTCCGAGCCGATCAAAATACCCCGACTCTATTCCCGTGACATAGTCGCCGTCGAAACACGACGAATCGAATCGCGTCAACTCCGGATTGCCTTCACGCACGGCAGCTTCCAAATCCTCGATGTCCTGATAAACCAGCCAATCACACCCCAATTGCTGTCCAATTTCCTCCACGGTGCGGCCATGCGCAATCAATTCATTGGCCGACGGCATATCGATCCCGTAGATATTGGGATAACGCACCGGCGGTGCGGCCGAGGCCAGATACACTTTCCGCGCTCCGGCGTCGCGCGCCATCTGCACGATCTGCCTGGAAGTGGTACCGCGCACAATCGAATCGTCCACCAACAACACCACGCGATTACGAAATTCCAGCGGAATCGGATTGAGTTTGCGTCGCACCGACTTATCTCGTTCGCTCTGCCCGGGCATGATGAACGTGCGGCCGACATAACGGTTCTTGATAAAGCCTTCGCGGTACTTCACACCCAGTACATTGGAAATTTCCAGCGCGGCATCACGCGAAGTATCTGGAATCGGAATGATCGTGTCGATGTCGTGGTCGGGACGCAATCGCAGGATCTTATCGCCCAGCTTCATTCCCATACGCATCCGCGCCTTGTGTACGGAAACGTTATCGATCATCGAATCGGGGCGCGCAAAATAGACATATTCGAAAATACACGGCGCGCGTTCGACAGGCGGCGCGCATATTTCGGAAAACAGTTCACCACGCGAAGTGATGACAACCGCTTCTCCCGGCGAAAGATCACGGACACGTTGAAAGCCGAGAATATCCAAGGCCACCGACTCCGAGGCGACCATATACTCCGTACCCTCGTTATGCTCGCGTTTTCCCAACACCAGCGGCCTGATGCCATGCGGATCGCGAAACGCAACCAACCCCAGACCCAATACCAGACTGACCACGGCATAACCGCCACGGCAACGTTTATGTACTCCCGCAACCGCGCGAACCGCACTGGCCGGCACCAACGTGCGTTGCAAACCCAGTTCATGCGCAAATACGTTGAGCAACACTTCCGAATCGGACTCGGTATTGATGTTGCGCCGATCCTGTTCGAATATTTCGCACCGCAGCGCTTCGGCATTGATCAAATTGCCGTTGTGCGCCAACGCGATGCCATAAGGCGAGTTGACGTAGAACGGTTGCGCCTCGGCCGAACCTTCAGAACCTGCGGTCGGATAACGGCAATGCGCGATACCGATACGGCCAACCAACAGCCGCATCGATGCCTCATCGAAGACATCCTTGGCCAGACCGTTGCCCTTGTGGATATGAATGCGATTCCCATCAACGGTAGCGATACCGGCAGCATCCTGCCCACGATGCTGCAATACGGTCAATCCGTCATATAGCTGGCCGGCGACATTCTGATTGCCGACAATACCTATGATGCCACACATGGTGTTAGCTCTCTTGAAAGGATCGAGCGTCTCGGATTGCTCATTGCGGACGCCGCTCGACACGCCCACCCTGACCACCACGTGAAGATTGAACCGCCTCCCCGGGTACCATCGCGGGCGCTCCATTACCCGATTGCCCTTCTGGGCTAGCTGGCGTCGACATTATCCGGTTTCCCGAGGGCTGGCGAAATCGTTCATTGCCAAGAAGCTGCGATGCAGCATCTTCAATCCGTGATATTGACGGCAATTTGTCCGACTCACCGCCACCCCATGAGTGGTCCGAATCGAGCAATTCAGGAAGCGACGGAACTTTCGGGTCGGGTAGTTTCACCTGTACCCACCGCGCGCCAGGCTCCAAAACCGGCCGCAACAGCGACGCTCGCCAGGAAGGTTCCTGGGCCACCGAGGTATAACCCAACAGGGCCACGGCAACGCAGGCGATCGACACGCCGGTGACGAAACCGACTATACCGCCAAGGGCGCGATCAGTGCTCGAAAGCGGGCTGGACCTGATCAAGGATTTCACCGCCATGCCCAGCAATATGACAACGATCAGGACGACAAAAAAACTCAGTACATAACCACCGGCATATTCCATCATTGAAGGCCGGCCGTGCCCGGAAAG
>JAITWM010000043.1 GCA_031285265.1 Lysobacteraceae bacterium
GCATACTCCCGATCTTGCCGGCAATACCGTTCGCCTGAAAAAACTGACGGTCGAAACCGATGAAGGTCCACGCACGGACACCTCCCTGGAAGCGTTGGGGAAACTGCGCCCGGTCTTTCGCAATGGCCAGTTCGGCGGGACGGTCACCGCTGGCAATTCCTCGCAAACCAGCGATGGCGCCAGCGCCATCCTACTGGCCTCCGAACAAGCCATCAAAGAATATGGTTTGAAGCCACTGGCGCGTTTCGTCAGTTTTTCGGTTGCCGGAGTCAGTCCCGAGGTCATGGGCATCGGCCCGATCGCCGCCATTCCCAAGGCGCTCAAGCAGGCCGGAATGCGTAAGGATCAGTTGGAATGGATCGAGCTCAATGAAGCCTTTGCCGCGCAGTCGCTCGCCGTCATCCGCGACTCCCTGTTGGATCCAGCCCGGGTCAATCCATTGGGCGGAGCGATCGCGCTCGGACACCCGCTCGGCGCAACCGGCGCTATTCGTACTGCCACACTGGTCCACGGATTGCGCCGTCACAACAAAAAATACGGCATGGTCACGATGTGCATCGGTACCGGCATGGGTGCCGCTGGTATCTTCGAAGCAGTGTGATCTGCCATTTTTCTTCCTTATGAACGAAAAACGGCGTCCTAGCGACGCCGTTTTTCATCAGCAGGAAACGCCCTACGGATTCAGGCCATTCGGCACTTCTCGCTCCAACGTGGTAATCGCGACACCATGCTCGGTAGGAAAACCAGTCAACAAAAATTCCGAAGTAAACGATCCTGCCTGTTTTGGCGCGAAATTGATCATATCGGCAATCCGCTTCCCGGTCAGATCCGTCCCCCAATAGAGATCACGAATCTGTGTGCTGGTTTTCCTGACGCCGTACGGGCCGAAATCGACCCAAAGCTTCCATGCTGGTTTACGCGCCTCCGGAAACGCTTCGATGCGCAATATCGTTCCGGCACATAACAGAATCTTTTCAAAATCGCTCCAACTGGCGATTTCCATTACGACACTCCTGTCGCACGAGATCTATCTATCCAACGCTTTCTGCATGATCGTGCGTGCAGCCTCGCCGAGATTGTCATGCGTCAAGGCAAACTCTACGATAGCCTCGATCAAGCCGATATGAGTGCCGCAATCGAACCGCTTGCCCTCGAATCGGTAAGCAAGCACCGCATCCTCTGCCAGCAAAGCCGCAATGGCATCGGTCAACTGGATTTCGCCGCCCGCTCCCGGAGGAAGCGTTTCAAGCAAACGGAAAATACCCGGATTTAAAATATACCGCCCTACCACTGCCAAGTTACTCGGCGCGACAGCAGGATCCGGCTTCTCCACAATAGCCCGGATTCGGGCTTCACGATGTGCAAATGCATCCGTCGCCACGATACCGTAGCTTCCTGTCTTCTCACGCGGTACATCCTCCACCGCAATCACACTGGCCTTGGATGCCTCGGCTGCATCGGCCATTTGCTTCAAAGCACCATTGTCCCGGTTCCATATCAGGTCATCCGGCAACAAAACTGCAAAAGGTTCATCGCCCACTACAGGTTTGGCACAAAGCACCGCATGACCAAGGCCCAATGCCTCGGCTTGCGTCACAAAAACCGCGCGTACACCCTCCGGCAATACATAACGTACTAGATCCAATTGCGCCTTTTTCCCGGAACGCTCCAGCTTGTGCTCCAGTTCATAGGCCTTGTCGAAATAATCCGCTACCGCATGCTTGTATCGGTTGGTTACGAAAATCAGCGTGTCGCAACCCGCCTCTATCGCCTCGTCCACGGCATATTGAATCAACGGCCGATCGATGATCGGCAT
Organism: Lysobacteraceae bacterium; assembly: GCA_031285265.1. Taxonomy (GTDB): domain Bacteria; phylum Pseudomonadota; class Gammaproteobacteria; order Xanthomonadales; family Xanthomonadaceae; genus JAITWM01. The sequence goes on from JAITWM010000043.1 coordinate 1,817, forward strand.
CATCTCTTTCGGCACAGTCTTGGTGGCGGGAAGAAAACGCGTGCCCAGTCCGGCAACTGGAAATACTGCCTTGCGAATACGTTGTGTCATCGGCTCACCCTGTTTCCACGTGTCTGAAACGGTACGATCGTAGTGTCCGGCCCACGCCCTTTTCTCGATCCGGCGGGGACAAATTCCGGAATCACTTCGTGCAGAATATCCTGGAGCTTCCTCTCATCATAATCGTTGACTGCCTCACGCGCTTGTTTCAATCCATGCGCAATCACATCGCTCGAAATTTCCCTCGCTCCAGCTTCGAATATTTTGGGATGTGCAGTCGGACGATAATGTTCATCCTTGTAGAACAGGGTCTCATGCAATTTTTCGCCTGCTCTCAACCCCGTATAGGTAATCGCGATATCGCGACCGGGCTGTTTGCCGGCCAGGCGGATCATTTGCTCGGCCAATACTCGAATCAAGACGGGATCTCCCATGTCCAGCGTGTAAATCGCCGCATGCGAAGCCACCGCACCAGCTTGCACGATTAGCTGGCAAGCTTCCGGTATCGTCATGAAATAACGCGTGACTTCCGGGTCCGTTACCGTAACCGGTCCTCCGCGCCGGATCTGCTCACGAAACAACGGCACTACGCTCCCCGCCGAATCCAACACATTTCCAAAGCGCACGGTAACAAACCGGGTAGCATGCGAGCCGCCATCGTCCAATGACTGACACACCATCTCCGCAAAACGTTTGCTGGCACCCAATATGTTCGCCGGATCCACGGCTTTATCCGTCGATATAAAAACAAAAGTACCTACCTTTGCGTCTACGCAAGCGCGCGCAACTGTCTCCGTCGCCAAGACGTTATTGCGAATCGCCTCGCGCAGTTGATCTTCCAGCAAAGGCACCTGCTTATAGGCGGCCGCATGAAACACCGCCTCGGGCCGGGTCATACGCAATGCGCGCCGGATGACAGCGGGATCGCCACAATCGCCGAGAACCGCGACAATATCCAAGTCCGGATACATGCGACGCAATTCATCATGAATTTTGATCAGGGCGAATTCGTTTATTTCGAGCAGAATGATGCTGCGGACGCCGTGATGCGCGCATTGACGGCTTAATTCGGAACCGATAGAGCCACCTGCTCCCGTCACCAGAACGGCACGCGCGCCCAACCAGCCTTGGATCAGTTTCAGATCCGGCGTAACTGGCTTGCGTCCCAGCAAGTCTTCGATCGCGACTTCTTTCAATTCACCAGGCAGCGCCAAGCCATCCAAGACATCGGCCAGACGCGGCACCGTACGGAACGGCAATCCGGTTTTTTCGCATATTTCCAATACGCGCTGCATACCTTCCATATTCAAGGAAGGTATCGCAATGACCAGCATCTTCGCATCGATTTCTTTGGCGATCGCCGGCGCTTCATCCAGTCTGCCCAGTATCGATAACCCCTGCATGCGCGACCCGCGCAGATGCGGCGCATCATCCAAAAGCCCCACCGGGTGATATGCCTTCGAGCGCCGCAAATCCCGAATCAATACCTCGGCCGCTTGCCCCGCTCCCAGGATCAATACCCGCTTGCTCGCCTCATCCCCGCTCGTGTCCTGATAATCCTTCCAGACTCGATACATCAGCCGCGGCAATCCCAGTAAAAAGGTCAGCGCAAACGGGTACAAGATCAGAACGGCGCGCGGAACCGATTCAAGACGGTTGTACACCATCAGCCCCAGCATGATCGCCAGCAATCCCAATATACTGGCCTTGAAGATGTTCCACATATCGGGAACGCTGGCAAAGCGCCATATCCCCCGATAGAGTCCCACCCACCAAAAG
>JAITWM010000062.1 GCA_031285265.1 Lysobacteraceae bacterium
GCAGGATCGATTCCAAGGTCAGCACGACACCGTAACGGCGTCCCAGTTTCAATGTGCTGTCCTGAATGATGGTGCCGCTGACCGTTGCACCGAGGGTGAAAGCAGCCAGAACGCCGAGCAGGTGCCAGACCGCCCCGGTGTTGCCATTGATGATGGCAATACCGGTCAGGCTGGTGATTCCGGTCAGATGTGTCAGTGCCTGGTGTTCGAAACCGAGATATCCGATCACGTTGATCATCCCGGCAATGCATGCCAATGTGCCGGCACCCGCGACGACCCAGGCTGGCAGACGATCGGCCAAGGAACTACAACACCTCTGATGCGTGATCGGCCAACCGCGAGCGTTCGCCGCGCCGTAATGTGACATGAGCACTGTACGGCCAGTTCTTGAAACGGTCGACCGCATTGGTCAGGCCGGAAGTGGTTTCCGTCAGATACGGCGTGTCTATCTGTTCGACATTGCCGAGACAGACGATTTTCGTGCCGGGTCCGGCACGGGTAATCAGTGTCTTCATCTGCTTCGGAGTCAAGTTCTGTGCTTCATCGAGAATCAAGTACCGGCTGAGAAAGGTACGGCCGCGCATGAAGTTCAGTGAACGAATCTTGATGCGGGAAGCCAGCAGATCGTTGGTCGCCGCACGTCCCCAAGTGCCACCCTCTTGGTTGCTGGTCAGCACTTCCAGATTGTCGGTCAGGGCTCCCATCCATGGCGTCATCTTTTCTTCTTCGGTTCCGGGAAGGAAACCGATGTCTTCGCCGACGTTGATGGTGACACGGGTCATGATGATTTCGCGATAACGCTGCTGATCCATGGTCTGCGCCAAACCGGCGGCCAGTGCCAGCAACGTTTTTCCGGTACCGGCAGTGCCGAGCAACGTGACGAAATCGATCTCCGGGTCCATCAGTGCATTGAGTGCGAAATTCTGTTCGCGATTGCGCGCGTTGATGCCCCATATGGCGCGCTGTCCATGGCGATAGTCGTCGGTCAATGTCAGCAATGCCTTGCCGTCTTCGATCCGGGCGACGCGCAGTTCCACTTCGTCTTCCCCGGGCAGATACAGGAATTGATTGGGGAGCCAGGTTTCTTCCGGTCGCAGTTCGACTTCATAACAGGAACGGCCATTCTTATCCGTCCAGGAGGCCAGATCTTTTTCATGGCGGTTCCAGAAATCTTCCGGTAATTCGATGGCGCCGGTATACAACAGATTGAAGTCGTCCAGGGCGCGATCGCTTTCGTAGTCTTCGGCAGGCAGTCCGCTGATCGCTGCTTTGATGCGCAGATTGATGTCCTTGGAGACCAGGACTGCCGGGGTTTTGGGATTTTCCTCATTCAGTGCAAGGACCGCTGTCAATATCCAGTTGTCGGGTGCGACCGTGCCGAAATTTGACTGGTGATCCAATGTTTTGGTCTGGAAGAACAGGCGGCCAGTAGCTTCCTGCTTTTTCAGTTGCAGTCCCTGCGGATGCAGCAACGGAATTCCCGATTGGATCTGTTCAGCGCCAACGCCTTCGATTAGCTCGTTGAGGAAGCGGCTTACTTGGCGCGCGTTGCGGCTGGCTTCCGAGGAGCCTTTCTTGGCGTTGTCCAATTCCTCGATGACTTGCATCGGCAGAAAGACATCGTGTTCCTCGAACTTGAACAACGCGGTCGGATCGTGCATCAGCACATTGGTGTCCAATACGTAAATGCGTTTGCTTCGAGTCATCAGCGGATCCTGTTCTGGAATATACGATGGTGGGGCGCCGGTGGCGGTCATGGGATCGGATGCGCCAGTGCTGGAAGTGGGCAAAGGCGGGAAATCACGATAGGCGCGCATCTTTCAGCGCAGCGAGAACCACTTCGGCATGTCCGGGCACTGTGACGCCGCGCCATGCTTGCACGATGCGTCCATCGGGATCGATCAGAAACGTGCTGCGTTCGATACCGGACACTTTACGCCCATACATGTTCTTTTCCTTGATGACTTGGAAGGCATTGCATAGCGACTCGTCGGTATCGCTGATCAACGGAAACTTGAAGCCTTGCGCAGCACAAAAACTGTCATGGGATTTGACGGAGTCGCGGGAGACACCCAATACCGCGGCATCCATCTGTTTGAACTTTGGTAATAGGGCATTGAAGTCCAATCCTTCGGTCGTGCATCCCGGCGTGTTGTCCTTCGGGTAGAAATACAGTACCAGCCAATGTCCGAGGTAGTCCGCCAGTGATGCCGAGGTTCCTCCTGACATCTGTAATGGCAAGCTCAGCAGGGATGGAGCAAGAATATCGCCGACATTCATTGGGAATATGATCCTTTGATATGAGATTGTGTCGTTTGGACGATCACTGGCCGATTATTCTACTGCGAGCTCGTATAACGCATGCGAATGCATGCTAATAGCCGTTCTATGCGGTTGTGCCGATGTCCGGTCCGATCAGTATTTCATCGGATCCATGATCGCATCGAGGTTCAGGTGATCGCAGAACTCCAGGAAATCGTCACGCAGCGCGGCGATATGCGTATCGGCAGGGATACCGATGGTGATTTGCGCCGAAAACAGTTCGGCGCCGGTTTGCATGGCTTGATAACGGGTACTCTGCAAGTTTTCGATGGTAATGCCCTGGCGGTCGAAGAAATCGGCCAATTGGAACAGAATGCCCGGTTTGTCGGCGGCGACCACTTCGACGACATAAGGCAGCAGATTGCTTTGAAGCGATTTCGGACCGGTACGGTGCCAACTCAGTTTCAGCCCGTTTTCACGCTCTAGGCGGGATAACATCGTTTCCAGTTTGGCAACCGCGTCCCATGAACCTACGGCCAGTGTCGTCATTGCGACATCGCGGCCGATGGTAGCGAGACGGGTATCGGCCAAATGACAGCCGCTGTCGGCGACACGGCGCGTCACGGCCAATAGTGGCGACATCGGATGTGTCGCGTAGGCGTGGATCAACAAATGATTTTCGTTCGGCGATGGCCTGGACGGTGAATCGTTCAAGGAGGGGTCCGGCATTACGATAAATCTGAATGGCGACCTGGCAGCGGTCCTGGGAATACCATCAGCATACTTGTCCATGCTTTCGTATCGCAAGTAACATCAGTTGATCTTGCGGTCTTGCCAAGATCTGTTTCGACCTGTATACGTTGCGGTCAGTTTCCTATCTTTCAGAGTGTGCTCACTTGCATCTTTCCGGCATTATTACCGCGCTGGCCACCCCTTTCACTGAGACCGGCGCTTTGGACTTGGACGCTTGGCGGGAACTGCTTGTCTGGCAGTTACAGAGTGGCGTTCAGGGTATCGTCGTAGCGGGTTCCACCGGTGAAGCCGCTATGCTTGACGATGATGAATATACGCATCTTCTGCGAATCGCGGTGGATGTCATGGCCAAACGGGTTCCGGTCCTTGCGGGTACCGGTATGTCGGGCACTGCCAAAACGATTGCCCAGACCCGGCGTGCGGCCGATGCGGGCGCTGACGCCGCTTTAGTGGTGACGCCGCCTTATGTGCGTCCTACGCAGGAGGGGTTGATGGCGCATTATCGGGCGGTTGCCGAGGAAGGCGGATTGCCGATCATGCTTTACAACGTACCGGGGCGCACAGGCTGTGATTTGTTGCCGGAGACGGTGGCTGCACTGGCGGGGGAGGATCGGGTTATCGGTGTCAAGGAGGCGCGCAATGACCCGGAGCGAATGCAGGCGCTGGTGCCGCTGCGCCGTGCAGGGTTCAGCGTTTTCAGTGGCGACGACGCGACAGCGTTACGGGCGCTGCTGGCTGGCGCTGACGGCGTGATTTCGGTGGCTTCCAATGCCATGCCGGCTTGTTTCCGGCGCTTGTACGATCTGGTGCAGGCGGGGCGGGAGGATGCGGCGCTGGCCTGGAATACTCGCCTTGAACCGTTTTACGATTTTTGCGGTATCGAGCCTAATCCGATTCCTGTCAAGGCATTGATGCAGCGAGTGGGTTATGGTCGCCAGGAATTGCGTTTACCGCTGTTGCCGTTGTCGACTGTCCATAGGCCCGAGGCCGATCGTTTAGCGGCCGAAGTGCGCGCACTGGAAAAACAGTGCCATGATGAAACAATAAGCGCGGGTTGACCCGGCGAATTCATTTGGGAGATTTATTGATGTTCCAGTCTGTTTCGGCTGTCCGGGCGCTGTCCATGACATTAGTAGTGGTGATGGTTGTCAGCCTTGCCAGTGGTTGTTCACGATTTCGCAAGGGAGAGGCGAAGACAAAAGGCGATTATGTGCTGAGCCCGGAAATGCGGCCGTTGGAAGTGCCGCCGGAATTGACATTACCCGATACTTCCGGAGCGATGGCGCTGCCTCCGCCCGTTACGGTGTCAAGGGGAGGCGGTTCCACTCAGGCAGGAGGTCCGGCGACATCGGTGAGCGGTTTCACCGTTCCCGGCGGCGTTCGGGATGATGTGTTCGGTAAGGTCGGTACCGTATTGGGAAGAATGGACGACATAACGGTCGTGAATCGTGCGCAGTTGCTTGGCTCCTATGATGTCAGTTATCGAGGAAGCAATTTTCTGGTGCGCGTGACGACCGTTGACGCAGGCGCCCATGTTTCTGTCGTCGATCCCAGAGGGCTGCCCGCGACGGGAGAAGGCCCCGCCCGAGTGATGACCGAGCTGAGATCGGCATTGAACGAGTAGGAATCGATGCAATTCATGAGGGGTGGCCGGCTGCTCGCCTGCCCCCCGTGGTTCAGAATGCACGATTGATATACCGGATCCGTGGGACGGATTCTTGTGTGTGAATGCCGGGCGGACTTTATCGCATCTTTCGGCAAAGTGTAGTGCCGAATGTGATGGTAGGTATTTGCTGCTTTGACCAAGAGACATGTGCCAGCAGGACAAAAGCCGTCCGGTATTTCGACGCTTGTCTTCCGAAAAAGCGCTGATTCGTTCGGTGCGATCAGCGTTTGAGATGCTGATATTTGTCCGGTTTGCCGTCCCATTCGGCCGCGTTCGGCAATGGGTCCTTACGAATACTAATGACCGGCCATACCTTAGCGAGCTCGGCATTCAGTGCGATATAACGCTCTTGCCCGGCAGGAACATCGTCTTCCGGAAAGATCGCGTTGGCCGGACATTCCGGTTCGCACAGGGTGCAGTCAATGCATTCATCCGGATCGATCACCAGAAAATTCGGTCCCTCGTGAAAGCAATCCACGGGGCAGACTTCCACGCAATCAGTGTATTTGCAATGGATGCAATTGTCGGTAACGACGAAGGGCATAGCGGTACCTAGATCCTGTACGAAATTTCACGCGTAATTCTAATGCAGTCGTCCGAAGATTGCTCCATGAACGGATACGGTCGACAATGACGGAGTTTGCGGATTTAAGACGGGGACTCGTTCCGCCAACATCTGCTTCGACTGTATACCGCTTCGGCGGATGAAATGATGAAGATCTTCATTAGCGATGGTGAAACGCGAGAAGATCGCCAATAGAGTGACGGAAACTCAAATGGCGCTCCCTAGGGGGCTCGAACCCCTGTTTTAGCCTTGAGAGGGCCATGTCCTAACCACTAGACGAAGGGAGCGTTAAAGAACTGGCATCACAGCCGCCGCATTAGTATATTCATACGGATATAGACCGGCAATCCGGCAGTCTGACTTCAAAATAACGGTATAAGCATATCAACTCGCCTGTTTCTTTGCGCATCATTTCGCGCGACCAACATTGCATTTCCCGCAGGAGCATCAGTCCCAATGCGCTGCGCGTACTCTATCGTCTCAGAGATGCCGGTTTCGCGGCTTATCTGGTGGGTGGTGCCGTTCGCGATTTGCTGCTCGGACGGAACCCGAAGGATTTTGACGTGGCGACGGACGCCACGCCGGATCAGCTCAAGCAATTGTTTCGGAATTGCCGTCTGATAGGACGTCGCTTTCGGCTGGCACATATCGTGTTTGGGCAGGAAATCATTGAAGTGGCGACATTTCGTGCCAATGACGATGATGGAAGCGGCGATCGCAAAGTGCATGATGGCGGCCTGCTGTTGCGCGATAACGTGTATGGCTCGATTGAGGACGATGCGATACGTCGTGACTTTACGACCAATGCGCTGTATTACGCGATTAGTGATTTTTCTGTGCGTGATTACATCGGCGGGTTCGAAGATGTACAGCAGCGCGTCCTGCGGTTGATTGGCGACCCGGAGCAGCGTTATCGGGAAGATCCGGTGCGCATGCTGCGAGCGATACGATTGTCGGCCAAGCTGGAGTTCGCGATCGAGGAAGCAACCGCTGAGCCGATTGCACGTTTGGCGGGTTTATTGGCTGAAGTCGCACCGGCGCGCTTGTTCGAAGAAACGTTGAAATTGTTCCTGTCCGGACATGCGGTAGCGAGTTTCGAAGGATTGGAGCGGTTCGGTTTGCTGGATATGCTGTTGCCGCAAGTGGTCGAAGCTTTGCGATCCAATCGCAATGGGGCATTGCGGCGGGTATTGATCGAGGGATTACGCAGTACGGATGCACGAGTCGAGGCCGACGAGTCCGTGTCGCCGGCTTTCCTGTTCGCGCTGTTATTGTGGCCGGCATATTGCCGGGCGTTGGCGGTATTGCAATCGCAAGGAATGTCTTTGGAAGAGGCCCAGCAACGCGCTGCCGATCGTGTCACGTTGAACCAGATGCAGACTATTGCGTTGCCGCGCAGATTTTCTTTGCCAATGCGGGAAATCTGGTTGATGCAGCCGCGGTTCTCGACCCGTCAGCGCAAACGCGTGTTTCGGCTATTGGCGCATCCGCGGTTTCGCGCAGCCTACGATTTCATGATGTTGCGGCAAGTGGTGTCGGATGAACATGCGGCGGACATGGCATTTTGGCGCGAGGTGCAGCAGAAATCAGGAGATGAGCTGGCGGAGATCTTCGGACCGGGAGGCGGGGCCGTGGAGGGCGAGGCGCCGCCGCGTCGTCGTGGCCGTCGTCGGCTGACCATAACCGTCGATCCGGAATGACGGAGGTTCTTGCCGGTATCGGCTTGGGAGCTAATCTTGGCGATGCGGCGAATACCGTCGCCACGGCGTTGTGTGAGTTGGGCAGGCTGCCGCAAA
>JAITWM010000127.1 GCA_031285265.1 Lysobacteraceae bacterium
CCCGAAATCAGCGCACGTACCGAAGCAGCGCAGAAGGAGTTGAAGAAACTGGAAATGACGCGCGGCGAATTGCTGGTGGAGGTCAGCCGGCGCGATGCGGAACGCGCGCGTCAGGAAGCGGAGCGGTTGCGGATTCAAGCGCAGATCCAAGCCGAAGAAGCCGAACGGTTGCGTCAGGAGGCCGCTGCCGAAGCGGCGGCGCGTGAAGACATCGAACAGACCTTGGGCCGGATGACGAGCCGGCAAACGGCACAATTGAACGCGGCGCGGCGCCAGGAGGCGGAATTGGCGCGCCAGGAGGCGGAGTTGGTGGCCGATGCCCGATTGCCGCCATCCCGATTCAGCGGCACCAATGAAATATTCACCATAAGCAGTAGCGCCTATTCGACGGACGGCGCCGAGTTGACCGCTGCCGGAAAAAATACCGTCAAGGCATTGGCGGCCTATCTGCAGATCAGTCGTAACAATCGCGTCAGAATCGAGGCATACGATGCCGATGCGGCATTGGCGCAACGGCGCGCCGAGTCCTTGCGTGCCGCCTTGGCCGCCGCCGGAGTTCCCGGTAATCGTATGCAGGCGTCGGGTAAGGCCGGTCCGGCCACGCAGGCGCGTGCGGTGCAGATCACGGTTTCCCCATGACAGACGGAGCCGATTATCGTCATGGTGGGAAGTAGCGCTATGAAACGAGTGAAAATAACAATAAAAACCTTTTAATTCAGTAAGTTGATTAGACATCTCATGATCGTGACACGCATGCGCGCCACAATGGCCGTAAGCGCGCATACCTGTCCTGATATGAAACATGTCCGGCCGTTTAACGTAGGGGACGACTCCCTTGTCGAAATCGGATTGGAAGAGTAGCTTCAAGGGACGGGCAGTGCATCGCTCGCCATATCGGAGAGGATCGAAAGGATGATTCATGAGTGCTCACAACGGGGATCGGATTCGGCGGATCGGATCGCATACCTCGGTCGTGCAAGTCGCCATGCGCCATCGTTCGATCACTCCGAATCTTTTAATGGCATCCGCGCCGGCGGGCGCAGGATGTCGTATTTCCCAGACCATTCGTTCCAGCCGATCGTGCGGGAACGGATGTGCACCACCAACCATGAGGTAGACATCATGTTTGAAGAAAAGCCGCAAGCGGAAATCGAAGCCCTGATGAAACGCGATTCCGAATTCAGACAGCTTTATCAAATGCACAAGAAACTGGACAAAAAAGTCATGGATGCCGAACTTGGGGTGCTTCCGATCGATGCCGCGACACTGGCGCAGATGAAGCGCGAGAAACTTGCGGCCAAGGAGAAACTGCTCAAAATGTACGCTGATAGCACCAACGCCTGACAGCAGTTCGGCGGTACTCCGGCAACGGCCACTTTGGGTGGCCGTTGTTGTTTTGAGGCGGCTGCCGTTTGTCGTCTGCCCGGATCGGTCCTGCCGGCAGCCGGTGCCGTGCCGAGCAGCGAAAAAGTTCATCAGCCTGACGGTGGAAAGGAACTCGCGGCCGGTTCAGGCATACTCACGTGTTCCGGCGGAGCATCGTGCAACGATGCTTCGGTTTTGTCCCATTGATGACTGGAGATCCATCGGCCATGTCCACCCATGCTTCCGTTCTCGAATTGATCGGCCAGACGCCGATAGTCAAGGTTCGCGCATTGGAAACAGGCCCTTGCGAACTGTTTTTGAAGCTGGAGAATGCGAATCCGGGTGGTTCGATCAAAGATCGAGTCGGCTTGCGGATGATCGAAGCGGCGGAGCAGCGCGGCGATATCCGGCCTGGCGATACGCTAGTGGAAGGTACTGTCGGCAATACCGGGACCGGATTGGCATTGGCCGCGAGACAGAAAGGCTATCGGTTGATACTGGTGGTCCCGGATCGGATTAATCGGGAACAGGCTTTCAACCTGGAAGCGATGGGCGCAGACGTGCGATTGACGCGCTCGGACGTCGGCGCGGACCACCCGGAACATTATCGGAATGTGGCTGCGCGCGTCGCGGTGGAAACGCCGGGCTCCTATTATGTCAACCAGTTCGCGAATCCGGACAATCCGGCGACACACGAGCGTTGGACCGGCCCGGAGATATTGGAGCAGACGGGATCGCTTGGCGGATTGGATGCCGTCGTACTCGGTTGCGGCAGCGGCGGTACGCTGGCCGGATTGTCGCGGTGCTTTTCCCGGCATGCGGCGAATATCGAATTGGTCCTGGCCGATCCGTCCGGTTCGATCTTGGCAGGACATGTCGATGGCGGGCGTTCAGCGGCCATGTCCGGCGCCTCGCTGGTCGCGGAGATCGGTCAGACCACGACCTTGCCGCCGCTTGCCGATTTCAGCCGGGTCGCGCGCGCGTACCGCATCGAAGACCGCGAAAGCTTCCTGATGGCGCGCGAATTACTGTCCAAAGAGGGCATCCTGGGAGGGGCGTCCACCGGGACGATGGTCGCTGCCGCGTTGCGGTATTGCCGTGAGCAGGTCTTGCCGAAACGGGTGCTGACTTTCGTCGGCGACACCGGCAACAAATATCTGTCGAAGATCTATAACGATTATTGGATGCGTGACAACGGGTTTCTCGAACAGTCCCGTCATGGTGATTTACGTGATCTGATCCAACGGCCCTACAGCCGGCGCGATACCATCGTGGTCGCTCCCGCCGATTCGTTGACGACCGCCTATCAACGGATGAAGCGTTATGGCGTTTCGCAATTGCCGGTAATGAAAGGCGACGATCTGGTCGGAATCGTCGATGAAGGCGATGTGCTGTTGCATATCTACGGCGACGAAGAGCGTTTTCACGATCCCGTATCGATCGCGATGATCGGACGATTGGACCGGTTGGATGTCAAATCTCCGATTGAATCGCTATTGCCGATCTTCGGCCGCGGCCATGTCGCCATCGTCACCGACGACGACCGGTTCGTCGGTCTCATCACACGGATCGATCTGTTGAATCACCTGCGTCGACAGGCAAAGTAAGCGGGTTCGGAATACGCGCGACGACGATTTTCCGTCTGAATGACTTGGTGACGGAGAGGCGGGAACGGAAGCCTTCGACAGGGCTGCGGGTTGGAACGATGTCGCCGAGCTTGCCGTGGCGTATCCGGGCGCGTATCTGTCACGTTTGGCGGGACGCGAGGACGCGATGCGGTATCGCGTGAGCGATAGCAGCGCGCCGGCCGGTCAGGCGACGGCGCTGCGCGATTTCAGCGGCACGACCTTGGTGACGTGTTCGGCGCGGCGCGCGAGGACGCGGTCGATGCGGGAGAACACTTCACGGATGACGTCGGCCTCCGGCAGCAACGTGATCCGGAAATGATCGCGGAACGGCACATTGAAACTGGAGCCCGGTACGATCAGCAGGTTTTCCGTTTCCAGCAGCTCCAGTGCGAAATCGTGATCGTCGAAACCGAGCGCAGCCGGGCCGACGACTTGCGGGAATGCGTAGAGCGCTCCGCCCGGCGCGTTCAATTTCAGGTGTTCGCTGGCGGCGCAGGATTCGATCACGGCACGGCGGGTCTCGTACAAACGTCCACCCGGCGAGCATAGCGGCGTGATGGTGTCGGGTCCGGCAATGGCCGCATTCACCGCGTGCTGGCCGGGTACATTCGCGCACAGGCGCAGACCGCTGAGCAGATCCACGGCATTTTGATAATCCGTGATGCGCGATTGTTCGCCCGACAACACCGCCCAGCCGACGCGCCAGCCGCAAGCGCGATGCACTTTGCTCAAGCCGCCGAACGTGACACAGGGGTGATGGCCGGCCAATGGCGCCAATGGAACGAAGCGCGCATCGTCGTAGAGGATCTGATCGTAGATTTCGTCGACCATCAACAGCAGATTGTGTTTGACGGCGACGGCGACGATCCGTTCCAGCAGTTCGCGTGGATAAACCGCGCCGGCCGGATTGTTCGGATTGATCAGAACCAATGCGCGGGTGCGCGAGGAAACCAGGGTTTCGATTTCCGTAGGTTCGGGCAGGAAGCCGTTCTGGGGATCGCAGCGGTAATAGACCGGGCGTCCATCGTTGAGAATCGTCGCCGCCGACCACAACGGATAATCGGGCGATGGGATCAGCACTTCGTCGCCGGGGTTGAGCAATGCACGCAGGAACATGTCGATCAGTTCGCTGACGCCGTTGCCGATGAAGATGCGGTCGCTGTCCACATGCGGCGTTTCGCGCTTGCGGTACAACGCGGACAAGGTTTCGCGTGCTTCCGGCAGGCCTTGCTGGTGCGTGTAGGGATCGGTCTGGTCGATGTCGTCGATGATGGCGCGCTGCATGTGCGCCGGCGCACGGAACCCGAACTTCCCCGGATTGCCGATGTTGAGCTTGATCAGCGTTTGCCCCTGCATCTCCAGCGCACGCGCTCGCCGCGCCAGCTCGCCACGGATTTCGTAACGGACTTCGGACAGGCGTTCGCGGATGACGAGCGGGTTCTGGGTGCTCATGGCGGGACAATCACTTGCGTGGAACGAGCGAAACATGTTAGCGGAAATTTGGAAAGGTGGCGGCGTTTTGTCCGGATGCGGGTGGTATGAGTAATGAAATCGGATTGCCGTGGGGATTCATGCAGCCATGTTCCCGGTCGCGGTATAGCGGACGGGACACCGAAATACCGGTGGAGGCTATGGCTTGGGTAGAATTCGCCGGATGAATATTCCTGCCGAACATCTTGCCCGGTTGCGCCGAATCGGCTGGCCGTGGGCGGGCGATCCGGAAGATCCGGACTGGCGGAACCGGTTGGCCGAGTTCCCGGATGCCGCTCCGGCGCGCGTGGTCGAGCAGCATCGTACCGGCTACGTGCTGGCCGATGCGCCGGAAACAGGCTTCCGGGCCGAATCGTTGCCGCAATGGCAACGCCGGCGGTTCCCTGTAGAGCAGCGGGCTGTCGTCGGCGACTGGGTGTTGTACCGGCAGGACCGTATCGTGGCGTTGTTGCCGCGGCGCACCGTGGTCAAACGCGCTGCTGCCGGAGAGCACTATCAACAGCAGTTGATAGCCGCGAATGTCGATGTCGTCTTCGTGGTTTGCGGATTGGATGCGGATTTCAATCCTCGTCGTATCGAGCGTTACCTGCTGCTGGTCCGTAACGCCGGCGCGCAGCCGGTGGTGGTACTGACCAAAAGCGACCGTATCGAAGCGGATGTGCTGGCGGCGCATGTCGCATTGGCCGGACCGATGGCACAGGGCGTACCGGTAGCGGCGGTCGATGCGCACGCGCGGGAGACGGTATTGGCGGCGTTGGCGCCATGGCTGCATGAAGGCTGTACGGTGGCGCTGGTGGGATCGTCCGGCGCCGGGAAATCGACGTTGATCAATACGCTGTTGGGCGAATGCCGGATGAAAACCGGCATGGTCCGGGCCGGCGATTCGCGGGGGCGGCATACGACGACGCATCGTGCATTGATGACCTTGCCCGGAGGCGGTTGCCTGATTGACACGCCGGGGATGCGTGAACTCAAACCGACCGGAGAGGAGTCGTTGTCCGATGGCGGATTCGCCGATATCGATGCATTGGCAAAGGAATGCCGGTTCCGCGATTGCATGCACCAGCACGAACCCGGTTGTGCGCTCCGGACCGCGGCGATGAATGGAGCATTGGATCCGGGACGATTGGCGAACTATCTCAAATTGCGTGCGGAGATCGGCGATGCCGCCGGAAGATTGGCGGCACGGGCGCCGGGTAAGGCGCGCGCGCGCAGCAAAACGAAAAACACTCGTAACCAGCAACCTGCGGATCAAGACGATGCGTGAGTACCGGTATGACGAACATACGCCGTGCGCTAGCATCGGTTCTGGACGAAGCCGGCCTGCGCTGGCATCACGTCTGAGAAAGCTTACGATCATGAAAACGGTGCAGGCGCTGCCAGCCCGGTGCCGCACCGATGACGACGCAGACCATCCGGACGACTTGGAAAGCGACGACGAGGGGGACGCCCAGTTGCAGCGTCTTGGCGGTCAGGCTCATTTCCGACAGGCCGCCTGGTGCGGTAGCGAGGATAGCGGTCGTCCACGGGATCGGCGATAGCACAGAGACCCCCAGGCCGAGCAGCACCGAGCCGATCAACATCGTCAATCCGCTGATTACGGCTCCCAACACGAAACGGGGTGCTTCGCGAAGGAAACGCGGCGAAAAGCGCGCGCCCAGCGCGCATCCGACTGCGATTTGACCGGCATCGACCAGCCAGACCGGCATCGCGGACAGTTCGATTCCAGCGGCAGTCAACCCGGCGCTAAGCAACAGCGGGCCGATCGACCAGGCATTGGGTATCCGTCGCCATGCCAATACGGCTCCTGCGGCCGCCGCCGCCGCTAGTAGGATCGGCAATTTCATGCCGTTTACGACCGATATTCCGGGCAGATACGGGTCGCCGCCATGCAATTGGCCGAATTGGAACGCAAACGGTACGAGAATGACGACCAGCAGGACACGTATCGTTTGCGCGGCGACGACCTGGTCGATACGGGCTTGGTGCCGTTCGGCCAGCACGCTCATCTCGGTGGCGCCCCCGGGATTGCTGGCGAAGAATGCGGTGGCCGCATCCACTCGGCCGATTCGCATCAGCAAGTATGTGCAGACCAGGGTAATCGCTCCGGTTCCGGCCAAAGCGATCAATATCCATGGCACGACTCGGCCGACCTGTTCCAATACGGGCATGGTGAAATACAGCCCCAGCGCCGTGCCGATCAACCATTGACCACCGTTGCGCAGCGGCATCGGAATGCGGATGCCGGCATTCAGGCCGTTGGCGATCGCCAGTGTCAGCAAAGGACCGATCATCCAGGGCAGCGGCGCGTTCAGTCGGGCGAACAAGGCGCCCACGGCTGTAGCGGCGATCACAGCAAATGGCAGTTTTACGGCAATGTGACAGTGAGCGATATTCATCGATATTCCGATGACAGACCGGCCTGGAGCGATGCGTTGGCGAGCGCGCTGGCGAAAGAGGCGAAACAGTATCATGAAAAACTAAGTAGCCTCTGATGGAAATCACCGAGGCGGGGATCGGCGTTGACGGTCCGTGGAATGCCTATCGCGTTAGCCTTGCGGATAGGGCGTCCCTGGCGAAAAGGTGATGATGTAAAGGAAAGGAAGTCGTGTGGCCGGACGGACGGTGAATGCGATGCCGAAGCGTGACCGGGGGGACGAATGCGCTTTTCGGAAAGGAATGATCGCTCAACTGAGGAACGGCAATTTCAAATTACGATGTCTGCCAATGCAATCGATTACTCTGCCGAACGCCATTGACCCATTGGAAAACGGATATGCTGTTTGCTACAGGGGGGAGAGTGCCACTGTAGGAAAGACGCCATGAACGATTTAAAGATACTGATAGCTGATGATCATCCGCTGTTCCGTGTCGCGATCCGCCAGGCGTTGCAAGATGCGCTTGCGCCCAAGGAGGTGATCGAGGCGCACAGCGCTTCAACGTTGGCGTCGGCCATCGAAGCCATATCGGATACTGGTCTGGTGCTGTTGGATCTGGCAATTCCCGGCGCGCGCGGGTTTTCGTCGCTGGTCTGGCTGCGTTCGGAACGGCCGGACATTCCGGTGATCGTGATTTCATCCAGCGAGCTGCCGCGTATCGTGCGCCGTGCACAACAGTTCGGAGCGGCCGGCTTCATCCCCAAATCTTCTCCGGTGGAAACCATCGGTACGGCGGTACGCGCAGTCATGTCCGGCGATGTCTGGTTTCCGCCGTTGACGGTGGAGCATTCGGAAAACGATGCTCGCCTGATCGCGGGATTGTCGCGGTTGACTCCGCAGCAATTCCGGGTATTGATGCTGATGGCCGAGGGCCTGCTCAACAAGCAGATCGCCACTGTATTGGGATTGGCGGAAAACACAGTCAAAATCCATGTGACGGCGATTCTGTCCAAGCTCAATTGCCGGTCGCGGACGCAGGCGGCGATTCTGGTGCGGTCGCTGAATCTGGAGGAAGATGCGAAATTGCCGGATCTGCGCTCGCCGCCGTGATACCGGCATGCGTGGAATATGGATGGACCGAATCCGGCCAATCTTCAGTGTCATCACTAAAAATTATGCATATGCCGTCGATAATATGCGCGCGCAATGAGGCCGGAATCACAGGGTTGCGCTAGACTGATTTCCCCTTTCGAACCATAACGTTGGCGCGATAGCGCAGTAAACGGGAGTGCTATGAACTGGCTGAACGAAGTGCT
>JAITWM010000131.1 GCA_031285265.1 Lysobacteraceae bacterium
GGGCAATCTGGATTCTGCCCGTGATTGGGGGCATGCAAAGGACTATGTGCGTGCAATATGGATGATGCTACAACATGATGTTCCGGATGATTATGTCATTGGCACCGGGCAGTTACGGACAGTGCGAGACCTGTGTGCAATGGCATATGGATATGTGGGGAAATCATGGGAGCCATATGTGGAAACGGATCCGCGTTTCGTACGTCCGGCGGATACGGGGCCGACAGTCGCGGATGCGTCAAAAGCCAGATTGGAATTGGGTTGGCAGCCGACGATCAGCTTTGAGGATATGATTGCCGAGATGGTGGATGCACATGTGTTGAGGCTTTCTGGTTCATTTTCAGAAGGTAGGCTGTAACAGAGTTACGATGTCTTCAATTAATGATCGCGGTTAAGTGCAGGCTGTTTTAGATTAATGACTAGAGGAATTGGATAATAATGTCGATTGATAGCGAGAATCGGGTTGCATTGATTACCGGTGTTACTGGGCAGGATGGCGCGTATTTGGCCGAATTACTGCTCAGCAAAGGTTATGTAGTTCATGGTATCAAGCGCCGTAGCTCGATATTTAATACTGATAGGATAGATCATTTATATCAGGATCCGCATGTGAAGGACCGTAAATTCATATTGCATTATGGCGATATGACGGACTCCAGCAGTTTGATCCGAATCATCCAACAGGTTCAACCCGATGAGATATATAATCTCGCGGCGCAAAGCCATGTGGCAGTTTCGTTTGAAGAACCGGAATATACTGCCAATTCAGATGCACTTGGAGCATTACGCGTTCTGGAAGCAATCAGGATCTTGAATCTTGAGAAGAAAACGCGCTTTTATCAGGCATCGACTTCGGAACTATATGGGCTTGTCCAGGAGAAGCCGCAAAAGGAAACGACGCCATTTTATCCGCGTAGCCCTTATGCCGTGGCCAAGTTGTATGCATATTGGATTACTGTGAATTACCGTGAGTCCTATGGAATGTATGCCTGTAACGGCATTCTTTTCAACCACGAATCCCCTATCCGTGGTGAAACATTCGTTACTCGGAAAATCACCCGCGGGCTGGCTCGAATTAAACTAGGGATGCAAGATTGTCTATATCTTGGCAACCTTGATTCGTTGCGCGACTGGGGGCATGCAAAGGATTATGTAGAAATGCAGTGGCTGATGTTGCAGCAGGAAAATCCGGAGGACTTTGTGATTGCCACCGGAATTCAGCACAGTGTGCGCGAGTTCGTAGCATTGGCGGCGGCGGAGCTTGATATTCAGATACGCTGGGAAGGCAATGGTATAGACGAGAAAGGTTATGACACTGATGGGAAATGCATCGTAGCCGTGGATCAGCGTTACTTTCGTCCTGCGGAAGTGGACACATTGCTCGGTGATGCCTCTAAGGCGCGGAAAAAGCTCGGCTGGAGTCCAAGAATTACTTTCAAGGAACTCGTTACTGAAATGGTGCGGGAAGATCTAGTAAAAGCGGAACGCGACGCACTGGTAAAGCGCCATGGCTATACGGCGCCAGATTATCATGAATAGAAGAATTCGGGGCTAGAACATGTCTGGTGTGATTATTGGAAAGGATGCGAAGGTCTACGTGGCAGGGCATCGTGGAATGGTCGGCTCCGCGATCGTGCGCCGGTTGCAATCGGCCGGCTATAACAATTTGGTTCTTCGTTCTCGGGATGAACTGGATTTGACGAATCAGACGGATGTTCGAGATTTCATGCAGCGTGAATGCCCTGATTATATTTTTCTAGCAGCGGCGAAAGTTGGTGGTATACAAGCGAATAATGTATATCGAGCAGATTTTATTTATGAAAATCTGATGATCGCTTCGAATGTTATTCAAGCGGCGTACGCTGCTGGGATAAACCGATTGCTTTTTCTGGGGTCGAGCTGCATATATCCGAGAGATTGTCCGCAGCCTATCAGAGAAGAGTACTTATTGACTTCGTCACTAGAGCCGACGAACGAGCCCTATGCGATAGCGAAGATTGCCGGTGTGAAGCTTTGCGAAAGTTTCAACAGGCAATATGGAACAGCCTATGTTTGTGCCATGCCGACAAATTTGTATGGCCCCAATGATAATTACGATCTGGAGAGCAGTCATGTGTTGCCGGCGCTGATTCGGAAAGTGCATGAAGCCAAGTTGCGGGGAGATAGGCAATTGACGGTATGGGGAAGTGGAACCCCCAGGCGTGAATTCATGTATGTAGACGATATGGCGGATGCTTGCGTTTTCCTTATGGAAGCGAATGTCAGCGATGGTTTATTCAATGTAGGTACCGGGAGTGACATTACGATCCGGGAACTTGCGGAGACGATAATGGAAGTGGTCGGGTTCGAAGGTGAAATCGTCTTTGACGCCAGTAAACCGGATGGTACGCCGCGTAAATTGATGTCATCGGAGCGTTTGCATTCGCTCGGCTGGAAGGCACGGACTCCACTTCGAGAGGGAATCGAGCGCGCTTACCATGAATTTGTCAAAAACTCCGGCGTATAAAAAAATCAGCTCCTCCGGAGAATGAAGCTATAAGGATCTTTCATAAGCCATGGATGGTGATGATGTCCATCACCGTTGCGGCATCAAAACCAGCGCGGATGCAGTCTGTGTAATAAGGATCTGCTAATACAGCGATTCCATCGAAGAGAGGCTAGCAGAGTGCGTATAGCGGTTTCTCTATGGAAACGGGTTGCATGTAGATTTTCGTTTATCCTTTCTCGTGTCACGACGTAAGCGTAATTATAAAGCCAGGCATCGGGTACCTTTCCAAAACAATTACGGAACATGTCATTAATCTCACGATGAACCGGTATTACCGAGCTTAATGTCTTGTTGTCCTCATACATGCGCGATCCGGCAAGTTTCTCTTTCAGATAAAAAAAGGAAACATTTGCTTTGGATAGCCGCAGCCAATATTCATAATCCATGCAATAGTGTAAGGATTGGTCGAGCAATCCGAAGCGTTCGACGATATTGCGCCGGAAGAATAGGGCAGGCTGACATATAAAGCATGTTTCCTGTAAACGCGCGGAGTTCCATTCTTCCGTAGGATAATCTTCAAAGGGAGTGTCTTCGGTGTCTATATGCTCGGCCATGCCGTATATGACATCGATATCATGGCGAGTGGAAAATATATTCAATACTCGGTCGATAGCATAAGGATAATATATGTCATCGGAGTTGAGCCAACCGATAATATCTCCGTTACTGGCAAGGATACCTTTATTTACGGCATGCGCTTGACCGGAGTCGGGTTCCGATTTCCATGAAACATCCAGGGAGCAACGGCGCAGGATATCTAGGGTTTCATCGTTGCTGCCGCCATCGAATACTATATGTTCGATATTTTTGACGTTTTGCCGTGCCACACTTTCTAGTGTGCGCTCTATGAAACGGCCTTGGTTCAATGAAGGTGTGATGATGCTGATTTTCATCACTGTATTTTTTTCATGAATATAGACAGCCCGCGCGTCATCAAGTCATCGTATGAATAGCCGGTGACATCAGATGCTAAGTGCAATTGGCCTTCGTCGTCGGTTGTCTCTGGAATCGGTACTATCCAGACGATGTTCAATGCTGATGAATATATATGGTCCCGCATCTCCGAGATTCCTACTCGGTTGATAACAGGGTTTTCATATATCCAGTGGATTGTTTGTTCGAGATCGAGGCTGGCGTTTTCTGGAAATATTCGAGAAAGATATTCTCTCATTTGATCACGGTTCCATATCAAATGAGCCCATGGTGGAACCAGCTGTGCTATTTCTTCGTATTGATGCAAATGATGTCCATAGGAACATGTCCATAGAGGCTCGAAAGTAATTAAAGCAGTTCCACCGGGACGAAGGACACGGTGAATTTCGGACAAAGCCTGCGGTACATCGGCAATATGCTCAAATGTCGACATCGACATGATGCGGTCGAAGGAATTGTTTTCAAATTGTAAGGACTGTGCATTCATATTCCGAAGATGGCACCGGCTGCCGAGTACATCGACGGAGAGAGTGGTATCAATGTCCAGGCCTACACCGACATAGCATGCTACTCCGCATTCGACACTTTTCTCCATGGCGTATTGATGAGGAGATGCACCGATATCCAGCAAATGGGTGTCCGCTAATGGGCTGAGATCGTCAAAGCATCGGACAATTTCATGGTTATAGCTTCTTATTCTATCCAAGAGGTCCTTATTGCTCTGGTTTGAATTGAAGGAATTAATGCTTTCTGACAAATGACGAAGCGTTGTTATGCTTTTTTCTGAAGTGCCGAATGGCAAAGGCAAGGACTCGGAAACAGAGGGGCGCGCAGGAACAGGTACACCGTTGGCCAGTTTTAGAACTGTCATTCTTAGTTTGTGCCGTAGATTATTCATGCCCTGATTTATACCGATAGTGGAGTTAAAGTACGCAGGGTTTAATCTTCAATCTCGTGTCCCGTCAGTTTGATTGAAAGACGACGATGATCTTTTGATCCTTTGATTAATTTGCTGGGGATGAAAAAGGAGGTGCTACGCAACTCTACAGAAATAGTTTCGCTGCGCCACTTGGATACATCGGCTTGAAGCTCGAAGGAGCCAGTCGTATTCGGTTGTTTTCTATCGACGGAGGTGCCATTGATGAATAATTGAATATCGAAATTTCTAAGTTTCCTGTTCGGAGTATGATCAAGTATATATTTGATCCGGGAGGCGTTTTCAGGGATGTCGACGTGCGCAATGAAAAGAGGCCCGATCCATCCATCCGGATATTGTTCCTTGTTGGATGTATCGTATGCCACCATTTTATCCAGGGCATTCAATTTTCGACGTGCACACCAACCGAGAAATAGGCGATTCCAAGCCATCTTTGGGGAGTAGAAGAAAGTTCTAAAAAATTCATATCCTGCGCTCATCGGGCGGCGCTGCAGAAAAGCCTCTTCGGCTCTGCGCGCGTGATGGCGCGCATGGTCGTGGAACTGATGAGTGTATGCCCAGTGAGATAATTCGAGGCGCCACCGTAGCGGTGAAAGCCAGCTACCCCAGTGTTTTTTGCTGACTCCAATGGTCAGTTCCAATACCTCGGCTTCGGTGCGTTGTGAGGATTTCGACTCGTCGTGCATACGATAGGTGCTGAATAGCTGGTCGATGCGATGAAAGTCGTAGTGACGACTGAACTTGCAGAACAAGTCGTAGTCAAGCGCATGGTGTTCGTTGACATCGAGAAACCCTATCTTATCGGTTACTTCTCGGTGCCAGAAAACGGAGGGTTGTGGAATAGTGTTGTAACCGCGACGCCAAATAGCCAAATGATCAAAGTGCGAAATGTATTGAGCGGGATGTTCGACGCCCACGTATCGGGAGTTCTCTCCGGTAAATAGACATCGCCCCATGACGATATACCGGTCACTCGCGGGATCTATTTCCTTGGCGATTCGGTGAAAAACCCCAGGGAACAAAGTGTCATCGGAATTGAGGAATCCGAGAATCGTTCCATCGGCACGCGTGAACCCGCGATTGATAGCATCCGCTTGCCCGGAGTCTTTTTCGACATGTAACTGGAATATATCCGGATGGCGTTGGACATAACTTTCCGCAACCGCGATGGAATCGTCCGTGGACTGGCCGTCCTGAATAATGACTTGAAGGTTGGCATACTCCTGGTCTAATAGGCTTTGCAGCGTTTCACCAAGGTATTTTCCTTGGTTATAAGACGGTACGACAATTGATATGCGCGGCATATTTTTCATTGGCCGACACCATAGAGTTCGTTATAGACGCGGTTGTAGATTGATAATGTTTGAACGGCGTGCCGACGAGCGCCAAAAAAGCCTCGTCTGGAGAGAGCGGCCGCGCTGAGTTCCGAGCGCAGTTTTTCCGAAGTGGTCACTTGAACCAGTGCATCTCCGATTGTGTCAATATCGGTAGGATCGAAAGTAAACGCGGCGTTGCCGGCAATCTCCGGCAAGGATGTCACGTTGGAGCACAACACGGGCTTCCCCGCGATGATCGCTTCTGCAACCGGCATGCCGTAGCCCTCGAATAGGGAAGGAAACACTAAGGCGGCGCACTCCTGAAATAGAATGCGGATTTCCAACGGTGATCGATAACCAAGGTGCGAGATGCGGTTGCCCAATTTTGCTTCACGGATCAATACGGCAGCCGGGTGATCGTCCGGGAATGGCCTTCCCGTCAGCACTAATCTGAGATTGTCAGGCAGTTTTGCAAGCACCTTGACGAATGCTTCGACCAGCCGAGCGTGATTCTTGTGCGGCCAGCAATGCGCTGGAAAGAACAGGAACGGTGTCGATAACCCCAATCTCGAAAGCGTGGATTTGACATCGGATCGCGATACCTTCACCCATACATTACGGCTCGGGATAATCCAGACCGTACTCATCTTTTCCAAAGGGATGCCGTAGAGTCGATGAACGTCCTGACGTGTGAATTCCGAAATGCAGATGATATGTTCGGCACGCTCAGCGGATGTACGGTATAAGTTCTCGCGTTCCTTATATTCGGCTTCGGTAAAGAATTGTGGATAATGCAGATGCTGAAGGTCGTTGATGGTCAGGATGTTGGGAAACCCGATCACATCCGGATGCGTATAACCCGCAACGGAATGCACAATATCGAAGTCCAGCTTATGAAACAGCGATAGATTTCGCATCGCAGTGTTCATCAATTGAGAGACTCCGAAGCTTGAGGCCAATCCATTGATCAGCAGCGATCGTTTGGTTTCGAGTTCTGTTTCGACGTTGTCCGAATAAAAGAATTTCATCTGAAATTCTTTGGGGAAACTCCATTCACAGCATGCGCTGCGTGGAGCCATGATGCGATATGCGTTTTTGTAGTCTATCTGGGAAATGGCCGAGACCAGTTCGTATGTGGCCTGCTCTATCCCGCCAGCGTGGCCCAATTGCATCCAACGCAGATCAAAAAGCATTTTGAATGGTTTTTGCTTCTTGATTGCGATCGAGCGCTGGACGAGGTGCTGGAACTTCGGTGCGACAGCGGAAACGGAATACGTGGAATCCACATAGGATTTCGCATTCCGGATGATCGATTCACTGCTTTTTTTATTGCGAAGGATCTCCACGACTTTTTCGGAAAAGTCTTGTGGGGTGTCTTCAAGAAAACAATGGATGCCGTATTCTGCACCGGTACCTTCCGCTGCCATCGTCGTGCAGACGATAGGGGTACATGTAGACCATGCTTCAAAAATTTTTTGACGTATGCCGCCGCCGTATCGCATTGGCACGACATAGACGCTGGCGTTCCAAAAATAAGGACGTATGTCCGGCACGTTGGCGTGAAGCTCACAGCGGGGTGCGTTTTGCGCGGCAAGGACCAGATCATCCGCAGGGAGCATTCCAACAATCTGGAAGATGGCGTCGGGTAACTGTTTTAGTATCAGGGGCCAAATTTCTTTGAGGAAATACAAAACGGCATCGATGTTTGGAGGATGCGATAAATGGCCTGTAAATAGGACAATATTATCGTTATTTCTATTCCATCCTTCAGGAGGCGGAGAAAAGTAGCAAGTATCGACAGGAATATTGGCTACACCGGTCTCCGAGGAAATCGAAAAAAACTTCAGGGCGCGTTCCTGATCCAATTTTGAAACGAATCCGGATACATCGGAATAATTGATCGTCCGTTGTTCTTGCCAGTGGATGGCTTTTATCTCCTTCGGTTCGATGAGACTCTGTCCATCCGGCGTCTTCGCACGACATAAGTAATCTGCACGCACATCGTGAAAGTAAACGAATTTTCCGCCTGCGGCAGGAAGATATTTCGACCACGGTTCCAGGTTGCTCTGAATCATCACGATGGAATGCCAGCAGCGGTCGGTGATGGCCTGGAATAATTGCGGCGCGCAGTTGGATAGTATTGCCAGTTTATCGAGCGCGTCCCGAGGTTTGTTTTGAATTCCGAGCAGATGTTTGAATCCCCATAGCCGGATTCTGCTGGGCAGTCTGGCTACCCATGAGCGCAGGCAAGCCGGCGCTTCGCCGACGATAGGCCCCTGCGGCGGCGTTGCAGGATAAGGCCAGAAGTATGCCCGGTCGATGATCGATTCGAGATTTGCGACGCTTTTTTCAGGGTAACAGTCATATCGCGGAGCGACGACGCCAACATCGTGAGTGCGGGCAAGATGCCTGATATTAAAGAAGTCGTGGCCAAGCTTCCCTGGAAAATAGGGCAGGTCCGTGGTCAGAATCAAAACGTTCGATCTACGCGTGCCGTGGGGGCAAGGCGCGTCATCGATTGTTTGCTCTGGAATTATGTTTCTGTTCGGTGCGGGAGGAATTGATGTTAGCGACATTTCTTCATCAGTTCGTGAAGGTGGACGTGCAGTAAGCCGATTTCTTTCCCCTGTTCCTCGATGATCTCAGCGCGTGCCTCTCGATCCTTCTCTGAATTCTCGAAGTGTTGGCGCAAATCCGCCAACTGTGCTCTCAGTAAGTTTCTGTCGTGTTCGAACATGCGTGCCTGTTCAAGCTGTTTCTTGAGGTCCAGCATGCCTAGAATGATGCGGCCGCCGGGGGTGGCGAGAAGTGAAGCTTCGATCTCTTGTTTCGTATTGGTCTGAAGCGGAATTCTGCTGGCGACGAAGAACATGTCGTAATGGGAGAAGATGGCCGGTTCGAAATAGATATATTCGAATCCAATGCGGTGGAAGAATTCCTGGCTGGCGCGTTTGCTGTACAAAAATAAGTGTTCGTCTGCTTTGAGCTGCACCAGAAACGGGTTCTGCGTTTCGATCAATGTTTCGTAACGGTCTTCGCAAAAATTCGGCATCTGTATAAGAAATATGCCATCCGGTTTAAGCAATGTTTGAATGTGGCTCATGGAAGCCATCGGATCGGGCAGGTGTTCCATGACATCCATCATTACGATGCAATCGAGACTTGCGGCGGGAATGTCCACTGATTCGATCGGACCAAGATGAACATCGATGGCAAAAGTCTTTCTCGCGTAGTCCACCACCCATGGGCTCATTTCCATGCCGGATGCGGAAAAACAGGTCTGCTGCATCAATGCAACGAAGCTGCCATGCGCGCAACCTAGCTCCAAGGTCGTCGCAGGTGGCAATTTGTATTTGAGGAGGGCCTCGAGCCAATATAGGTTTCTTTCAGGAATGTCGGTCCGGGCACGCTCGAGGATTCCCGGTTGGGAAAGATCCTGCTGCTGATGATCCAGCCAATATTTTTTTCCGTAAAAGTCGTCCTCATCGTTGGTGACCTGCGTCTGATCGTGTGAAAGCCCTTTCTGTGACACCAGCGTGTCGCAGGTAAGGCAATGCATATAATCCGGTCCATACGATGTGAAATTACTGTTTCCACACCAGCATTCCGTCAGGGATTTTTCGGTCTGCGCGAGGCTATCTGACATCGTTTTTTCCGTACTTACTACGAGGTGGATGTTGAGTTTTCTTGAACGATGTCTATGCGCATGCGGCCGGGAAGATCGGCGATGCCATGATGCGTCAATGTTGCTACATGGTTGCGCATTGCCAGTCCAACACTAAATGTTCCCGCGTTAACGACATGACAAACGCGCGTTTCCGAAGCGGCTATCTGTTCATAGGACATTTGATACCGGTGGTTCCATTCGGTTTCGGAGACCGTGGAAAGACCGGCTTCGAACACGTAATCCCCGGGACCGATGTCTAACGTGATTTCCTGCCAGCATCGGATTATGGTTCCGGCACGCGCATGGCCGGCCGGTTCCATTTCATGTTGCCAGCTGTTCTTTCCGTGGATGATGATTCCGCGTTCGTTGGAAATAACGGTTCCGCAGATGGGTATTCCCATGTCGCTGGTTACCACATATTCGGAATAAAAAATTGCTTTGTCGCCCTGGCGGAATGTGTCGCACGGTTGACCGCCTCCGTCGAGGAGGGCCATGGCGCGACAGTATGCTTGACCGTTGCTGACCTGCGAGCAATGGGTGATGTCCAATAGTGCTTCTTGAGGAAGCAGGCATGGAGCGTGGTCAGCAAGCTTTGCAGGGAAGCCCGTGCCGCTGTCGCTGTCCGATGTGTCTTGAACCAGCGTCGGGTGGATACCCTGGTTGATCAAATAATAATGCCGTGCCGCCTCGGAAGAGGAGCCGATGAAGCGCATTTCTCCTTGATTCAGCAGGATGGCGCGTTCGCAGTATTGCTCTATATCGGGCATCGAATGGGAAACGAGAAGGATGGCCGCGCCGGCGTCGCGCAGCTTTTCAAGCCGTGCGTAACATTTTTGCCGGAAGAAAACATCGCCGACGGTTAATGCCTCGTCGATGATGACGATCGAAGCGTCGATATGCGCTTGCACGGCGAACGCAAGGCGCATGAACATGCCGCTGGAATAGGTTTTGACCGGTTGGTCGATGAACGCTTCGATTTCGGAGAACGCTACGATGCTGTCGTAGCGCTCGGCCATCTCTTCTTCGCTCAATCCGAGGATGGCGCCGTTCATGTAGACGTTTTCCCGGCCACTGAATTCGGGGTTGAAGCCGGAGCCGAGTTCCAGCAATGCAGCGATCCGTCCCCGGGTCTGGACGGTGCCGCCGGTCGGTTCCAGGGTGCCGCAGATCAATTGCAGCAGGGTCGATTTCCCGGACCCGTTACGGCCGATGATGCCGACGCTTTCTCCTGCCTTGACGTCGAAAGAGAGGTCTTTCAATGCCCAGAATTCGCGGAAATATTGTCTGGAAGGTCTTCCGAGCAGCCGTTGAATGCGAGGATAAACGGCTTGCTTGAGCCTGTCGCTGGGCTGTTCGTAGACGTGATAGCACTTGGAGATGTCGCGGACTTCAATGACGTTGCCGGTATCGCCGTTCATTCCATCGTGTTCTATGCCTGCCGATGCCTGTGGTTTCTCATACGACATCGGAGAATCCTTTTCGAGTGCGTTGGAACCAGAGGAAACCCAGCCAAGCGATGCACAACGCGATTGCGGTACAGATCGCCAAGCGGCCGAAATCGGGCAATTGTCCGAAAATCAACGTATTACGGCTTTCTTCGATGATGTAGGCCAGCGGATTGAGGCGCATCCATTTTTGATAGTGAAGCGGCAGCGCGGAGATGGGGTAGAAAACGCCGGACAGGAACAGCAATGCGGTAGTGAATATCCCGGTGATCTGGCCTATGTCGCGCACATAGACGCCCAGTGCCGAGACGAACCATACCGCGCCGATCGAAGCCAGTATCAGCGGCAGCATGACCAGCGGAAAGAGCATGACCGTCCAGGGGATCGAATGTCTCAGAATCAATTGCGCGATCAGCAGAACGGCAAGGCTGATGCAGGCATGAAACAGCGCCGATCCAAGCGAGACCCACGACAGGATCTCCAGCGGGAATATCACTTTCTTGACGTAATTGACGTTGGCCAGGATCAGGCCGGGAGCGCGATTCAGACATTCGGAAAACAAGCCGTGCATGATCATGCCGGCGAACAGGAGCAATGCGAAATCACCTCTGCCGTTGGTCCCGTCGACACCCCAGCGCGCACCGAATATCACCGAAAACACGAAGGTGTAGATGACCAGCATCAGCAGCGGGTTGAAGAACGACCACAGCAGTCCCATGGCCGATCCGCGATAGCGGCCGGTGATGTCGCGGGTGACCATCCTCATGATCAATTGCCTGTTCCGCCACAAGCTGAGAGACATTTCGGCGAAAGTGGCGGGATGTCTTGATTGAGCCTGGGTCATCGATGTCGTCCCGGAAACGGCAAGCTAAAGTGTTCCGTTTGCGACAGGCGATTGCCGCTGCTGTGGTGAAGTATCGATGGTGTGTTCATTGGGCGCTTATCCAAGGCTCGAATTCCTGGAGAGATTGGCATGCAGTGTCTGCAGACGTTCGATCAATGCTTTGGCCGCCGTTTCCATGGAGAGTTGCAGGCGAATATCGGACGCGGCTTTTCCGCCCAGCCGTTTCGCGTATTCCGGCTCATCGACGAGCCGGCGCATATGTTCGGCGGCGTGTTGAACGTCGGCTTCCGCCCAATGCTGCCCGCGCCAGTGCAGATATTCGCCTTCATTGACCGGTACCAGCCGGTAGTTCACCGGACAACTGTTGCTTGGTTCCATGAAGTCCACATTGCCCGACCAGTGGGTGGCGACGACCGGTTTTCCAAGCCGCATGCTTTCGGCCATGCCCAGGCCGAAGCCTTCCGAGCGGTGCAGCGAGATGTACGCGTCGGCGCTGCGCTGCAGCGCATGGACATGCGCGCGATCGATGACTTCGTCGCGGACTATGATACGCGGGTCGTTCTTTGCCGCGGCCAGAAGCCGCAGGAATTGCTCGGGATGACGGTGGCCGTTGCTGGATTTCACCAGCAATTGGACATCGTTTCGCTCCGGCGGAAATGCGGCGCTGAAAGCATTGATCGCGGCGAATGGGTTCTTGCGGTCGAGCCAAGAGTTGAAGTCGAAAGTCAGCAAGAAGATGAACGCGTCTTCTCTCAATCCGAAATCCTGGCGGGTCAGGCCGCTGTCGGCCATTTCGGTCACCGGTAGCGGGATGCAGGTGATCGGTTTATCCGTGACGCGCCGGAAAGCTTGTTCGACGAAGCGGGTGGCGACCAGGATTTCGTCGACATCCTGCAACGCTGACAGCCATTCTTCGGGAATGATTTCCAATTCCCAGAACCAGCAGGCGATCACATACCGGCCTTCGAAGCGTTTTCGTCCAATCGCATCGATGGCTTCTTGCAAATAGTCGGGATTGACGAAAATGAGGTGAATGGAAAAAGGCGTTGCTTCACCGAGATAGTTCTCGAGGGTCCGATCGCCCATGCCATGCGGGAGATTCAGATCGATGTCGTGCAACGCGACGGGATAGCCGGCTTCAATCAATGCGCGCGCATACAAGCGGGCACTCTCGGCGAGGCCGAATTGGCCTCGGAAGTACGCAAAAATATTGACACCGGCATCGGTCGCATATTGATCGCGTACGGGGATGCTTGCCAGGGGGGCGGAGGCATTGTCGACGTGTTTCCAGGCGGGGGTATGGACGAAGCGCGCGCGCGCGCGCGCCGGTGCGGCGAGCGCCAATGAAAGCCGGTCGCGCAGGGTCGTGGGTAAATACCGGTAGATACTGCGCAGCCACTCTTGTCGGCGGATCCACGCTGAGATTCCCAGCCACGATAGGCCGTTGTTGGTGCGGGCGGAGGACGGCGACTGGCTCATGCGGAGATCATTCTGGGCGAATGGGCCAGGCCGGGCCGACGCGAAGTACCGCGAGCTAGAAGCTGCCAGCGATGAACAATGATGGGAAGGAAGGGGGTCGAGAGCATATCACCTGGATATCGAGAGAGCGATGGCGGCCGTTCTTGAGAGGCGGGTATGACCCGATGGCTCTCCAAATTCGAGCGCGCCCGAAAAAAGCCAAGGAGAGTTTGTCAAAGGTAAACGCGAATTCTAGCAGCTTAGGCAATGCACCCCTATCCTGCAGGTGAATGGAATGGATACGTATCCAAACGACTCGGCGTGCGGCAATGAACGGAGCCATATTGCGGATTGACGGCAGGAATGTACGAGGTGTCGCCGCCGCGCTGCTCAGACGAACATGGCACTGGTCCGTTTCTCTTGATGAATTCGTGGCCGAGCAATCTCGGTCAAGGCGGAGATCGTTCCGAATTCCACCCGGGAAGACTGGGCGGCCAGATCGTGATCAGACGGTCCTCATCGGCCGCGGCTACGTTGAGGGGGCTTGCGGTCGCGGGTTTCCTCGTCGCTTTGCTTTCCAGGAATTATCCGGAGACACTTCGAGTGCGTCTCTCTACGTTTGAAAGAGACAGCATTATCTCGACAGAACGAGTATCAGCCGGATCCATGTGGCAGCGATGATCAGGTTGCTGATTGCGAATACGAAGAACCTATGGATGACGTGGTTGTATGTCAGATAGATCACGCTGTGCACAACCCGCAGCAGGAAATAGATCCAGGCCAATGCGATGAATGGCGTATCTGTCTTACCCGTTACGAAAACCATCAGGCAAAGCGCATAGAAGAGGACCGGTACTTCCAATAGATTCATGAAGACCCGGTTCGGGAGTGCCACGTAATACGGCACGTTCTCTGATTCTCCGCAGTGGAAATCCGCCAGTGTCACTTGGCCTCGGAATCCGGTTTTGAAGCGGCGGTACGGAATCAGCAGCAGGACGAGCAACGTCCAGCCGATCAAACACAGCATGGGCCAGAGGATAGTGGTTTGCATCTTCAGGAACCTTTGGATGGATCTTGTCGCACGCGGTGCGGTGGCGGAGAAGCATCGCTGATGTGGACACTGCAATGGAATCCGCCGTCCATCATCGGTCTTTTCGTAACGTTTTATCGGATTTGGACGTTCATGC
Source organism: Lysobacteraceae bacterium (assembly GCA_031285265.1). Lineage (GTDB taxonomy): Bacteria > Pseudomonadota > Gammaproteobacteria > Xanthomonadales > Xanthomonadaceae > JAITWM01. The sequence goes on from JAITWM010000131.1 coordinate 14,336, forward strand.
AATAAAAAGAGCGGAGCCGTTGTCCGGACTCCGCTCTTTGGTCTTTTTCATCCATCTCTCGTGCTATGGATGTCCGGTACTCAATGTTCGAACTGTTCTTCTTCGGTCGAACCCTTCAGGGCCGTCGTTGAAGACTTGCCTTGCTGGACGGTCTGGGTGACCGCATCGAAGTAACCGGTACCGACTTCGCGCTGATGGCGCACGGCGGTGAAACCGCGGTCGGCGGCGGCGAACTCGGCCTGCTGCAGTTCGACGAACGCCTTCATCTGCTCGCGGGCATAGCCGTAGGCCAGGTTGAACATCGAGTAGTTCAGCGAGTGGAAGCCAGCCAACGTGATGAACTGGAACTTGTAGCCGTACTTGGCGATTTCCTTCTGGAACTTGGCGATGGTGGCATCGTCCAGGTTCTTCTTCCAGTTGAAGCTAGGCGAGCAGTTGTAGGCCAGCATCTTGCCGGGGAACTTGGCGTGAATCGCTTCGGCGAACTTACGTGCGAATTCCAGGTCTGGCTTGCCGGTTTCGCACCAGATCAAGTCAGCGTACGGCGCATAGGCCAAGCCGCGGCTGATCGACTGCTCTAGACCGTTGCGGGTGCGGTAGAACCCTTCGCCGGTGCGTTCGCCGGTGCAGAACGGCTTGTCGTTATCGTCGATGTCGCTGGTCAGGAGGTCTGCAGCTTCGGCGTCGGTACGGGCCACCAGCAGGGTCGGTACGCCCATGATGTCGGCAGCCAGGCGCGCCGCATTCAGTTTTTCGATCGCTTCACGGGTCGGAACCAGCACCTTGCCGCCCATATGGCCGCATTTCTTGACCGAAGCCAATTGGTCTTCGAAATGCACGCCGGAGGCGCCCGCTTCGATCATGGCCTTCATCAGTTCGAATGCATTCAGAACGCCGCCGAAACCAGCTTCGGCATCGGCCACGATCGGTTGCATGAAGTCGATGCTGTCATCGCCTTCGGCGTGGTACAGCTGATCGGCGCGCAACAGCGCGTTGTTGATGCGCTTGACCACGGCCGGTACGGAATCGGCCGGGTACAGCGACTGGTCCGGGTACATCTGGCCGGCCAGATTGGCGTCGGCGGCGACCTGCCAGCCGGACAGGTAGATCGCTTTCAGGCCGGCCTTGACTTGTTGCATCGCCTGATTGCCGGTCAGCGCACCGAGCGCGTTGATGAAATCTTCTTTCTGCAGGTAGTTCCAAAGCTTTTCGGCGCCGAGCTTGGCGACCGAGTATTCGACCGGAACCGTGCCGCGCAGGCGTACGACGTCTTCGGCGGTGTAATTACGGGTCACGCCTTTCCAACGCGGGCTGGTAGCCCATTCCTGCTTGATCTGTTCGGCGGTTTTCAATGTGGTCATGATTTCGTATCTCCTGGCTGAAAAGTAACTGCAACGGACAAAGGTTTTCGATGTCGTTGCCGTTGCGGAATATTTCGATGTCGGCGGATGCGCGGCGCGGGCCGGTTCCGCCGACAGCAATGGGATGATCAATCGATGCGTTCGTAGGCGGGCAAGGTCAAGAAATCGACCAGCTCTTCGCTGCGGCTCAATCGGTCGAGCAATGCGATCGCGTCGTCGATGCGGCCGCCTCCGATCAGCGTGCTGCGGTCGCCCAGCCGGTTCGGCAGGTTGCGCAGTACGCTCTCGAAGAGCGCGAGATCGATCAGGGTACCGTCGTTCAGATGTACATTGCCGGCATGCAGCCATTGCCACAGTTGCGTGCGTGAAATTTCCGCCGTGGCCGCATCTTCCATCAGGTTGTGGATCGGCACGCAGCCGTTGCCGTCGAGCCAAGCGGCCAGATAGCGCACGCAGACTTCGACGTTTCCTTCCAGGCCTTCCCGGGTGATGCTGCCTTCGCAGGGACGGATCAGATCGTCACGGGTGACATGAACGTCTTCACGCAGCTTATGATGCTGATTAGGCGTCGGCATGTATTCGTCGAAGATCGCTTGCGCTATCGGGATCAGCGCCGGATGCGCGACCCAGGTGCCGTCGTGGCCGGCGGTCACTTCGCGCAGTTTGTCGGCGCGGACCCGCGCCATCGCTTGTTCGTTGGCGGCTTCGTCGTTATTGATCGGAATCTGCGCCGCCATGCCGCCCATCGCGTGCGCGCCGCGCCGATGGCAGGTCTGGATCAGCAGTTCGGAGTAGGCTTTCAGGAACGGCTGCGTCATCGTGACCTGGCCGCGTTCGGGCAGCACGCGATCGTTGTGCCGGCGGAAGGTCTTGATGTAGGAAAAGATGTAATCCCAACGGCCGCAATTCAGGCCGACGATGCGGTTGCGCAATGCGTGCAGGATTTCGTGCATTTCAAATACGGCCGGCAGCGTCTCGATCAGCACGGTCACTTTCATTTGTCCTTGCGGCAGGCCCAGCATGGCTTCTATATGCGCCATCGCGCGTTCCCACAGGGCGGCTTCCTCCATGGTCTGCAGCTTGGGCAGGTAGAAATACGGGCCGCGATCCTTGGCCATCAATGCCTTGGCGTTATGCCAGGCGAATACCGCCATGTCGAACAGACCGCCGGCCATCGGTTCGCCGTCGACCAGAACGTGCCTTTCGCTCAGATGCCAACCGCGCGGACGCACCAACAGCACCGCCTGTTCTTCATAAGGGCGCAACGCATAATGTTTGCCGGTACCGGGAGCGGTATAAGTCAAGGTTCCTTTGACGGCCTCGCTGAGCGAGCGTTGGCCGATCATCAGGTTCTCCCAATTCGGCGCAGTCGAATCTTCAAAATCCGCCATGTAGACCTTGGCGCCGGAATTCAGCGCATTGATCACCATCTTCGGGTCGACCGGCCCGGTGATCTCGACTCTACGGTCCTGCAATGCCTGCGGGACCGGCGCGACCTTCCAGTCGTCCTCGCGGATTTTCTGCGTGTCGGCGCGGAAATCCGGTACACCGCCTGCATCGAAAAATGCTTGACGTTCACGGCGCGCGGCGAGCCGGATCTGGCGCTCCGGTTCTATCTCGCGGTGCAATGAGACTAGCAGCCCCAGTAGGGACGCCGGTAGGATCTGCTCTTGGCCGTTCAATTTTTTGGTCAAGGTAAGCCCAGCCGTCGGACGTCCATTCGGTGACGTGGGCGAGTTGGCGTTGGCAGTCTGGGACATGGCGGACTCCGTTGTGTCGGATGGGATCAACACGTTGCTGTCTGACAATGTATTTGGCAAAACAGTTTTTGCAATGTAGATCATAAGATTTGCTTATAATATATTCCTATGATTCCCAAGATCGATGCAACCCCTCGTTTTTCCTACAAATCCGATCGGCTCAAACCATTGCGTGCATTTTGCCAGACGATACGGTTGGGTTCGGTCTCGCGCGCATCCGAGGCCTTGTTCGTCAGTCAGCCAGCGGTGACTTTGCAATTGCAGGCACTGGAACGGGAGTTCGGGGTGACATTGTTTGAACGCAGTGGCCGGCGATTGGTGCCGACCCGCGAAGGGCAATTGCTGTACGACATGGCGCTGCCGCTGGTGGAAAGTCTGGATGGTCTGGAAGCGCGGTTTCGCGACAAAGTGCGCGGCATGGATGGAGGCGAACTGAAGATCGCCGCCAACAGTTCCACGATTCTTTATTTACTTCCGAAAATCGTGGAAAACTTCCGTGCGCGCTACCCGGAGATACGTTTGACGTTGCACAACGCAATTACCGCCGATGGTACGGATTTGCTGCGCGAAGATGCCGTGGATCTGGCGATCGGTTCGATGGTCGACGTTCCGGCCGATTTGAACTACGAGCCGGTCTATCGTTCCGAGCAGGTTTTAATCACTGCGCCGGACCATGTGCTGGCGAACTTGCCGGAGCCGACGCTGAAGGATTTGTCGCCCCATCCACTGATCCTGCCGCCAAGGCGGCAAATCACTTGGCGTTTGGTCGATCTGGTTTTTCAGCAGAACCGGGTGGCCTACACCGTGGCATTGGAAGTCGGCGGCTGGGAAGTCATCAAACAATATGTGGCGATGGGCATGGGCATTTCGATCGTGCCGACGATCTGTTTGACCGATGCGGATCGGGAACGCTTGGCGACGCAACCGTTGAGCAAATATTTTCCGTCGCGCAGTTACGGCGTGGTCGTGCGCAAGGGGCGTTACCTGTCGTCGCAGGCACGAGCGTTCATCGAATTGATCCGGCCCAATCTGCTAGCGCCGCGAGAATACGACCAGCCCGGTCATTCGGAGCGTTGAAAATCGGCGGACCGATACCGGGCCGCTATGCTTCAGTGAACGGTCCGGGTAGCGAATATTCAGTTTTCGGATATTTCTGTGGCGGCTTCGGCGGGATGCGGTGCCTGCGGCCCGGACGAAGGGTCGCGGGGTACAGGAGCTGTGTCCGCTGCGGGGGGCTCTTCGACATTATCCCGATGATCCCGTTGGGCGGCTGCCCGGAAGCCGGAAAACAGCATCGAAGCGGTGTTGATTATCTGCGTCCAACGGATGCCGGCGAACTTGTTGATGATGGTCATCGGCTCGACGCGCCCGGCAATGAAGCCAGCCGCGACTCCTGCAAGAACGATCCGCCACGGCGTCCAACCTTCGCTCCAGGCGGTACGCAATCGCCGTACGCCCGCCAATGTCTGTTCGCTGCATTCGGCCACGAGCTGCTCGGCATGATCCACGTCGCGCTTTAGCCGTTTGAATTTCATGATGCCACCTTCGGTTCGTCGTCGTCGAAACCGACGCCCCATTTGGCCAGTTGCCGCCGTGTTGCATCCAAACGGACGTAGCGTAAGTAGCGGGATGCTTTCCAGGCGGCCAGTACGGTCACGCTCAGGCTCAAGAGCGCGGCGCTGAGCATCGATGTCAGCCATGACAAGCCGAGACTTTGTAGCACCAGTACGAATACCGCCATCAGCAGCAGCCAGGAAGTGCATCCGAATACGGCTGCAACGCAGGCCCAAGCACAAGCATGGCCCAAACCGGCGCGCGCCAGGGCGATGTCGGCCAGCAATAAGCGGCGGAAAGCTCGACCGGTACCGAAAGCCGCCATCAGACTCTCGCGTCCGGCGGCGCCGAATTGACGCAAGGACTCCTCCAGCGACGGCGCTGCCGCGTCGTCGCCGTCGGTTGCCGGAGCAGTCTGCTCGCTGTCACGGATATCCGTCATGAATCGATTACTTGCTGCGGATCAGTTTGGCGATGACCCAGCCGGCCGCGAATGCGACGCCGAACGATGCCAGAGGGCGTTCGCGGATCAGTTCGGCGGCGCTGTCGATCAAACCGCGCCCTTGGTCTATCAAGGCATCCATTTGCTCGCGGGCGGCATCGCCGCCGTGTTCGGCTGCTTCGATGCCGGCCAGGGCACCGTCGGCCAGCTCGGACTTGACGTGGGCCTTGCCCAATTTCAATTCGGCGCTGGCGGCGCTGGCAGCATCTTTGAGAGCTTCACCGGCGGCGCTGGCGGCTGATTTCAGATGCGCTCCGGCTTCGCTGAGACTTTCTTTGACATGTTCGGTGGAGGGGGCATTGGCGTTCATGAGGGGTCTCCAAGGGGGGATATCCATGTGGTTGTTATAGCAGGTCGCGGCGATTGCAGGCGTTTTGCTCCGGAATCACTGCATCGGCAGTGTTCCTTGCGTATTGCCGCGAACGATGCGTAATACCAGTTGTGGCGGTTTATTGGTGAAGCTGGCGCGAAAACTGGCCAAATCGTCGAACTGTCCGGCCGTGGTCGCGACGACGATATCGCCTGGGCGCAGTCCATTCTGTGCGGCGCGGCTGCCGCGTGCCACGCCACTGACCGTAATGCCGCGCATGCCGGATTGGCGCAGCGACTCCGGCAGATCGGCGAATATCGCGCCCGCCAGACGAGGATCCAGGACCTGTCCGGCGATATTGCGCGATTGTTCTTTCAAGATGGCGTTCAGTTGCAATGTCTTGCCATCGCGGATGACGCGCAGCGTCACCGCTCCGCCGACGGGCTGCAACCCTTCGTAGTTGTGCAGCGCCTGTGCATTGGCGATGCGCTGGCCGTTGGCTTCCAGGATGACATCGCCTGGTTGCAACCCCGCCGCCGCCGCTGCGGAATCGGGATAAACCTGCGTGACCAGCGCCCCCCGCTGGCTGTCCAGCTTCAAGGCTTCGGCCATGCGTGCGTCCAGATTCTGCGCATTCAGACCGAGAGTGCCTCGGCGAACCTCGCCGGTGGTCGCCAATTGCTGCATGACATCCTTGGCGAGATTGGACGGAATAGCCAATCCCAGTCCGATGTTGCCGGCCATGCTGCCTTGCGGGTTGAGGCTGGCAGTGTTGATGCCGATCAGTTCGCCGCGCAGATTGACCAGTGCGCCGCCGGAATTGCCGGGGTTGATGGAGGCGTCGGTCTGGATGAAGTTCTGATAGCCCAGACCGCGGATGCCGCTGCGGCCGACCGCCGAAACGATGCCGGAAGTGACCGTCTGGCTGAGGCCGAATGGATTGCCGATCGCGACCACGTAGTCGCCGACGCGCAACTGGCTGCTGTCGCCAAGAGGCAGCGCGGTCAGTTTTTCAGCGGGAATGCGGATCAACGCGATGTCGGTATCGGCATCGGAGCCGAGGAACGTGGCCTTCAGTGTCCGTCCGTCGGCCAGCGTCACCGAAACATCGTCGGCGTTTTCTATCACATGGTGATTGGTCAGCACGAGTCCTCGTTGTGCGTCGACGATGACGCCAGAGCCCAACGATTCGTTGATGCGCTCTTGCGGCACATCGGGGAACAGTCGACGGAAAAAAGGATCGTTGAAGAACGGGTTGCGGATCTGCACGACCTGTTTGGTATGTACGCTGACGACGGCGGGCAGCACGCGCTCCAGCATCGGCGCCAGTGTCGGCATCGATTGTCCGGTGCCGGTGGCGGCTATCGGCGGCGCGACGGCTGCCGGCACGGCAGTGCCGATCGCAGCGGCCGGGGCGGCGGCGGCGCGTTCGCTCATCCCTTCATAGAGGGTGATGGCAGCGAAACCACCGAACGCGGCGGCGGCGGAGAGCGCGATCAAGGTGATGAAGGGGCGCGTACTGCGCCGGAAACGGGACGAAGTCGGTTCGGATGTCATCGTTTGGAAGTGCATGTCACGAATTCATGGGACGAGTCTGCTGCGCATCGATTTAACCTGAAGTGAAGTGCTGTACACGGTAAGGTTCTGTAAATGTTTGTCGTAGCAGCGACCGGGTAAAAATGATTTGACAGACGGAACCGGCGACGGTAGTTTGAGTAACCTCTTGATCCACTATATGTTGTGTTTGACATTTTATTTAGCACGAGTTATAGGGGTTTCACGTCGATTCGACGACAAGGGTGCAAAGGTGTCGGGGGAGTAGAGCGGCAGGGCGGATGAAGACAATGATTGCGGCCTGAAGCCAGCGATTTCGGACTCAGTGGTCAGGCGATGCGATGCATGGCCGCCATGGCGCGCATTGTCGTGGCCGGAAGGATTCGGACAGGAGCTGGACGTATCTGTATCTGTGAGATTTTGGTCCGAAAGTATCGATGAAATGACGAGCCGAAGGTTCAACTACCGCGCGTAGCGGAATTAGGGAGGGTAAAATCGATCATGAGCAACACGGTGCGACTTGAAGTGGTGAAGACGCGGGCTAATTCCCAAGAGCAGGAGATTGCGCTCCAGCCAGCATCTGCCGACATCTGGGATAAGAAGTACCGGCTCAAAAGCAAGCAAGGCGACGTGATCGATATCGATATCGACGGCACCTACCAGCGCGTCGCGCGCGCTTTAGCCGATGCCGAGCCGGTCGGGGAGAAGCGCGAATATTGGCACGAGCGTTTTCTGTGGGCGCTGCGGCGCGGCGCCATCCCTGCCGGGCGTATCACGTCCAACGCGGGCGCATTGGAGCATAAACCGGCCACTTCGACGATCAACTGTACGGTTTCCGGCACCGTCACCGACTCGATGGACGGTATCTTGGAAAAAGTTCACGAAGCCGGGCTGACATTGAAGGCCGGCTGCGGGATCGGTTACGAATTTTCCACGTTGCGTCCCAGGGGCGCTTTCGTCGCTGGAGCCGGAGCCTACACTTCCGGGCCGCTGTCGTTCATGGATATCTTCGACAAGATGTGTTTCACCGTATCCTCGGCGGGAGGGCGGCGAGGGGCGCAGATGGGCACCTTCGACGTTTCCCACCCGGACGTGCGTGATTTCATCCGCGTCAAGCGCGAAGACGGACGCTTGCGTCAGTTCAATCTGTCGTTGCTAATCACCGACGGGTTCATGCAGGCGGTCGAGCAGGATGTCGATTGGCCGTTGGTATTTCCGATCAACGCCAAGGAGCGTGGAGAACTGGATCTGCGCGATCCGGCACAGATAGTCTGGCGCGACTGGCCGACCCGTACGGGGTATGTCGTCCGCGACGACGGCCTGGTCGCTTGCAGGATCTATGGCCACATCAAGGCCCGGCATCTGTGGGACATGAT
>JAITWM010000173.1 GCA_031285265.1 Lysobacteraceae bacterium
CCGAATACCACCACACTGCCGGGAGGCACATAACCATAGCTGATCTCGCCGGTCGCTCGGTTGTAAATGCGAGTGCTCTGCCCAAGAAACACGCCCATGCCGATCACACTGTGATGCCCTACGATCACGCCTTCCACCACTTCGGAACGGGCTCCGATGAAACAATGATCCTCAATGATGGTCGGCGAAGCCTGTAATGGTTCCAACACCCCTCCGATACCAGCGCCTCCGGACAAATGACAGTGCTTTCCGATTTGCGCGCAGGAGCCCACGGTCGCCCACGTATCGACCATCGTCCCTTCACCGATATAGGCGCCGATGTTCACGAAACTCGGCATCAGCACCACGTCCCTGCCGAAGTAACTACCACGCCGTGCTACCGCGCCAGGGACGACTCGCACGCCTTGATCGCGGAAACGTGCCTCATCATAGCCTGCGAACCGGGATTCGACCTTATCCCAGAACGGTGCCGGCGCCGCATCGATCACCGTCATGTCATTGACACGGAAATACAGCAGCACCGCCTTCTTCAGCCACTGATTGACCATCCAGCCGTCCGCACCATCTGGCTCGGCGACGCGATACCGCCCCAATTCCAAACCACTGATGACACATTCGACCATTGGCCGTACCGACATCTGGATTTCATCCTGTGTCAGTTCACCGCGACGCTCGAACGCACTCTCAATGGAAGATTTCAGTTCCTCCGTATCGACAGTGGCGATTCCGATGGATCGGTTGGAAAAAGTCGAAGAAATATCGGCCATTATCAGCGTGCTCCTGGTTGAGTATCCGGATCGAGACAGGCACTGATCGCTTCACGCAATACTTCCTGTGCAGCCTCATCCAAGGGTTGATCATGTTCATCGGTGATTTGGAAAAGATCTTCGACACGTTCTCCGAACGTCGCGATCCGTGCATCATGCACGCGCAAATGATGATTGCGTAACACTCGCGCGACATCGGCCAACAGTCCCGGACGATCCAAACAGGTCAAATTCAATACGGTACGACGTCCATTGGCCGCAAGTTGAAACTCGATCTTCGGCGAGAAGCGGAAATAGCGCAATTGTCGGGGCAACACGCGCCGGGAAGCCCGCACTTCATCCAACCGTCCTGCAAGCGCCCGACGCAGCGAAAACTCCAATTCTTCCGGATTACCGCTGGCAAAAGCGTCGGCAGGCAGTACCTCGAATGTATCGAAAGCCGTGTTGCCAGGCCCTAACAGCACGCGTGCCTGATGGATCCCGTAGCCTTGCCGTCCCAACGTCGCGACGATTGCCGCAAACAGGCCATCGCGATCCGGAGAATGCACGAACACTTCAAGCGCATCTTCGCGTTTACTGATTCGGCGCACACAGACTTGCGTATCGCCGCCACCGGCATCCATCAGCGATGTCGCCTGCCATACGAGCTGTTCCGGACGAAAACGCAGAAAACTCTCATCGGGCATCCGCGAGAATTGATAATCAATGATTGCATCATCCCAGTCTTGCGCTCGTAACTGTTCACGGACCGCATGCTTGGATTCGGCGACGCGCGCCTCGACGGCGATGGGTTTTTCATGTCCTTCGCGAAAAATACGGCGCGTCGCCAAGTATAGATCAGCCAGCAACCGGTCCTTCCAGGTATTCCATAGCTTCGGACTCGTGCCGGCAATATCTGCGCAAGTCAGCAAATAGAGATAATCCAAATGCTCGCGATCGCCCACACGCTCCGTGAACGCATATAACACCTTACTATCGGAAATATCCTGCTTTTGCGCAGTCACCGACATGGTCAAATGATTTTCCACTAGCCATCCGACCAATTCGGCATCGTGCGAACTCAAACCATGAGCCAGACAGAATTCACGCGCATCAACCGCACCCAGTAACGAATGGTCCCCCCCACGTCCTTTGGCGACGTCATGGAACAAGCCTGCCAGCAGCAACAACTCCGGCTTGCGCAAGCGCGGCCAGATTTCATGCGTGATCGAAAACCGAGGATTTGCCCGGCCACTTGCGAATTCGGCGATATTGCGCAATACCATCAATGTATGCTGATCGACGGTGTAGACATGGAACAGGTCGAACTGCATCCGCCCGGATACTCGGGAAAACGCCGGGAGATACCTGGCCAATACTTCCAGCCGCGCCATATCCACCAGTGTGAGAACCGCATGCGGCCCGCGCAGCAATGTCATGAACTGCGCCCGTACCGCTGTATCCGCCGCCGCATAATCCGGCAGACTCGGCAATGCCTCGGCCAGCGCACGCGCGGTCAACGAATGCAGGTTACGCACCTGGGGATGCTCCGCCCAAGCCTGAAACAACGCAAATACTCCGCTCCAATCATTATGCGGCCACTCCGGCCGGAGCGCCGCCAGGTAATCACCGCGCAAAGCGAAATCCTCATTCAGAGGTTGCACGGCTAATTCGCCATCGAAGCGTTCTTCGAATCGCTGCAACAACCGGTCACTGATTCTCCTGACGATCGCTGCGCTGCGATAAAACCGCTGCATCATCTTTTCGACCGCCATGTTACCGGTATCGTCGTCGAATCCGAGCCGTCGAGCCAACGTCTTCTGATAATCGAACAGCAATCGTTCTTCGGCCCGACCGGCCACCAGATGCAATCCGAACCGCAACCGGGCCAATTCACGCCGCTCGCGATTCAATGCCGCCGCCTCATCCGGCCCCAAATGTTGTTGCCAGACCAATGCATCCAAATCACGTACGCCAAACGCGCGTTGCGCCATCCAGCCCAACGTTTGAATATCGCGCAAGCCTCCCGGCCCTTCCTTGATGTTCGGCTCGAGATTGTCGGATGTATCACCGAATCGACGATGCCGCGTCAACAACTCTTCCCGCTTGGCCTTAAAAAACGCATTCGGCGGCCAGATGTGGTCTGTCGAAATCGCCACCGCCAGCGCTGTCTGCGCTTCCGGACCAGCGATTAACGGCCGCGCCTCGATCAACGCTGTCAGAACTGTCTGATCCTCCAGACAAACCGCTATGCATTGCTCGACGGATCGCACAGCTTGGCTGACCGGCAAGCCTGCATCCCACAATTGCGAAAAAAACCGCGCAAGTGCCGTCTGATGCGTTTCTTGCACGGTCGATTCGCCAAGTACCAACAGGTCGATGTCCGAACGCGGAAACAATTCGCCACGCCCATAACCTCCGACCGCGAACAACGCCAGCGGGGCGTCCGGCGACAGACATGAAATCCAGGCAGGACGAATCAAATGGTCGACCGCGCGCGCGCGCAATGCGAGCAGATAGTCGATGTCCGCACCATGATCGAAACGTCGCGACAATTTGCCGTCGGTAATGGCCAACGAAGCACGTGCGGCGTCGGCCCAGGTCGAAATCGTCCCGATTCTCATCGGTCGATCATTCTTTGTCATTTGTGTATCGCAACCATCGTCACATATCAGGAGGCACTTGCCCCGGCAACAGCGTCAACACGTCGACGCCGCTTTCCGTCACGGCGACGGTATGCTCCCACTGCGCGGACAATTTCCGGTCCTTGGTGACTACGGTCCAGCCATCCGGTAACAGACGGGTATAGCGTGTGCCCTCGTTGATCATCGGTTCTATCGTAAATGTCATTCCCGGCCGAAGCACCATACCCTCGCCTTCACGTCCGTAATGCAATACCTGCGGCTCGTCGTGGTAGACCTTGCCGATGCCGTGACCACAGTACTCGCGTACCACGCTGAAACGTTCCGACTCGGCATAGCTCTGAATGGCATACCCGATATCGCCCAAGGTCACCCCAGATTTGACTCTGCGAATCCCAGCCCACATGGCACGGAAAGCCACATCTACCAATCGCCGCGCCATCACGGAAGGCTCGCCAACGTAATACATGCGACTCGTATCGCCATGCCAGCCATCCTTGATGACCGTGACATCGATAGATCGGAAG
>JAITWM010000178.1 GCA_031285265.1 Lysobacteraceae bacterium
CATTGGTGCGCAGCCGGTGATCGCCAACAAGGGTTATGACACCCGGCAGCGAGATGAATGACCGGAAATAATCTGCCTTCCCAGCCCCCGATATTCCCTGCGTGATCGAAGAAGCCGCCAAAGCCTTCATCGGGCGGCTTCTTCGTCCATCTTCAGCAGCGGTATAGGTAAAACATCTGCCTCATGACATGAAGCCGACATTGTCAGAAGGTTCGAGTTCGATCCTCGATACCGGTTCGCCATGATTCGTCCGCATTTACTCCTGCTTATTCCAATGTTTCTTTTGACCAACTGCGCCATCGCACAGGAACCTTGGGTGGAGCTTGGCGGGGAGCGTTATACCGTGGAAATCGCCGACACTGACCAAGCGCGCGCGCGCGGCCTGATGTTCCGTGATGAACTACCTGCCGATCGAGGCATGTTATTTGTTCATGACAACGAAGAATCGCTGGCGTATTGGATGAAAAACACCAAAATCCCATTGGACATTCTGTACTTCAACAATCAGCTCGTTCTGGTGTCGCAGCAGAGAGACGTTCCTCCCTGCTCGGCGGGCAATGCCTGCCCGTCCTATCCTAGCTTGTATCCGGCACGCTACGTGCTGGAACTGAACGCCGGTCAAGCCGCCAAGCTTGATCTGGAAAACGGCACGGTTTTGCGTTTGAGCCCAAAGATCCCGACACCGGATGGTAAGGAATAAAGGCGACATCGTTTTCGGTAACGGGTATCCCTCGCTCCGGTTCCCGAAGCGGATTGCCATAACCCAAAAGAAATCGAATCGACTACCTCGGTTAAACCGCTCATTGTCCGGACTTGATTCCGTCCTTGTTTACCCTCAGTCTCAAAGACATGGAAACACATCTTCTACTACCCGATTGGGATACGCTCGCGACGCTGGACGACAGTCAATTGCCGCTGTTGCAAACCGCGCTGCTGATCGCACGGGATGAATACCCGGATCTCGACGTAGATTTTTATCGTTCGCTGGTCCACGGTTATGCGGAATACTTACGCCCGAAGATCGAGACGATTCCGGTACCGCCATTGAAAATGGCGGCCATCAATCGCCACTTGTTCGATGAGCTCGGCTATGGCGGCAATCACGATGAATATTACGATCCCCGCAATAGTTACCTTAATCAAGTCATCGATCGGCGATTGGGGAATCCGATCTCGTTGGCACTGGTTCAGATAGAGGTCGCACGGCAACTGGGATTGCCGCTGGACGGGGTCTCGTTCCCTGGGCATTTTCTGGTGCGCATGTCGATCGGTGACGGCATGCTGATCATGGACCCGTTCAACGGCGGCCGTCCGCTGGCCGTCGAGGAGCTTCGTGAACGCGCAAGCGCGCACCTGGACGGCGAAACGCCGGATGACCAGATGCTTTTGGAAATTCTCAGTCCGGCACCCAACCGCGCCATTTTGGTCCGAGTGCTGCGCAATCTACTTGGAGTCTACGCCGAGCGTAATGAATGGGATCGCGTCGCGCGCAGCGCGGACCGCATCCTGAAACTTTCTCCCACTCTGCATGAAGCGCAGCGCGACCGTGGCTTAGCCTACCTGCAGATGGGGTATCTACGAGGTGCACAAGCAGATCTAACGCATTATTTACAAGCATTGCCGGATGCCAATGACGCCGATGAACTGCACGGACGGCTGGTGGATCTACTTTCCCAACCCGTATCACTGCATTGATTCCTCGTGAGGTCGCGAACCGATGCGACCTTGAGCGCCGTTGTTGAACAAAAATCCGCAACGCGGGCCTTCGAGCAACTCGTAGCCATCGAACGTGTTGCCTCCTCGCCGTCGTTTTCGCATCGAATTACGCAGAACATAGAAGATCTCGCACTTGTGCAACTTCGCTATTAGGCTCCATGACGCAGTACTTGCTCATGACATTCGACATGCGCTGCCCGCAACGCTAGAGAAAGTCACTGCCACTGACGGATAATGCCAACGCGGTGCCGGGCTTCCTATCGACTTTTATGACATGCCTGATTCGTGCGATACCGATCCCCGGCTTATTTTTCACCATCTGAATGTTCGCGATGTCTCTTCTTGCCTCCACTCCTGGTCTTTACCTGATCACTCCGGACGAAGCCGATACATCGCGGCTGATCGCCAGAGTCGATCCGCTATTGACGCAGCCGGGCGTCACTTGGCTGCAATATCGCAATAAAACCGCCAGCGCGGATCTGCATCGGGAACAGGCATCAGCACTTAGAGGGCGCTGTGCCAATGCCAGGATTCCTTTCATTGTCAACGACGATATCCAGTTGGCATTGGACGTCTGCGCCGATGGCGTTCATCTCGGCGAATATGACGACGACATCTCCGCCGCGCGGACGACACTGGGAGAACACGCGCTCATCGGAGCGTCCTGTTACGACGACATCGCACGCGCGAAACGCGCGGTCGACGCCGGTGCCAGTTATGTGGCATTCGGCGCATTCTTCCCTACTCGTAACAAAAACAACACGCGCCACGCGACGCTCGACCTGCTGACGGCGGCAAAAACACTGGAAGTGCCAACGGTAGCCATCGGCGGCATCACACCGGAAAATATGCCCCCTATCCTCGCTGCCGGCGCCGACCTGATCGCGGTCATCGGCGGGGTCTTCGACACCTCCGATCCCGCGGCAGCTATACGTGCCTATTCCACTTGCCTTCAGGACTTTCTTCGATGAATCATGAACGCTCCCATGCCTTGTTCGCCTGCGCGTCGCAACGACTGCCAGGCGGTGTGAATTCCCCGGTACGCGCCTTCAAATCGGTAGGTGGCGAACCATTTTTCGTGCAACGCGCCGATGGCGCTTACCTGTACGATGTCGACGGAAACCGTTATATCGATTACGTCGGCTCATGGGGGCCGATGATCGCCGGCCATAACCATCCCAAAGTCCGTGAAGCCGTTGAGCAAGCTGTCCGCAATGGACTTTCCTATGGCGCCCCCTGTCCGGCGGAAGTCACGATGGCCGAAACCATCGCACGTCTGGTGCCCTCCTGCGAAATGGTGCGGATGGTCAATTCGGGTACCGAAGCCACTATGTCGGCCATCCGGCTGGCCCGCGGCGTGACCGGACGTAACCGCATCGTCAAATTCGAAGGTTGTTACCACGGTCATGGCGACTCGTTCCTGGTCAAAGCCGGTTCCGGCATGCTGACCTTCGGCGTACCGACTTCTCCCGGCGTGCCATCCGACCTGAGCGAACTGACGATGACGCTCCCCTACAACGATTTCGATGCCACGACCCGGTTGTTCGAACAATACGGCAGCGATATCGCCGGTCTCATCGTCGAGCCGGTGGTCGGCAATGCGAACTGTATTCCACCGCGCGACGGTTTCCTGCAACATCTGCGCGAGCTTTGCACACGGTACGGTGCACTATTGATCTTCGACGAAGTGATGACCGGCTTCCGCGTCGCGCTCGGCGGCGCGCAAGCGCGTTATGGCGTCACTCCCGATCTGTCCACTTTTGGCAAGATCATCGGCGGCGGCATGCCGGTAGGGGCCTATGGCGGCCGCGCAGATCTGATGTCGCAGATCGCGCCCAGCGGACCGATCTATCAAGCCGGGACATTGAGCGGCAATCCGGTGGCCATGGCAGCCGGACTGGCAATGCTGGAACTGATTCAGGCAACAGGATTCCATGATCGGCTCGAAGCGATCACCGATAAATTATGCGATGGCCTGGAAGCGGAAGCGAAAACCGCCGGTGTCCCCCTCACCACCAATCGCGTGGGCGCGATGTTCGGGCTGTTTTTCACATCGGAGACCAAGATCGACACTTACGCACAAGCTACCGCCTGCGATGTCGAATCGTTCAATCGTTTCTTCCACAGCATGCTGGAACAAGGCGTGTTTTTCGCACCATCGGCATTCGAAGCCGGCTTCGTTTCCAGCGCACATGACGACACCGTTATCGACGCCACGCTGGCGGCAGCACGTGTCGCTTTTCGCAGCGTCGCGAAATGACTCGCCGACCCGATGACATTTCACCAGCGACCGCCTCGTTGAATCATCACCATTCGACGAGGCGTTTCCCCGATTGTCATGACTGGCACTCGGTGATGCAGAAATCGTTGAAAAGCGAGCCGCCAATCTGAAAACTCTGCAACGTTGCGCATCGATGCAATGCACATGCAGAAGTAGGGATTCCACCGCTACCATGCGGAAAACGGCATCCGGCCGACGAACAGTATCCCCTTCCAGTCTTTCAGCCAATGGATGGAAACAGGGCGGTTCCGATGGCACGCGCGTTTCACCCCGTCACTGGCAAGAAAACACCGTTCTTCTTGCCGAAGGACAACTCTTCTGCAAGCCGAGACATCAAAACCAACATACCGGCCTTTGATACTATCGCAATTGAGACTTATTATCATTTGTGATGTAATACGTATCGTCCCCGCTTGCCGTACCGATGCCTTGACACCACGCACTTCGCTCGATGACAAACCACAACAGCAATCACACGGCGTTTGGCCGCGCGTTTTGCGGCAATGGCATTGGATCAGTTCTGCGGTCTGCCTGATCGGCATGCTGGTATTCACCATCACCGGCATTACGCTCAACCATGCCGGACGCATCAAGACAACACCCGACGCCGTCCATCACGCCTTTACACTTCCTGCCGAATTGCTCGACCAATTGCCGTCCACACAAACCGGCCCTGCCTGGACATCGTAGTGAAACAGATGAGCACGTGGGAGCCGGATTCGGACATCAGCCGTTATAACCGTGCACCTCCTGGAAGTTGGCATGCGATACCAGATGCGTTCCAACAAGTGCTGGCTTGTGCATTGGAGATCGCGCAAGCCAGCAATGGCGCCTATGACCCGACCATCGGAGCACTGGTGACGTTATGGGGATTTGGTGCCGCAGGCTCCCCCCGGAAAATCCCTTCTGCCACTACGCTTGCCGCCGCCCGTGAAACAACAGGGTGGAAGCGGCTCAAATTACGCCAAGATGGAACCGAACTACTTCAACCCGGCGGATTGCAACTGGACTTTTCCGCCATTGCCAAAGGTTATGGCGTGGACTGTATCGTCCGCGAACTGCAGCGTATGGGAGTCGCTTCCGCACTGGTCGAAGTCGGCGGAGACATTCGTGGCTATGGCCATAAACCGGACGGTGAACCGTGGCGGATACTGATCGAATCCCCGTCCAACGGCGCAGACGACGATCACTCATTCTGCATCGTCAATCTGGAGAAGGCTGCATTGGCCACATCCGGTGATCGATGGCACGCTTTCGAGCAAAACGGTAAGCGTTTCAGCCACATGATCGATCCCCGCAACGGTGTGCCGATACGGCATGCCACCTCCACCGTTACCGTACTCGCAGCCGATGCTATGCGCGCCGACGCCTGGGCGACAGCATTGTTGGTGATGGGAAGTGATGAAGGATTCCATTATGCAGAACGCCATCACATCACGGCTCGTTTCATCGATCAGAACTATACTCGCATCGAAGAAAGAACCACTCCCCTCCTACACACACATCTGATCACATGAGCAATGAACAACCCTCACGCGGCCAACATTCGGCACTCCCTTTCATCATAGGCAATCTGATTGTGATAGCCGCGTTGTGCGGTATCGCACTGACGTTACTGCAACTGCACAACGGTTCGTGGTGGATCGGCCATCCACCCGCCTATCGTTGGGCCATTGCCATCACCGGGCTGTCGATCTATTTGTTTGCTTCCATCGTGCTCTTCCGCCGCAGCCGGAGGCAGCACGACTCCGGACAAGGTTCTCACCGTGCGATCCTCGTCATCTGGGCGAGTCAACACGGGTACGCACGGGAACTAGCCGGACACACGACGAAGATGTTGCAGGAAGCGGGCAAACCCGTACATGCATTGCCACTAGATCAGGTAACCGTAAAAGTACTATCCAAAGCCTCTCACGCATTGTTCATCACAAGCACTACCGGTCAGGGTGCTCCTCCCGACCACGCAGTGCAATTTGTGCAGAAAATTATGCAATACCCGGTCTCTCTGAAAAACCTGCATTATGCGGTGCTTGCTTTAGGAAACCGCGAATATGGCAACTTTTGTGCGTTCGGACATTACGTCGATTCCTGGTTACGTCAATGCAATGCGCAGATTTTGTTCGATCTGATCGAAGTCGACGATATTGACAATGATGCGATTCGACACTGGCAATACAAGGTCAGCCATTTCGCCGGCATTATCGATCAACCGGATTGGACGCCGGCCGTCTATCAGGACTGGCAACTCGTCGAACGTCACGAACTCAACCCGGGCAGTGCGGGCAACCCCGTATTCCATATTGCCCTGCGTCCGGCAAGCGGATCGATGCCCACATGGCAGGCAGGCGATATCGTCGAGATCAGTCCCCGCAATTCACCCCAAGCAGTGCAAACATTTCTCGATGCATCCCGACTGGATGGGAATCAAAATATAGAAATCGGAGGACGCACCGTCACGTTGAGCCAAGCATTGGCGTGCTCGCATCTTCCGGAAAGTGAGACGGCCGTGGAAACGGATGCACAAACGCTGGCAAAGTCATTACATGCACTGCCTCATCGTGAGTATTCGATCGCCTCGTTGCCGGAGGAAAATGCGCTTTGGCTATTGGTCCGGCGCATGACCTACCCAGATGGCAGACCGGGATTAGGCAGTGGCTGGTTATGCGATTTCGCTCCTATCGGCTCCTCGCTCGCGTTACGCCTGTGCAGTAATGTCATTCCCGCACTTCCCTCTTCCGATCATCCGTTGATCCTGATCGGCAATGGTACCGGTATTGCTTCATTACGCGCGCATATTCGCGCACGTATCAATTCTGGAGCTAGACGTAACTGGTTGTTATTTGGCGAACGCAATGCTGATCGTGACTTTTTCTATCGGGATGAGATACATACCTGGCAGCAACAAGGCTGGCTCGAACGGGTCGATCTTGCGTTTTCTCGTGATGATTCGAAAGAGCCCTATGTACAAGACAAGCTTCGTGCAGCAAGCGATACGTTGAAAACCTGGTTGTCGGAAAATGCCTTTATCTATGTCTGCGGCAGCCTGGAAGGCATGGCGCCGGGGGTAGACTCGGTATTGGACGAAGTACTCGGCAAATCAAATAAAGAAAAACTATTGGCTGAAGGACGTTATCACCGCGACGTGTATTAGACGGATACTTGACGTGAACCTTTTGACGTGACCAAACAACCAGAGCACGTTATGAATTCTGAAAAAGGCGGGCGACGTTACTCTGCATCAAAACGGAATTATGTACTTAACTAAAGTTCCCATAAATTGAACCGTCTTCGCATGTCTATCCTTTCCATGTAAATAAGAACATACTTGTTTTCAGGCCTATTCACTAGATAGGTTGAGTAGATACTTGACCTTTTATATGAAACTTTAGCCAAGTACATAATTCCCGGGTAAACCACGACAGAATGGCTACACTGAAAGCTTCAACGGCAAGTTCAGGGACGAATGTCTGGATGAGCATAGGTTTCCGTCGATGTGCCATACCCAGCATGGCATCGAAAACCGGCACTGAGAATACACCACAGACGTTATGTTCATTTCGGACTAAATTGGAAGACAAGCTAGTCCGACGAAACCGAAATATCGAAATGACTATCGTCGAAATGACCCTAATCGCTTCCATAACAGAATCGCCGCCCGGCACACATTCCGTATGTTCCGGGCGGCAACAACATCCTTATCGATACTGACTCCACTAGGTCCTGATCTTCGTCCTTTCGGTTGACACGCAATACAGCAGGCACCTCCTTATTCAGTGTCCTACGCCTTGCTTGCGTTCCTTTTCCTATTAGCGCCTCTCTCCTAAAGCGCACAACAATGGGTACGTCCTTGTCCGGCATCCACTGCCGTGTCTTGTACGTCCTTTTCCCTTCTGTCCTTCAAGACGTCGAAACCATCCAAACTATATAAATCATCCTAACGATTCATCGCCTCGGCAATATGTTCGACACACCCCTGTCTGGTTTCCCCTGTTCTTTTACAGTTGCATCGTTGCCACTTCCCACGGCAATCCGCTCCCGATTCCGTTCCACCGTCTGCAAGCCGATTCCCTTGACTTGCACAAGCTGATCCATGCTTTTGAAAGGTCCATTCGCCTCCCGGTATTCCACAATGGCCTGGGCTTTCGCCGGGCCGATACCGATCAATACACGATGCAGTTCCTCCGCTCCCGCCGTATTGATATTCACCTTATCCGTAGCAAAGGCGCTTGCACTTGACAACAACAACAACAACATCAACGTCTTAACAAGTTTCATTAGAAACTCTCCTTGTAACGTGGTCTTCAATTTCTCGTACCCTGTGTCTTCTTGACTCTGGGTGGAGACAGTATTCCGCGTCACGTGGAAGCAATATATCCTCCTTAACCGTTCTTGTAAGCCAGGAAAAGCCTCATTCTCGTGTAGGAAAATTCCTACCCCCCCTTGAAGCGTAGAATCGACATCTCTCTATTTCAACGAGACCGCCCGTGGACAACGATAAAATCAGACGGTTCGCCATTGAGAAATGGGACCAGGACATTGTTCCGCAATTGATCGAATATATCCGCATCCCCAATAAATCCCCCATGTTCGACCCGGATTGGGCAATCAACGGGTATATGGATGCTGCCGTCGCATTGATGGAGAGTTGGGCAAAAAAACAGCCGATCAAAAATCTGCATGTCGAAGTGGTTCGTCTGCCGGGACGGACTCCACTGATCTATATCGAAATACCGGCGACCGGTGATGCAGGCAATGCGGAAGATACCGTATTGCTGTACGGACACCTGGACAAGCAACCGGAAATGACCGGATGGGACAGCGATCTGGGTCCATGGAAACCGGTATTGAAAGACGACAAACTATACGGACGAGGTGGAGCCGATGATGGTTATGCGATTTATGCATCATTGGCTTCCATCCTCGCCCTGGAAGAACAAGGCATTCCACATGCCCGTTGCGTGGTACTGATCGAAGCCTGCGAAGAATCCGGCAGCTACGACCTTCCCGCTTATGTCGATCACCTGGCCGAGCGTATCGGCAATCCTTCATTGATCATTTGCCTGGATTCGGGTTGCGGCAACTATGAGCAGTTATGGTGTACGACATCACTGCGCGGCTTGGTTGGCGGCGACCTGACGGTCAGGGTGCTGTCCGAAGGAGTTCACTCCGGTGATGCTTCCGGCATCGTCCCCTCCAGTTTCCGTATCTTGCGGCAACTGCTGTCGCACCTCGAAGACGAAGCCACCGGGAAAATCAAAATCGGGGGATTATTCGTCGACATTCCCGAAGAACGCCAGGAACAGGCTAGAAAGGTGGCGGACGTACTCGGTGGTGCGGTGTACGACAAGTTCCCATTCTTGCCGGGAATGCGTCCCGTAGACAAAAACCTGGGGGAATTGGTACTCAACCGGACTTGGCGCCCGGCATTGTCGATAACGGGCGCGGATGGAGTCCCGCCGCTATCGTCCGCTGGCAATGTATTACGACCATTCACTTCAGTAAAACTATCGCTGCGCTTGCCGCCCACGCTCGATGGGAAACACGCCAGCGAACTGCTTAGCGAAACTTTATTGCGCGATCCCCCTTACGGCGCGCAAGTGGAACTGAATCTGGAAAAAGCCGCCACCGGTTGGAATGCGCCGGCCCAAGCGAACTGGCTCGGCAAAGCGATCGAAGCGGCATCGCAGGCACTGTTCGG
>JAITWM010000002.1 GCA_031285265.1 Lysobacteraceae bacterium
TCGCGCTGATGCTGGTGCCTGCTGGCATGACTTGGTGTTGTGGACGCTTGAACGTGGCCTCAGTGGACTGGAAAATCTGGCGCTGATTCCTGGTACAGTCGGAGCAGCGCCTATTCAGAATATCGGCGCCTACGGTGTCGAGATTGCCCAACTCATCCATGTAGTCGAAGTCATAGATATTACCGATCGCCAGCTTTATCGCTTTGACCGTGAGAGCTGCCACTTTTCCTATCGGAACAGTCGCTTCAAACAAGAGGCTGACCGCTACCTGGTGACTGCTGTCGAGTTTTCCCTGTCACGGTACCCTGTACTACGGCTAGGCTATACCGGTATCCATGAAGAATTAGCTGCGATGTCGATCGACGATCCCAGTGCCTACGATGTTGCTCAGGCAGTGATCCGATTACGTCGGCATAAACTGCCCGACCCCGCGGTACTCGGCAATGCAGGCAGTTTTTTCAAGAACCCGATCGTTCCCGCCGCCGATGCACTCGCGCTCCATGACCAATACCCCCAGTTACCTGTCTTTGAAATCCAAAACAAAATGACATGCAAGCTGTCCGCCGCCTGGTTGATCGATGCCTGCGGTTGGAAGGGGCACCGCCATGGCGACGCCGGTATCGCGCCTTCGCACGCACTGGTTCTCGTCAATCATGGGCATGCCACCGGCATCGAACTGCTATCTTTGGCACGTAAAGTGGCAGATTCGGTATACGAACGATTCCAAATACGCCTGGAACCGGAGCCCCGTCTGATCGGCGCACTCTGGTAACGATCGCATCACTGACGGAAGGATCGCCACGCATGTCCTCTTTTCCCGTTCCGATACGCGCCGCCTTATTGATGGCGGGAAGTACGTTGTTCTTCAGCCTGATGGCGATATCGATCCGCTTGGCGTCGGAATCATTGCATCCTTTTGAAATTGCTTTTTTCCGCAATCTGTTTGGATCGATGGCGGCACTTCCGCTATTGCTGCGGCATAGCCGAGGCTTCATGCGAACCCAACAGCTCCCCCGCTATCTGTTCCGGTGCGTCATTGGCGTCTGTTCGATGCTGGCCGGGTTTTGGGCGATCAGCAACTTACCATTGGCGCAGGCCATCTCTCTATCTTATTCGACGCCGTTATTCGCTACCATCGCAGCGGCGATATGGCTTGGAGAAACAGTACGCATCCGTCGCTGGACCGCTGTAATAGTCGGATTTATCGGAGTATTGCTGATCGTCCGCCCCGGTGCACAGGACTTCAGCACCGGTTCGCTGATCGCCTTGCTCGGTGCGGTACTCAGCAGCATCGTCACTATTCAGATCAAACAATTGTCTACCACCGAGCCTCCCGATCGCATCGTCATCTATACCACGCTGTTGTGGATTCCGATGTCATTACTGCCCGCACTTGGGGTCTGGCGCTGGCCCGAAGGAATTGCTTGGTTATGGATCATCACGGCAGGCATGATGGGAACGGCCGGACATATGCTGTGGACGCGCGCATTGCATTTGGGTGAAGTTTCGGCATTGACACCTATCGGGTTCTTGCAGCTACCCCTCCTGGTTCTGGTTGGCTGGCTTTTGTTCGATGAAGCTCTGACCTATTGGATTTTGGCCGGAGGACTGATCATCATTGCGGCAAACATTTATATCGCTCGACGTGAAATGATCCTGGCAAAACAGGCAATGCTCCGACAGACCACACTGCAGAATGACGACAAGTAACTATCCGAAGCCGATACCCGATTTATTGCGTGCCGTTGTTTTCCTACACTTGATCATCGTCCCTGAGCCTCCATGCTTCCAATCAACAGCCAAACGGATACTGGCTACGGAAAATCCCCTTGTTGCGGCAATGATCCCGACAAGGAGGCCAAATGTGCATGACCGGTGTAACAGATGGTGATAACCACAGACTTTCGCGTGGCCCGGCGGATAAAAGTCATGCAAAGCTTATTGGAATTGTCTTCGATATATGCCGGGCTGCGGCTTCATTATCGTGCGGCGCGATAGGAATCCGCCGCACGATATCTGCCGGAACATATAACCGTCCGGACCGAGGATGCACGTATTACAAGCTGTCGCCAAAATCGGCCCGGAAAGCTTCCATCAAGCGCTCCGGCCAATCACTGACCGCTTCTAACCTTCCCATGAAGAAACGAAGAACCGTCGGTTCTTCGACAAATCGCAATCCACCGACAAGATCCCGTTTGGTATAAAGCCAATGCAACCGATCTTCGACATACTTGACCTGCGACAGCGTAAAGACCCGACGTGGGAACGCCAGGCGCAACAATTCCGCGTCGGAAAGAATGTCGTTGCCATGTTCGTCGCGGATACTGGAAACGGTGCCACGCTCCATGCCTCGCACGCCAGAAACCAGATAGAACGCGGCCGCCAACGCGCCGGCGGGATACTCCTGCTGGCGAATGTGCGGCAAGAATCCCATCGCGTCCACGTGACAACCCAGACCACCTGCAGGAGTCACGACGGGAATTTGGTGCGCTTCCAGGCGTTCCACTAAATAACGAATGAACGAAGGGCTTTGCCCAATGACCGTCTCGTCAGTCGTCTCGCGCAAACCCACCGCCATCGCTTCGATCTCACGAACCGACATACCGCCATAAGTCAGGAACCCCTCATAAAGCGGTACCAACACCTTCATCTTTTCGAACAACTCAGGACGGTTGGTGCAAATAGCACCACCGCGTGATGAACTGACTTTACGGCTGGAAAAATAGACGATATCGGCCAATGCGCACATTCCCAGCAAAATGTCGGAAATACTGGCCTTTTTGAATTCTTCCTCGCGCTGCTTGATGAAATAGGCGTTTTCGCCGATCAGGCTGGCATCAAGCACCAACAAAATACCGAACTCATCGGCGATCTTGCGTACTTCACGAAGATTCGCCATGGAAAATGGCTGTCCGCCAATCAGGTTGGTGGAAGCTTCCATGCGAATCAGCGGCACGCTCGCCCCTTGCTTCTCCAGCATCGCACGCAGCTTAGCGATATCCATATTGCCTTTGAAAGGGTTGTCACTCTTGATCTTCAAGGCATCATCGGCCAGCAATTCGACCACTTTTCCGCCATTGATCTGGATATGCGCCAACGTCGTCGTGAAATGATAGTTCATCGGCACAATGTCGCCGGTTTTGACAAAGCTCTGAAAGATGATATTTTCCGCAGCCCGCCCCTGATGCACAGGCAGGATATAACGCTTGCCGAATACCTCGCCAATCGCAGTACTCATCCGCTCGAAACTCTGCGACCCGGCATAAGCATCGTCAGCCTGCATCATCGCGCCCATCTGCGCATCGCTCATCGCATTGGTACCGCTGTCGGTGAGCATGTCCAGATAGACCTCTCTCGTATTCAGCAGAAAGGTATTGAATCCTGCGCGCCGGATCGCCTGCAATCTTTCTTCGACGGGAGGCAAATGCAGCTTCTGCACTACCCGTACCTTATGCATTTCAAGCGGAATATTTTCCCCGCTGAAAAAGCGGATCTTTTGTATCTCATTCATTTCTTCTGATCTCTCCTCGGCAATCCGGCGAATCCACAAACATCACGCGGCGTCTGAACGCTACGCACTGAAAGGGGATCGATTATACGTCCGCTAAGATACCGAAGCACGACGAGCATCCGTACATGAGTACGCGACACTTTCGGCTGAGAGTCGTCCCGATCACAAGATCGCAAACCCACATTGTGCTCTGCCACTGCTCTCCACTATCGCCATGGAAGCTCCCTATCATGTTTCACACAGTCAATAGCCGCCTAAGGTGAACACGTTTCGCCGGATCATTACATCTTCTCGTCCCTATTCATTATTGAATAGAATGACGAACCAGCAATTATCGTAATGCCCTTGTTTCGCAAGTGGCCGAAAAGCAACGGCCCACCTGAACCATATCGAGCATCGACAGAACAATGAAAGAACAAATCCCATCATGGACACAAGAATGGCTAAATATCATTGTGCCCACGGGGCAGGTGTTGTTGATCCAGCTGATCGTCAGCGTACTACATGCCATGTTGCGACGCCTGTTTCGGCGCGTGGAAGATCGCTACAGCCTCCCATCGGAAATGATGATGGGAATCAGAAGGATAACCAGCTTCTTGATCTATTCCGGCGCACTGCTGTTGATTCTGGAACGCCTGGGAGTATCCGGAACTGTGCTATGGACTGCGTTTACCGGATTTGCCGCCGTTGCAGCGGTAGCCTTTTTCGCGGCGTGGAGTGTCCTATCCAATATTTTCTGTACGTTGCTCATTTTCACCACTCGCCCATTTCGGATTAACGACTATGTGGAAATACTGGAAAATGGAGAAAAACCAGGGCTCAAAGGCAAGATCATCGACATCAATCTCATTTACTCCACACTGCAAGAACCCGCAAAAGATGGGATGGACACGGAGACCGTATTGCAGGTTCCCAATAATCTATTCTTTCAACGAATCCTGCGTCGCTGGCGAGGGGGTACGGATTCCAAATCT
>JAITWM010000014.1 GCA_031285265.1 Lysobacteraceae bacterium
GGCGCCGGGAGTATCGGGCAAGGTCATACCGCCGACCACATCGAAATCGACGTAATCCTTTGCCTGGAAACGATAGGAAAGCCTGAACGGGCGCTGCAAATCGTGCGGATCGCCATCCACCACCAATTTCCCGCTGCCGTTGAAACCCGATGCCGTGAGGATTATTTCTTCGATGCGTGCGCGATTTTGCGCGTTGATCTGGGAGAAAGCGTAACGTTGCGCAATCTCGCCGGCTTCGCCATTGTCCAATTGGGTCTTTCCGGAGACGTCGCCATTACGCTCGAAATTAAATTGGCTGACGACCAGCTCGCGATTGGTCTCGGCGGTGTCCGGACGGGTACGGGCAAGCACTCCATCGACCGTATGCACGACGGGCGAGCCAAGATTGGCGGCGGGCAATTGTCCAAATCGAGCGAAGGGCTCGGTCGAGTCCAGATACAAGTCGAATTCCGGCACGTAAGTGATCACATGGTTGAAACGCCCCAGAACAGCGACTTTCGGCAGGGTCGGTCCTCCTCCCGCACCGACCAGTGCCGGTGTACTGGCGATACCTTTGGCTGCTAGCAATGCTTCCAGAATCACGACATGGTCCTTGCAATCGCCATATTGATTGTCGAGGATGCTGTCGGCGGAATTGGGCTCTAATCCGCCATTGCCCAAATAGACCGCCACATACCGGATATTTTTCGCTACCCAGCGATACAGTGCCGCCGCCTGCTCGCGGCGATCGTCAATGCCGGCGGTGATCTCATCGGCCTTGGCGCGGATCTTTGCGCTGACTTCCGCCGCTTCGGCCGCTTTGTGCTGATAAGCCAGGCCGATCTCCGAATAACTGGCATAGGTACTGGCCATGATGATGGGGCTGAATTCCCAGGAGGCCGCGACCCAATTTTGATGCGGCATCGGCGTACTCCGGCGATAGCGCCACTCCCATACAGCAGCACCCTGACTCAGCCGAGGCCGGTCGCCACCCTGTACCCCGCGACTGTACACGTGCATTGGCAGATCGGCGGGCGCCTGCAATGTCACACGTGCATCCTCATAGGCCAAAAACACGCTGAATGTTTCCCATAACCCGAAATACCCCGGAAAATACGGGGTCGTTTGTTGCCGGTGCACGCGATATATCAATCGGCTTCCCGGCGCCAGATTGGGAAACACGATCACTTTCACCTTGCGATCAGCATACATCGCGGCAGCCGCACTGGAATAACTTTCCTGGATATAGATCTTGTCTTCCGGGACATCGCGACGTTGGCCATCGGCGGTCAAGGTATAGGCTTCCAATACCTCAAGCGTTTCCATTTTTTCGCTGTATCCGAGACGGACCTGGCTGAACTGATCGACCCCGCTCTGGGTGTTGATCAGAATCTCGTATTCGTTGGTTACAGCGTTGGTCGCATCGGCATTCACCACATAGTCGCTGCGGTAACGCATGAAGCTGAAATGGTGACTGACTTCCTCCGGACTTTCAGCGTCGGCACTCGCTGCCGGTTTCACGCCCGAAACGGTGAGAACCGGTTGTGCATGAGTAAAAAAGGCGAAGAAGACGCCGAAGATGCCGATGAATCCGTAAATGATCCACTGTCGCACGGATATATCTCCTAATGGGTTGATTGATCGTCAACGTGGCGGCGGTGGCGCCAATACGGTACGGTCGCCGTTATGTTCCGGTGGACTGACCACACCTGCAGCTTCCATCGCTTCCACCAATCGTGCAGCGCGGTTATAGCCGATCTTCAGGCGGCGTTGAACGCCTGAAATCGAGGCGCGCCGGGTTTCAGTCACGATCCGTACCGCTTGATCATATAACGGATCAGACTCATCGCCATTGGACCCCGGCTCGGGCAATCCGGTCGGCCCGATCATTGCGCCGTCGCTCAATGTCTGCGTGTCTTCCAATACGCCTTCGATGTAATCGGCTTGGCTTCCCGTCTTGAGGTAATTGACCACGCGGTGTACTTCGTCATCGCTGACGAAAGCGCCGTGTACGCGGTCGGGCATCGCCGTCCCCGGCGGAAGATAGAGCATGTCCCCGGCACCGAGCAGCGTTTCTGCACCGGACTGATCCAAAATCGTTCGCGAATCGATCTTGCTTGATACTTGGAACGCGATTCGCGTGGGGATATTGGCCTTGATCAATCCGGTTATCACGTCCACCGAAGGCCGCTGTGTCGCCAAGATCAAGTGGATCCCGGCGGCGCGCGCTTTCTGCGCCAGTCTGGCGATCAATTCCTCGACCTTCTTGCCGACGATCATCATCATGTCGGCGAATTCGTCGATGAAGACCACAATGTACGGCAGCGGCTCCAGAGGACGCGGCACTTCGTCCAGTTCCGGATTCGGTTTGAACATCGGATCCATCAACGGCTGTCCGGAATCCTGAGCTTCCCGCACCTTTTTGTTGAAGCCGGACAGATTGCGTACGCCAATCAGGCTCATCAATTTATAGCGTCGCTCCATTTCGCCGACGCACCAACGCAATCCATTGGCCGCCTCCTTCATATCCGTCACCACTGGTGCCAACAAGTGCGGAATGTCCTGATAAACGGACAGCTCCAGCATTTTCGGATCAATCATCAGCATCCGTACTTCGGCTGGCGTGGCCTTGTACAACAGACTCAATACCATCGCATTGACCGCTACCGACTTGCCCGATCCGGTCGTACCGGCTACCAGCAAATGCGGCATCCTGCTCAGATCGGCGACGCTCGGGCGACCGGCGATGTCCTTGCCCAACGCCAGCGTCAATGGACTGGCTGCCTTGTCGTATTCCTTTGAGCGCAATAGCTCGCTGAGATAAATCATTTCACGGCTGGTATTGGGAATCTCCAGTCCGATCACGGTCTTGCCCGGAATTACCTCGACCACACGCACCGATTTCACCGACAATCCACGTGCCAAATCCTTGTCCAGCGAAGATATCTGGCTGACTTTGATACCGGGTGCAGGCTCAAGCTCGAAACGCGTGATTACCGGCCCCGGATACGCTCCGACCACTTGTGCTTCAATGCGGAAATCGCGCAGTTTGAACTCGATTTGCCGTGAGAGAGTTTCCAGGGTTTCTTCCGAATAACTCTTGGGCTGTGGCTTGGGATCATCCAATAACGCCAATGGCGGCAGATTGGAACCATCGCCCATTCCTTGAAACAACGGAATCTGCAATTCGCGTTTGGCGCGCTCGCTTTTTTCGATCACTGCCACCGAAGGCGGCTGTATCTTGACCGGTTCGCGCTTGGCGCGGCGCACTGCATCTGTTTTTCGGACTACTTCACGCTCCTCGCGCATTGATCGTGCCTGCTGCCATGCGCGGATCGTCTGCACCCGGTGCCTCACCCATTCCGGTGCGGCCAACGCCCAGCCACCGATACGCTCCATGACCGCGAACCATGACAATCCCGTTGCCAGCGTCATCGAAATCAGCCACAGCACCATCAAAAACAGATTCGCACCGAGGAAGCCGAAACCGCGCTGCAGGAAATTGCCTATCGACTGACCCAAAATACCGCCCCCAGACTCCCCGAAATCCACGGGATAGGGAATCCGGAACGCGCATAGCCCCGCCGATGCGACCAACAACCCAACCATTCCGGTCAGTCGTAAAGCAGGTCCCAAATCATCCTCTTCGCCCACGCCAAGCAAGGCCATCCAAGCAACCATGCCCAGTATGAAAGGAATCAGATACGCCGAATAACCGCATAGCTGTAACAACACATCTGCCAACCAGGCACCGATCCACCCTCCCATATTGTGAATCGGCACCGTCAGGCTACCGCTCCTTGCCCACCCCGGATCATTGGCCGAATGAGTTAATAGACTGACGAGCAGATACAGTAACAGCGGCGTGATCACGATCAACGTGATATCCCGCCACATTCGCTGTCGACGCGGATTGATTGCCGCCACTTCACGAGTAGCGGCATCGCGACGTGAAGATCGACTGCGGGTTGGGACTTCTTTTGCCACCGTTAATGAAACCTTCTGAATACGATCAGGAATATCCCTTTACCCATTGATCTTAAACGAACAAACACAGGTATGCATCTTCATTGACAGACATGTTCGCACGATGCTGGATACACTGAAACATCAGGTCATACTCTATGGAAGCCAGGGCTTTTCCGTTCTCTTGATTCACCTCTCCCCCACCCGCACTCTTCGAAAATCGTATCCAAGCTATGCGACACTTCCATCCTCGTCACTTCATGAACCTTCTCACACGCCCATGACTGCCCCCAAACATTGCCGTTTACTGATTCTCGGTTCCGGCCCCGCCGGCTGGACTGCTGCAGTATATGCCGCTCGCGCCAATCTCCAGCCCGTCGTGATTACCGGACTGCAACAGGGTGGACAACTGATGACCACCACCGAAGTGGACAATTGGCCAGGCGACACCGAGGGAGTCATGGGGCCGGATCTGATGGCACGCATGCAAGCACATGCTGAGCGGTTCGAAACGGAAGTCATTTTTGATCAAATTCATATGACCGATCTATCGAAACGCCCTTTTAAATTGCTTGGCGATAGCGGCGAATACACCTGCGATGCTTTGATCATTGCTACCGGCGCCACGGCTAAATACTTAGGCCTTCCTTCCGAGGAAACGTTCAGAGGCAGGGGCGTATCGGCTTGTGCAACTTGCGACGGTTTCTTCTATAAAGATCAAGATGTTGCAGTGGTCGGCGGTGGCAATGCCGCAGTGGAAGAGACGCTATATTTGTCAAATATTGCTCGTAAGGTCTACCTGGTGCATCGCCGCGATACGATGCGCGCTGAAAAAATCCTGCAGAACAAGCTATGGGCCCGCATCGAAGAAGGCAAAATCCAACCGATCTGGCACCACACCGTCGAAGAGGTGCTTGGCAACGATACCGGCGTCACTGGTTTGAGGTTGAAGTCCGTTCAAGACGATAGCGAACAACGAATCGATGTGCATGGCTTTTTCGTCGCCATCGGTCACCGTCCGAATACTGGCTTGTTTGAAGGTCAGCTTGACATGGATAACGGATATCTCAAAATCCGTTCCGGCCTTGCCGGCGGCGCGACGCAGACCTCCATTACCGGCGTCTTCGCTGCCGGTGACGTGGCCGACCAGCATTATCGTCAAGCCATTACCTCGGCCGGGTTCGGTTGCATGGCGGCGCTGGATGCGGAACGGTTCCTCGATGACAATTCATAGCCGCTGCATCAGAAATACGACATTGTTTTTGATTGCGTCATCATCGGTACTTTACGGAGCCGTAGTATCTCAAGCTTCGTCGGTAATCATCGTGCTTTATACGACGATGACAGCACAGT
>JAITWM010000035.1 GCA_031285265.1 Lysobacteraceae bacterium
CGGTTCAAGTGCCGCTCGTAATAGCCGCCGCCGAGGAAACCGCGCAGGGTCATCTGTTCGAATTCGGAAACGGTACAGGCATAGAACATCAGCTTTTCGCGGTACCGCTCCAGAAGCTGTGGCGGCAACACGATATAAGCGATGCGCAAGGAAGGGGCCAGCGTGCGAGTGAACGTGTTCATATAGATGACCTTGCCGTTCCGGTCGAGACTGTGCAGCGATGGCACCGGCTTTAGCGCGAACCGGAATTCGCTGTCGTAATCGTCCTCGATCAGATACCTGCCCTCGGCGGATGATGCCCATTGCAGCAGTTGCATCCGGCGGTTGACGCTCATCACCGTCCCCAACGGGAAGTGATGCGAAGGGGCCGTCAGGACGACCGACGCCGAAGACGCCTTCAAACCGTCGATGCGGATGCCCTCGTCGTCTATCGCAATCGCTTCGGATGGTATTCCCCGGCTTTGCAGGATTTTTGCCGGCTTGTGGTAATTCGGGTCCTCCAGCGCGAAGCGGCCTTCCGGCAACAGTTCCGTGAGAAGCCCGAACAGATATTCCGAACCTGCGCCGAGTACCACCTGATCGGCGGAGACGTCCATGCTGCGGAACTGACGCAGGTAATTCACGACCTCCTGCCGCAATCCCCTGTTGCCCTGCGGATGCGAGGGTTCGAGCCAACTCGTATCCCTGTTGCGCAAGCTCTCGCGCATCAGGCGCGTCCAGACGGAAAACGGAAAGTCTCCCATGGAAAGCTTGTTGGTTTTCAGATCGAACAGAAGATCATCGGCGTCGTTCCGGCTCTGGTCTTGCCCGTTCTCCGAAGCCGTAACCGGGCGATCGTGCGGGACATGGCCCACTTGGCGCACGAAGTAAGCCTTCTTTTCGACAGCTTCCACATAGCCTTCGACCGTCAGTTGGGCATAGGCGTTTTCGACGGTGCGCAGGCTCACCCGCAGATGGTCGGCCATTTTCCGTTTGGACGGCAGCTTCGCGCCCGTTTCGATTGTGCCCGTTTCGATGGCGTTCCTGATATGCCGGTAAAGTTGTTCGTATAGAGGCTGGCGGCTGTCCTCATCGAGGGTCACGGTGATCATGGCTGTAATCTGGTGCCTTGAAATATGTAAAAACTGGTTGTTGTAAGCAGATCAGTTCTGCTCAAAATGCCTCCGTATTGCGCGCATTGTCAAATGCGCTCCGGAAACGTCACTACGAGGCACGATCGATGACCGAAGACCGATACGAACTGAACAAGAACCTTGCGCAGATGCTCAAGGGCGGAGTCATCATGGATGTCTCCACGCCCGATCAGGCGAAGATCGCCGAGGACGCGGGAGCTTGCGCTGTCATGGCGCTGGAGCGGATACCCGCCGACATCCGGGCGGTGGGCGGTGTTTCCCGCATGAGCGATCCGAAGATGATCAAAGGTATCCAGCAGGCCGTTTCCATCCCGGTCATGGCCAAGGTGCGTATCGGCCATTTCGTCGAGGCGCAGATATTGGAAGCGATCGAGATCGACTACATCGACGAGAGCGAAGTGCTCTCCCCCGCCGACGATGTGCATCACATCGATAAGACGCGTTTCCGGGCGCCCTTCGTCTGTGGTGCGAAAGACCTTGGCGAAGCGCTCCGCCGCATCACCGAAGGGGCGGCGATGATCCGCACCAAGGGTGAACCCGGCACCGGCGACGTGGTGCAGGCCGTGCGGCACATGCGCAAGATCGC
Source organism: Lysobacteraceae bacterium (assembly GCA_031285265.1). Taxonomy (GTDB): domain Bacteria; phylum Pseudomonadota; class Gammaproteobacteria; order Xanthomonadales; family Xanthomonadaceae; genus JAITWM01. The sequence goes on from JAITWM010000035.1 coordinate 1,720, forward strand.
AGGCGAAATCCGCATCCTGCAATCGAAGACGGCGGACGAACTCTATGAAGCGGCGAAACAACTGGCCGCGCCCTATCCGCTGGTCGAGAAGGTGGCGGAGACCGGTCGTCTGCCCGTCGTCAACTTCGCCGCCGGCGGCATCGCCACCCCGGCCGATGCCGCGCTGATGATGCAACTGGGCGCGGAAGGCGTTTTCGTGGGTTCCGGCATTTTCAAGTCCGGCAATCCGGCCAAGCGCGCTGCCGCCATCGTCAAGGCCGTGACCAACTATACCGATGCGAAAATGATCGCCGAGCTTTCGGAGGATTTGGGCGAAGCCATGGTCGGCATCAACGAATCCGAAATCCAACTGCTCATGGCCGAACGCGGCAAATAGGGAGGCGCCGGATGAAGATCGGAGTGCTGGCGCTGCAAGGCGCGTTCGCGGAGCATCTCAAGGCTCTGCGCCGGCTCGGCGTTCAGGGCCGGGAGATACGGCAGCTTTCCGACTTCACGGACGATCTTGATGGCATCGTCCTGCCGGGCGGAGAAAGCACGGTCATCGGCAAATTGATGGAGAATCTCGGTTTGTTGCAACCGCTGCGGCAGGCCATCCATGCCGGTCTCCCGGTCTTCGGCACTTGCGCCGGAATGATCCTGCTGGCGAAGGAAGTCGACGGTTCGGATATTTCGTACATCGCCGCCATGGACGCGCGTGTCCGGCGCAATGCCTACGGGCGTCAGCTCGGGAGCTTCGGCGCCGTAGCGCCGTTCGCCGGTATCGGCGACATCCCCATGGTTTTCATCCGCGCGCCCTATATCGAGAGTATCTGGGGAGATGCGGAAATCCTCGCCACGGTCGATGGCCGGATCGTCGCAGCGAAGCAACGTCATATCCTGACCACCGCGTTCCATCCGGAACTGACGGAAAATACGTCGGTTCACGAATATTTCCTGACTATGATCGGGCAGCCGAGCACCGCGTATCCGGATGTCTTCCCGCCTCCGGCGGATCGGGCCGGTCCAGTCCTGGCGCAGAGATAAGTCCTTTCTTTTGCGGCGGGCCATCCACCGTTTGATCTCTTCTTCCATCTTCATGCTCATCGTCAGCTCCGTAGAATATGACGTGAGTAGGTTTTTAGTGGAGCATTACACAACAACAATTGGGACACGCATCAATCGTCATGACGGAGCACTATGTCCGCAAGCGCAAAGGAGCGAAGACCACTCCTACGAAATAATTGCAGAGCGGTAAGAAAATTGCGGAGCGTAATACTGTTGTAAAAAAGCTCTTGATTTATTGAAAAATATAGTGGGTCGTGCTGGAATCGAACCAGCGACCAGCGGATTAAAAGTGCGGCATATTGTGTACTAATATCAATAAATTACTCGATGAAAAATTACCAAATCCACACGCATAAGTCATTGATAAGCATAGGTGGGGACATCTAATTTTACTTAGGTTTCTGATAGATGGAATACCCATATCAGGAAGGATATGATGTTCGGCTTCGAATCCGGTTCGAAGCTAACAATCCTTAACCTACTGGCGAATTTGCACATATAATTTCAATCATGATCAGCTCGTGCGGATACTCTGATGAAAAGTAGTTGTTTGGTGATGTTCCTTGTAATTGGCATGCTGTTTTCGGCCAATGTCTCATCGGCGGATCAGGCTGACGATGAAGACAGCCCCGTTGCGTCGGCCATGATGCTGTACCTGATGTTTGCCGAGCCGGAAGCGTGCGCACAGCTATATCCGGAGCTACGTACGAACGTCGATCTGCTCCGCAGCAGGTTTTCCGCTCAGGTTTCGGGGGGGCGATCCACCGATTCCTCACTGCCAATTAGCCAGCAGCAGGAAGTCGCGGCGTGCATGGGCGGAAGACCAGCCATGAGCAAGCACGAGTGCAACCGCTTAACGACGTTGCTGGCCACTGCAGCGGGTGACGACGACATGAATGAAAGCTCAATCGTGGAGATGGAGTCGCTCATAAAGCGAGGACGAGCCATGCTGGGGAGGTGCCCGGATGACAAAGAAAGAGAACTAAACCGCAAATATGGTGTCAACTGACCAGCGCGTCTGGACGGCCATAGACGGTTAACCGTCTCATCGATCCTAGGCACTCCACCAAGATCGATACGATCGAATCTGCACTTAGATTGTTGATTTCCACTTAAAACTGCCCCGGGGTTTTGATTGGAATTTGACCCACCGGTTTAGGTTGGATGAAGGTATCAGATCAGGGTTTGGAAGCACCTCCTTTTTGGTTTTTGGATTTTTTTGTGTCTGCGCTGGCGGAGCTGTTTCGGAATCGCCAGG
>JAITWM010000077.1 GCA_031285265.1 Lysobacteraceae bacterium
TACGCACTACCTCGCGATAGGAAATGCCCAATGTCTTGGCCAACATCGCGGCGAAGTAGACGTCCGCTGGAAACCAGCCATGCGTATTGATCAGTGCGTACGCGTGTACAAAATGTCGACTGGAACTGGAAAGAGCTCGTCGCGCATTTCGATAACGGTTCGAAAACGGATACATACCGGCAGATCCGTGAAAAAACTCGGCTCAGCTATCGCCACTGGGCGCGTCCGCTGAATGAACGCTAGGCGCACCGAATAGATGTTGATGCCTGATATACAAACACCTATCTATACTGCGGAGCCGGTATCCACCAAACATCCCAGAGAGAATTCACGCCATGAAACGCGTCATCGCCTTGCTGTTGTTGTCACTGACATCGGTCAGCCTGTTGTCCGCGTGCAATACGATTGCAGGCGCAGGAAAAGATGTCGAGCGTGCCGGCCAGGAAATTCAGGGGGCCGCCAAAGGCAAGTGACATCGGCACACGCATATTGAAAACAGGCTGGATTTATCCAGCCTGTTTTCTGTCCGATGATCGCTTCGATACCGGATGACGGACCGAAACCTACACGGAAGCCGGTACTCGCTGCCGGCCTCAACGGTTGCGCGGCGGGTCCGGAACGAACCCATTCGGAAATGCGCTGGGACGGACGGGAGGCTGTGGATGACGGGGCGGTTGCGGGATCACGCCCAATGCCGTCAACCGCTGTGCCGTGTCATAGCGCAGTTCCGTGACCTGCGCCGGATTGTGCGTGGCGCGCACGAACTGTGTCTGCTCGACACGCGACCATTCGCGCGCGCCATGACCGGTCCCGATCCGCTGCCGGTCGGCTGAAGGAGCAGGGGGAGCCGGCTTCGCGATCGCGCTGACATCCGATGCGCTTCTCGCTCCGTCGACAGCTTCGGCCTGACGCGACATCTCCTCACGCGCACTGGACGGCGAATAGGATCTGGGCGGACTGTAGTAAGGCTGGCGCTCCTGAAATACGGCAATACCGATGACGCCGACATTGCGCGGCCGGCCGGTACGCGCCGCATAGCTGTCACCGATATCGGTAAAGACGAACTGCGCTATGTCGTTCAGCGACTTGCGCCAACCGGAAATCTCCGCACTCTCCCATGGGTCGAGCACATAGCCCGCTTGCGACGGGGCCGCGGTTTCGCCGCTGACGGCATTGACGCCATCGACCGACAACACCACCAATACGCGTTCGCCGGTCGTATTGGTCAGACGCACCTGATAACGGTGCCCGGGAATCCCCGCCACCCACGTATCGCCACGGTAACGATATTGGGACAACCATTGCCCATTATCGCGATCGATCACCGATACATCGACCAATGGACCGGCCAACGCCGGCAGACCAAGACCGGAAAGCGCGGCAGCAGCCAGAATCAAAAGGATTCGAAACATGAGATTTCTCCAACGGTATGCGAATGGAGAAACGAACGAAACACAGACGCGGGGTTAGTCCACCCTGTAGTTCGTTAGAATGGCGCGGTTTAGGCAATCGAAAGACATCATGAGCATCCGTGTCCTGACAGGTATCACCACCACCGGCACGCCGCATTTGGGCAACTATGCCGGAGCGATCCGGCCAGCCATCACGGCCAGCAAAAACTCCGACGTGGAAAGCTTTTATTTCCTCGCCGACTACCACGCCCTGATCAAGGCCGACGACCCAGTGCGGGTCGCGCAGTCGCGGCAGGAATTGGCGGCGGCATGGCTGGCTTGCGGACTGGACCCAGCACGGGTCACCTTCTACCGGCAATCGGACATCGCCGAAATCCCGCAACTGACCTGGCTGCTGACCTGCGTGACCGGAAAAGGGTTGCTGAACCGCGCACATGCCTACAAGGCGGCCGTGGACAAGAACAATGAGATCGGCGAAGACCCGGATGCCGGAGTGACCGCCGGACTATACATGTATCCCGTGTTGATGGCGGCCGACATCCTGGCCTTCAATGCACACCGGGTACCGGTCGGGCGCGACCAAGTTCAGCACCTGGAAATGGCTCGCGATATCGGCCAGCGCTTCAACCACATCTACGGCGACGCCTGGCGCCAGCTCACCGGAAAGACCGGCGAGCCACTGATGCTGCCGGAAGCGCAGGTCGACGAACACGTCGCGACGCTACCCGGACTGGATGGCCGCAAGATGTCCAAAAGCTACAACAACACCATCCCGTTGTTCCTGCCGACGAACGAGATGCGCAAACGCATCATGTCGATCGTCACCGACTCGCGCGCACCGGGCGAACCGAAGGACGCCAACGACTCGCACCTATTTCAGATCTATCGCGCCTTCGCCAGCGATACGCAGACCGCGGCGATGCGTCAGGCATTTGCTGGCGGAATCTCGTGGAGCGAAGCCAAACGGCAATTGTTCGATCTGATCGAAACAACAGTAGCGCCGATGCGCGAAAGCTACCTGCGCCTGTTGCAGCGCCCCGGCGAGTTGGAAGACATTCTGCGCGAAGGCGCGCGCAAAGCGCGCGCAGAAGCGGCCCCTTTGCTGGAGGAACTGAAGGCAGCAGTCGGTTTAAGCGACTTCCGGACACTACCACCACCACCGATCATCATTGATGCAGGTCTAGCTCCCGCTGAAATAACACTGAGCAGCAATGCCACCGTATCGATCAGTAAACCTCCGAGCTTCAAACAGTATCGCGAATCCGATGGCCGGTTCTACTTCAAGCTGATCGATGGAGAAGGCAAAGTCCTGATACAAAGCCCGGGCCACGCATCACCGCGAGAAGCCGGGCAATGGATCGCACGACTCAAGCAGACCGGCACGGTATTGGAAATGGATACGGAAGGGATGCTGTGCTTGAACGGCGAGGCAGTCGGATCAATGGGCGATGCGACACTGGCGGCGATCAATGAAGCCCTAGTGCAATTGCACGACGACTGATTGCACATCGCAAAAACCACACCGCATATACGGCATATTGCCGCATGGAAGGATTGCCCGATGACATCGTCGAACGATACGTTTTGGCTATCGATCTGCGACCAAAGCCGGATCGTGCATTTCACCCATCACCGTTAGCATTAATCCCTAACGAAACAACATCATCCGGCAAATCTTCAATGACTGAACACGCTATCTACACGATCGATACGGGCTATGTACGTCCGGATTACGACGCCGCTTATCTATTGGTTGAGCAAGGACGTGGTGCATTTATCGATTGTGGAACGAATCATTCGATACCACGCTTGCTGGCAGCGCTCGATCAAGCCGGACTCGCCGCCGAGGACGTGGACTGGGTGATTCCAACGCACGTGCATCTGGACCATGCCGGAGGAGCGGGCGGATTGATGCGGCGATTGCCGAACGCGCGCTTGCTGATCCATCCGCGCGGCGCGGCGCATATGATCGATCCGGCGAAACTGGTCGCCGGATCGATCGCAGTCTACGGCGAGAAGGAATTCGCTCGACTGTACGGCGAAATCGTACCGATACCCGAGGAGCGCGTCGTCGTCGCCGAAGACGGACATGTCGCCGAATTGGCTGGGCGGCCATTGCTGTGCATCGACACGCCCGGCCATGCGCGCCACCATATGTGCATCTGGGACGAACGCAGCCGCAGTTGGTTCAGCGGCGATACGTTCGGTCTTTCCTACCGCCAGATGGACAGCAGCCGCGGCGCTTTCATCCTGCCATCGTCGTCGCCGGTCCAATTCGAACCGGACGCGCTGAAGGCATCGATCGGCAAACTGTTGGCACGGCAACCGGAAAAGATGCATCTGACGCATTACGGCACCGTGAGCGACCCGGCCAAGCTCGGTCGCGACCTGGTCGAACAGATCGACGTGATGGTGGAAGTCGCACGCGCCAGCGATGGCAAACCCGAACGCCATCAGGATCTGATCGTCGCCCTGAGCGACTACTACCTGCATCGCGCCCGCGCGCACCGCTGCCCTCTCAGCGACGAAGACATCCTCGACTTGCTGCACATGGATATCGAACTCAACGCACAAGGCCTGGAAGTCTGGCTGGACCGCCGCCAACGCTGAGCCGGCGTTGCGCCAGGCGGACGGCGGTTTTCACCATCATACCGATGCCGCGACGCTATCGACGCAGGAACGATATCTATCCCGCAAAGCGGCGCCCTTTCGATCACTCGGCTGAGCCGGCCGCTTCCCTCACGAACGGCTGGCCGGCAAACCCGCAGTATTCACAACCACTGATGAAATGGCACGGCTATGCATGCCCGTCATCTACGAATCGAAAATACGGCCGTATCGGATTTTTGAACGATTTACAGAAAACAGCCGTGACGGGCACGGGCACAATCGACCAATGACGCGTAGAGCGGCCGACAGCCGCATACTTTTTTCCCGATCATTACGATCTAAATACATAATCCAGCGCGATACCAAGAAAGATCGCGACACCGACCCAATTATTGTGCAGGAACGCGCGGAAACACGGTTCGCGCTCGCGCTGACGGGCAATGAAGAACTCGTAAGCGATCAGCAACACCGCCACGATCAAACCAGCGCCGTAGATAAACCCCATCTGCGCCTGCCTACCGACCAGCACCAGCGCCAATATCATCATGATATACAGCACGCTTTGAATGATCAGATCCATATTGCCGAACAAAATCGCCGTGGACTTGGCTCCGGCGCGGATGTCATCGTCGCGATCGACCATCGCATACCAAGTGTCATATGCGGTGGACCACAGGATATTGACGCAGAACAGCAGCCATCCCAATGGCGGCACCTCGCCCTGCACGGCCGCGAACGCCATCGGAATCGACCAGCCAAAGGACATGCCCAGATAGACCTGGGGCAGATAGGTATGCCGTTTCAAGTACGGATAGGTAGCCGCCAGAAACAAGCCGACGAAGCTCAGGCCGATGGTCAGCTTGTTCATCGTCAGTACCAGCGCAAACGCGATCAGCATCAATACCGCAAACAGGGTCAATGCTCCGCGCGTACTGACCGCACCCGTGGCCAACGGACGATCGCGCGTCCGCTCGACATGCGGATCCAGCCAACGGTCAGCATAGTCGTTGATGATGCAGCCGGCCGCGCGCGTCAGCCAAACGCCTGCGGTGAACACGAACAACGTCCACAATGGCGGAACGCCATCGGCCGCCAGCCACAAGGCCCACCACGTCGGCCACAGCAGCAACAGAATGCCGATCGGACGGTGACTGCGCGTCAACCGCCAATAATGACCGATCTGCTCGCGCCGCTGCGGCGAGAAAAATACGGATGACGTCTTGCTGTGTCGGAAATTCATAGCATCGGGAGAGGGTCATCATGTGGGGTTCGCCATCGGGATCACGGCGATTTCCACGCGGAACGTTTAGTTTAGGCTAGAATGCTCCTCCTGCCCCGCCCGGCCCTAGGCCGGATTCGGGCAGTGACACCGTAGCGATCCGCCAAAATGGCGAATCGGCAACGCGCCTGTAGCTCAGCCGGATAGAGTAGCGGCTTCCGAAGCCGTTGGTCGGGGGTTCGAATCCCTCCAGGCGCGCCACTTCATTTTTTCGCTTCAGATATGTCCTCTCGCCGCCGGTTGACGCTGCCGCGGATAGGATCTCTAATCCTCCGTTTCCCGGGAGGAACCATGTGCCTGATCGCATTCGCCTGGAAAGCGCATCCGCGCTGGCGGCTATTACTGGTCGGTAACCGCGACGAATTCCACGCCCGGCCCAGCGCGCCGCTGGCGCATTGGACGGACGCTCCGATCGTCGCCGGCCGCGATCTGAATGCCGGCGGTACTTGGCTGGGCGTCGGCAAGAACGGGCGCTGTTCCGGCGTGACCAATGTGCGCAACCCGCGCGACCCGCAGGACGGCATGTCGCGCGGCGGGCTGGTCCGCGACTTCCTCGGCGCGGAAGATAATGTGGCGGCTCATGCACGCAAGCGGCAGGCATCGGCCAGAGAATACCGGCCTTTCAACCTGTTGCTGTTCGACGCGGACGAAGCCTTGTACCTGGGCAACCGTCCCGATGCGCACTCGCGAACGATCCTTCCCGGCATTCATGGCCTGTCCAATGCCGATTTCGATACTCCCTGGCCGAAAACGCAAAAACTGTCGCAACGATTGCACGCTTGGTGCGCCGACGGCGGCGAACAGGATTTCGCGCCATTGTTCGACGCGCTGGCCGATACCCGGCCGGCCCCGGACGAGCAATTACCCGACACTGGGATAGAGCTGGAAAAAGAACGCTGGCTGTCTTCGGCTTTCATCTGCGGAGATCTCTACGGAACCCGCGCCAGCACCGTGATCGCGATCGATTACGCCGATAGTGGGTACATCATCGAAAGACGATTCGGGCCCGATGGCCGCTACGAGGGCGAGACGGCAGTAGCGTTGGGGGATTAACGAGAAGTTTGACGGGATCGGCGGGAGCCGGTTCCGTCATTCAGTGACTCATCTCATAGATATACCCATCCGAATGCGCAATGCATGCTGTTCATACTGCCGAACGCACAAAGCCATCTTCATACCCAAACAAAAAAGAAATTACATCACAGCGTGTAATTGCTTCCAGTCTCAATTCATGAGACAAGCATCTATGAAGATGATCGAAATTGATATTTCCATCCATTTCTCAACGGAAGACCGATGACATCTCAAGGCGATCGCAACGCTGATTCTCGAAACATGCCTCCCAGGCTTTCCGCCTATTTCGCGCATAGCGGAAACAACCCTGATCATTCCGATTGGCAAAGTCTGCCCGATCATCTCAACGGAACCGGCCGGCGTTCCGGAAATTTCGCTGCCGTATTCGGCGCCAAAGAACTCGGCGAAACCGGCGGACGGTTGCACGATCTGGGCAAATACACCCAGCCCTTCCTAAAACGGCTGCACGGCGGTCCTGCCGTAGACCATGCAAGCTGGGGCGCGCGCATCGCTGTCGATCGTTATGGCCCACTGGGAAGACTGCTGGCCTACGGTATCGCCGGACATCATGCGGGATTGGCCAACGGGAAAGACCACGGAGAACGCACCTGTCTGCATGAACGCTTGAAGGCTCACTTACCCGAGCTCGATCCCATTTGGCAGCACGAAATCGCGTTGCCGGAAAAATTGGCCCCTCCCGCGACGTTCAAACCGCACAGCGAGGAGCGAGGCTCCTTCCAATTGGCATTCCTGGCCAGAATGCTGTTTTCGACACTGGTCGATGCCGATTTTCTCGATACGGAAGCTTATTACCAGCGCATCGAAAACAGGCCTCGACACCGCGACACTCCTCTTCCTGATCTAGCCGCTTTGCGCCAGCGACTGGATGCCTATTTGCAGAAATTCACACCGGACCGCGTCATCAATCGAACCCGCGCCGAAATCCTGCACCATGTGCGTGGCGGTGCGGCGGCGGCCCCCGGCCTGTTTTCGCTGACCGTCCCGACCGGCGGCGGCAAGACACTGGCTTCACTGGCCTTCGCGCTCGACCACGCCATCGCCCATGGCCTGCGCCGCGTGATTTTCGTGATTCCGTTCACCAGCATCGTCGAACAAAACGCCGCCGTGTTCCGGCAGGCGCTCGGCGATCTCGGCGATATCGCCGTCCTCGAACACCACAGCGCATTCACCGTCGATCCGGCGTCGGATCGGGATCCGGACAAATACCAAGCCAAGGAAAAACTGAAACTGGCAATGGAAAACTGGGACGCACCCGTCGTCGTCACCACTGCCGTGCAGTTCTTCGAAAGCTTGTTCGCGGCCCGCCCGTCATCGTGCCGAAAATTGCACAACATCGCCGGCAGCGTCGTCATTCTGGACGAGGCGCAGACACTTCCAATCAAAATGTTGAAACCTTGCGTCGCCGCGATCGACGAGCTGGCGCGCAATTATCGTTGCTCGCTGGTGCTATGCACGGCGACACAGCCGGCATTATCCGCGCCCCAGTTGCCCGGCGGCCTCGAAAACATGCGTGAGCTGGCCCCCGAGCCGTTGGAAACGCTGTTCCGGCAATTCGAGCGTGTCCGCACCCGCCATATCGGGACACTCGACGACGAAGCGTTGGCAGCCCATCTACGCCAACGCGAACAGGTGCTATGCATCGTCAACAACCGCCGCCATGCCCGCTATCTGTATCAAATGATCGCCGACTTGCCGGGAGCGCGGCATCTGACGACATGGATGTGCGCGCAGCATCGCAGCGAAGTCTTGGATGACATCCGGCGGCAACTCAAAGCCGGGCAACCCTGCCGCCTGATTTCGACCTCGTTGATCGAAGCCGGCGTCGATGTCGATTTCATGACCGTATTGCGCGCCGAAGCCGGTCTGGACTCGATCGCCCAGGCGGCGGGACGCTGCAACCGCGAAGGCAGGCGTCCCGCCGAACAGAGCGAGATGCTGGTCTTCCGCACTGATAATCCGGACTGGGCGCCGCCGCCAGAACTCGAACAGTTCGCGCAAGCGGCGCGCGAAATCCTGCGCCAACCCGCACTGGCTGCCGCGCCGCTCTCCCCGGAAGCGATCGAAGCATATTTCCGCAGGCTGTATTGGCAACAAGACGAAGCACTGGACAAAAAGAACCTGCTGGGCTTGCTGAAAAACAGTTGTCTTGAAAGCTTGCCGTTGGAAACCCTTGCGGCGAAGTTCCGAATGATCGAGAACGTTCAATGCCCCGTCATCGTGCCTTACGACGCAACCGCCGAGCGTCTACTGGACGACCTGCGCTACGCTGAACACGGCGGCGCCATCGCCCGGAAGCTGCAACGTTATCTGGTGCAGGTGCCGGATAAGGTATTCCGCGCATTGGAAACGGCGGGCGCCATTCAACCCATCGCCGCAGAACGCTGGGATCGGCAGTTCTGGGCGCTCGCCAACCCGGATATCTACGATCGGGAGATCGGACTGTGTTGGGAGAAGCCCGAGTTTGTCGCTGCTGAGAGGATGATTTGGTAGAATGAAATTCAGAGACGTTCTTTCTTTATAGGGGCATTAATTGCTGTATATTAATGCCCCTACTATTGAAAAATATTATAGTGATGATCTATGATGATTGTGAATGCTAGAAAAGCGAACAGGCCCGACGTTGTGAGCGTCGAGCCTGTTCTGAACTGAACCCACCCGCTAAGAACCGCGGACTACACAGCAACTCAATGCTGCAAAGGAGGATTCAAGCGTAGTTGATACTCATCATCATCTGAAAAATATTGATTCAACGAGCAACTCCACGCTAGGGCCATTTACGATGGCACCCGCGTGGAATTGTAAATCCCTTTTCAGGATTCGCAAAACGCCATCGCGTCATTGCAGGCATCAGTCTGTGATGCGGATTGAAATAGAGAAGTTCTGTCTTATAGGGCGCATTAAATGGCTGTCGCCCCGGACGACAACCGTCGCCGGGGTACTTCTCTTCAATATCCGTACAGATGGAATAAGCCGCCTGAAATACTTAATTGGATCAACTCCATGAATAGATATTATTTAAACAATAATCGCCAAGCTAATGGCGATCAGGAAGTGCACGCCTCAGGATGCACTTGGTTACCGAATGAGAACAACCGCATCTATCTAGGTACTTTTTCTCATTGCAGCATGGCGGTACTGGAAGCCAAACGTAAATATCCACTTTCTAAGATAAATGGCTGCTACTACTGTTCGCGTGATTGCCACACTAGTTGAACGCTAAAGGCCGGGCGCGGTTACGCGCCCGGCTTTTGTAAAAATAAGGAGAATTAAATGGCTTACGGCATACGTTTGAATATCAAAGGCGAACGCGCCTGCTTCACCCGTCCGGAAATGAAGGTCGAGCGAATGTCCTACGACGTCATCACCCCATCGGCAGCGCGCGGCATTCTCCAAGCCATCCATTGGAAACCTGCGATCCAGTGGATCATCGACAAGATTCATGTACTGAAGCCGATTCGTTTCGAGTCGATCCGCCGCAATGAAGTCGGTGCCAAGCTGTCGCCCGGCAACGTCAGCCGGGCGATGAAGGACGGCACGACGGCCGGACTGACCTTGTTCGTCGATGAAGAACGCCAGCAGCGCGCCGCGACGATCCTGCGCAATGTCGAATACGTTATCGAAGCGCACTTCGAATTGACTGGCAAAGCCGGGGCGGACGATTCGATCGGCAAGCATCTGGACATCTTCAACCGGCGCGCGCGCAAAGGGCAGTGTTTTCAAATGCCTTGCTTGGGCGTGCGGGAATTTCCGGCGGAATTCCGATTGTTGGAGCATGAAACCCCGCTGCCGGTGCCGACCGATTCCAGCCTGCATGGCTCCCGCGATCTGGGCTGGATGCTGCACGACATCGACTTCGATCAGGCGATGACGCCCCGGTTCTTCCGCGCGCAAATGGTCGATGGCGTGATTACCGTTCCGCCCTGGAAAAGCATGGAGGTCAAGGCATGATTCTGCAATCGCTCGACCGTTATTATCATCGCGTGTCGGCGCGCCCCGACACGCGAATCGCGCAATATGGGTATAGCACGGAAAAAATCAGCTATGCCATCCTGTTGACCCCCGATGGCGAAATCGCCGATGTCCACGACATCCGCGACACGTCCGGCAAGAAACCCATGCCGCGCATGCTGAACGTGCCGAGTTCAGGTGGGAAACGCGCGTCCGGTATCAAGCCGAATTTCCTCTGGGACAAGACCAGTTACGTTCTGGGCGTCAGCGCCGGCAGCAAACGCGCTGAGCAGGAACATGCCGCTTTCAAAACGTGGCACCTTGCGTTGCTGGCCGACCAGGAAGACATCGGATTGAACGCACTGCGGCTCTTCTTGCAGCAATGGACGCCGGAACGATTTCATGCGTCGGAAATGTTCAGCGACGATATGCTCGACGCCAACTTCGTGTTCCGCCTTGATGGCATACCGGAATATCTGCACCAGCGCCCGGCGGCGCAAGCGTTGCGCGCGCGATTGCGGGAAAACGATGGAGAAGCCGAAGCCGACCCCCATGCCATTTCGAACATGTGCCTGGTCACCGGGGAAATCGCGCCTCCGGCACGGCTGCACCCGGCGATCAAAGGTGTTTACGGCGCGCAAAGTTCGGGCGCTTCGATCGTCACCTTCAACCTGGATGCTTTTTCTTCTTATGGGAAAAACCAGGGAGAAAACGCGCCCGTCTCGGAAAAAGTGGCTTTCACTTATGTCACCGTGCTCAATCACTTGCTGCGCCGTGATGAAAACAATCGCCAGTATTTGCGAATCGGCGATGCCAGCGTCGTGTTCTGGGCCGAGGCCGATACCAGCGCCGAAGCCGAAGCCGCGGAATCATGCTTCGCGGATCTGCTCGACCCCAAAAGCGACGACGATCAAGAAAGTGAAAAAATACGCCGCGTGCTTACCGACATCGCCAGCGGCCGGCCATTGCGGGAAATCGATCCGGAGCTCGATGAAAACACGCGAATGTATATTCTGGGGCTGGCGCCGAACGCCTCCCGCCTGTCGGTCCGCTTCTGGGAAACCGACACGTTCGGCGAACTGGCGCGACGGATCCTCCGGCATGCGCAAGACATCCATATCGAACCCGATCCCTGGCGCACACTGCCGCCCGTCTGGCGGTTGACGCTGGCGGCCGCGCCTTCCCGCGACGGCCGCGCCAAGGCCGACGATGTTCCCCCGCAACTGGCGGGCGAGCTGATGCGTGCCATTCTCAGCGGCGCGCATTATCCCCGCCATTTACTGACCCTTTTGATCATGCGCATGCGTAGCGACGGCGATATTTCCGGCACGCGCGTGGCTCTGTGCAAAGGCGTTCTCACGCGCGATCAGCGCCTGGGAGTCAAAACCCATTCCGACGAGGAGATCCCTGTGAGTCTTGATAAGCAATCCAACAATCCGGGCTATCGGCTTGGACGGCTGTTTTCGTTATTGGAAAACCTGCAATACCATGCACTCGGCAACATCAATGCCACGATTCGCGACCGTTATTACGGCGCCGCTTCGGCCACGCCCGCTTCGATTTTTCCCATGTTGCTGCGCAACGCTCAAAACCATCTCGGCAAATTACGTAAAGAAAAATCCGGATTGGCTTTCGTGCTAGAAAAAGAAATCAGGGAAATCATCGATGGATTGCCCGAGCAGTTTCCACGCAGTCTGCGCCTGGAAGACCAGGGACGCTTCGCCATCGGGTATTACCACCAGACGCAAGCACGCTTCGCTAAATCAAAAAACGACGACACCACTGACACCACCGAACCCACGCAACAAGGAGCCAGCGCATGACCGCCATCGCCCATCGTTATGAATTCGTCTATTTGTTCGATATCACCAACGGCAATCCCAATGGCGACCCCGACGCCGGCAATCTACCGCGCCTGGACCCGGAGACCAATCGCGGCCTGGTCACCGATGTGTGCCTGAAGCGCAAGATCCGCAATTTCGTCAGCCTGGACAAAAGCGATACGCCCGGCTATGCGATTTATATGCAGGAAAAAGCGGTCCTAAACCAGCAGCACGAGAAAGCCTGGAAAGCGCTCGATATTCCACCGGATGCGAAAGAGGGTTACAAGAAACTCCCGAAAGACGAAGCCAAGGCGCGGGAAATCACCGCATGGATGTGCGGCAATTTCTTCGATGTACGCACCTTCGGTGCGGTCATGACGACCGGCACCAATGCGGGACAGGTCCGCGGGCCAGCGCAACTTGCATTCGCCTCTTCGATCGATCCGGTCGTACCGCTGGAAATCTCGATCACCCGCATGGCCGTAACGACGGAGCGAGAAGCCGAAGAGCAAAGCGGCGACAATCGCACCATGGGCCGTAAGCACATCATCCCTTATGGCCTGTATCGCGTGCACGGCTTCATTTCGGCCAAATTGGCCGAACGCACGGGTTTCACCGAAGCGGACCTCGACGTATTTTGGAACGCATTGATCAATATGTTCGAACACGACCGTTCCGCCGCTCGCGGCGAAATGGCGGCGCGCAAATTGATCGTTTTCGAACACGAAAATGCCATGGGCAACGCGCCGGCGCATCTATTGTTCGATACCGTGAAAGTCGAACCCGTCGATCCGAGCGTTCCCGCACGCGCCTATCGCGATTATCGTGTCGATATCGATCGCGACAGCATCCCCGCGGGCGTTACGCTCAAGGAACTGCTCTAAAGATCCTGTCGAGCATACCCGCGCATGGACGACTCTTCCCCCATCCCGCTCTCGGCCCTGCAGCATTATCTCTACTGTCCGCGCCAGTGCGCGCTGATTCACGTCGAGCAGCTCTGGGCCGAAAGCCGGCACACCGCCGAGGGACGGCTGTTGCACCAACAGGTGGACCAGCCGCAAACGGAACGGCGCAAAGGCGTGCGCACGGTGACGGCAATGCCGCTGTCGGCCCCGGCGCTGGGAATCGCCGGGGTCGCCGATCTGGTGGAATTCCACCGCGACGACTCCGGTGAGCGGGCGTTTCCTGTCGAATACAAACGTGGACGACCCAAACCGCATCGCGCCGACGAAGTACAGCTCTGCGCCCAAGCGTTGTGCCTGGAGCACATGCTTGGGCAAACGGTTCCAGCCGGCGCACTGTTCTACGGGAAAACCCGGCGGCGGAAAGAAATAGCATTCGACGACTCGCTACGCCGCCTGACACTGGATACCATCCGCACCGTCACCGAGCTGCTCCAATCCGGACATACCCCATTAGCGGAATATGCGCCACGCCGTTGCGATGCATGCTCATTGATGGAACTGTGTCAACCCAAGCTTCTGATGCGCCGTGAATCGGTCGGCATATGGTTGCAACGTAAATTGGCGGAAGAAAACGACATAGAATAAATGTCATTCAATCTATCGCACAAACAGCCCTGACAATCTTTATCAAGAGCAAGGAATATGGGAAAAAAGATAGATAACAAAACTATTATTAAAGAAATTATTTCCAATTATCACCAACAAGAGAAAGGAATTATCACCGAGCTATTCATGCAGGTTGGTGGGCACTCGCTCACCGCAGGAACACATCGTGAAAAAGTATGGAAAGTGCTATTTGAACAAATTATTCCGAAAAAATTCTGCATTGAGCAAGGTGTATTTCTGATTGACTCCCAAGGAAGTGTTTCCAGAGAAATTGACTTGGTAATTTTTGATGAGCAATACACTCCTTATATTTTCAAAAATAAAAATATTAAATTCATTCCAATCGAAGCGGCATTGACAGTTGTTCAATGCAAATCAGAAAAATATGCTGCCGGCAGCCTAAAAGAATGGGTAGAATCCATTGACAATCTTGCCCCCAACAATCAAGGCATTGCCGGAACAGTAAATGGAATATTTATTACAAATGAAAATCGTAATATGCGCCCACTTAGAATTCTGTGTGGACTATTTAATCCACCAAAATCAATACATAAATATTGCGATTTGGCCATACTAGCAAATAAAAAAAACAAGGATAAGTTGGAGATTCATTATCGATTTAAGACTTTTTCTGAAATTGCGAAGGAAATTGCGAATTTGGAAATCAAGAATGACATCGATGAAGTAAAAAAGGAAATTCTTCAAGCCTTGAAACTCCCCTATTCAAAAAATTTACCTTCGCTGCTCCAACTCATGCTTTACTTCAACCAGTGCTTGATGTTTATCAACAACCCGATGCTTTTCCCGCATCAGGCATACGCCGATATGTTCAATTGTCTGAGTGATGACCCGGAGGAGACCGCAAATGAGCCCGCATGAGAAGCCTCAACCGCCGGATATAGAGAACATCAAACGGCAACTCCGCACCGCTACTCCTCAGCGCCTTACCTATACGATCAAAACTGTCACCCCCATGTTCGGCGGCGGTGTCGAAGCCGGTGTCGTCGATACGGAAATGCCTGTCCGCGCCACTGCTATTCGAGGCCATTTACGATTCTGGTGGAGGATGCTGTTCGGCGCAAATAGGCTGCCTGAGGATTTACTCAAAGAAGAAAATTCACTATGGGGAGCAACAAATTTTCCAAGCAAGATAAACATCAATATTCAACAAAAACCCAAGAAAGCTGAATGGCGTAAATTCAAAGATTACCCTACAGATAAAACTAAAGGAAATTTTGGTTTTAAAAATTTTAAGCCTGAATTATATTCATTATTTCCTGCTGTACAAAATAAAACAACAACTTTATTGAAAGAAGATTACAGCTTTAAATTGATACTTTCCTTGGATCCATGCATAACGAATAAAGATCGCTCTAATATTGAAGATACATTATATGCATGGATTAATTTTGGTGGTTTAGGCGCTCGAACTCGACGTGGCTGTGGGTCACTGATCATATGTGGAAACAAATATCCAAAGTGGCCCATGCCTGATGGAATACAGGTCTTCTTAAAGAAAGAAAATTATAAAACTGCCCTACAAGCATGGAGTGATGCCGTAGAAGCTTATCAGAGTTATCGACAAGGTTTTCGTGGAGAAAGGCATGAAAAACTACGTAATGGTAAAAAAATTTATGCTCCTGGCCGCTCTAAATGGCCCGAGCCGGATGCAATAAGGAACATTACTGGATGCGCTTTGAAACCCAAGTATTCATCCAATAAAAAAATTGACCCGCTGACTGACACAAACGATCACTCGATCCCTGTTGTCGACAAATCTTTTTTAAATGCATTTCCACGGGCTGTTCTTGGGTTACCAATCAATTTTCATTTCGCCGATGGGGCCAACAAACAGAGAGAACCCGCGCCTTGGGAAGATCCTGCTGATGCTGAATTATTACCTCTTCCTCTTGAAGGCAATGAAGACACTGAACATTTTCTCCGAATGGCCAGTCCAGTGATAACAAAACCTGTGTTTATCAATGACTCCTGGCACGCCATGATTGCTATTTTACCCTATGCACATGCTCTAAATATGCGAGCAAGACTCTTCTACAAAAGTGTAGAAAGCGACGAAAAAAATAGAGTAGATATTAATGTAGATAATATTCATGGGCAGCTATTTTTAGGACATACATATTTAACCCCAATGCGTGATTGTGCAAATGCTATAGAGGGATTGATAAATTTCAT
This sequence comes from Lysobacteraceae bacterium, assembly GCA_031285265.1. Classification (GTDB taxonomy): domain Bacteria; phylum Pseudomonadota; class Gammaproteobacteria; order Xanthomonadales; family Xanthomonadaceae; genus JAITWM01. The sequence continues at coordinate 15,932 of JAITWM010000077.1, forward strand.
TAAAAGAGAGAAAAAATTTGTTCAATGGGAACAACGATCATGACCGACTACCTTCTCGCCCTTTCCATTGGCCCAGTACAGAATTTCATCGCCGCCGCACGGCGCACGCGGGATTTGTGGTTCGGCTCGCATGTGCTGTCGGAAATCAGCAAAGCTGCCGCTCGATGTTGAAATGAATCTCCTGAATCTTCTTGTTCTGAGCTTATTTTTCCTTCATTCGAAGACGACAAAGAAAAAGAAGACAGTCTGAAAGAGGATTCCGGTTTCAATGCAGTCAACCAAATTATTGTGCGCGTGCAGACGGATAATATTGAACTATTAGTGCGTAACGTCAAAGAATATGCCAAACAATATTGGCGAGATCTTTCTGATAAGACAAAAGAGGAGCTTGAGAAAAGATCAAAAAACCTGATCGATGAAAATATCTGGAACGCACAAATCAACGATATCCTGGAAATCTACGCAGCCTGGGTACCGGCGCCTTCCGATTCCAATGGGAAAACGTATCCCAAGCAACGCCGGCGTCTGATGGAACTGCTCAGTGCGCGCAAACATACCCGTGATTTTCGGCCCGGCCAGGGATTTGCCGGTGTACCGAAGTCCTTGCTCGATGGCGCGCGCGAAAGTGTATTGCAGTGGAACAGCCACACAGAAAAAATACTTATAAAACAAGGAATCAGACCCGGTGAGCCACTGGACGCCGACAAACCCGGTGAACCACTGGACGCCACTGGACTGATTAAACGCATCGCAGTCGGCGAGCGATCCTATCCCTCCGTGGCTCGCATTGCCGCCGATCCGTGGTTACGGCAGTTGGATGATAGTGACAGACAAGCACTTTGCAGGTCTGCCGAAAAAATTCCTAAAGATGTCATTTCACGCATCAACATAGAGACCTATAAGCAGTTCAAGGATTTCCGCTATGACGGCACACTGCTCTACAAAGATCGCCACCCCACCATTTTGAAAGATGCGGGACGCTCGGAGAACGATCAGACACTTGAATCTCTTCGCGAAGAACTCTCCGAGCTAACCAAAAAACCGGGCATACCGGACCCCTCGCCCTACTTGGCCATACTCTGTGCCGACGGGGACCGTATCGGCGATGCGTTGAACCGCATCGATACGCTGGAGAAGCATCAGCAGTTCTCGCGTCGGCTTTCCACATTTGCCGAAGAAGCCCGGGAGATCGTTCAGACACATCAGGGTGTGGCCGTTTATACCGGCGGTGATGATGTGCTGGCCTTTGTGCCGATCGATCATTGCCTTACGTGCGCACGCGCATTGCACGATGCCTTCAGCCAGTTCCTGGCCGATTTCTCGGACGAAGCCGGCAATCCACCGACATTGTCGGTCGGGATCGCCATCGGTCATTTCATGGAGCCGCTGGAGGAATTACGGCGTTTCGGCAAGGAGGCTGAGCGCAAGGCCAAAGGCGAGGAGCGCAACGGGCTAGCCGTGGTGCTGCATCCGCGCGGCGGCGGGACACTGCATTATCGGGCCTCATGGATGACTGCCCCAGACCAGCGTATCCAAACGTGGGTCCGCGCTTTTCAAGAAGGCGAACTGCCCACCGGGCTGCCGCACGACCTGGATCAACTGTTGGCGTTGTACGCCCATTTCGAAGAACCGCTCGTCAAGGACGTGCAACGCCTGTTGCGCGTAAAAGGCATCGAACACCCAGCATTGGCAACGCGCATCGAGCAAGTCTCTCCGCGATGCGCCATGCAACAGCTTGCGAAAGAATTATTGCTTGCATCACGACTGGCCGCTTACTTGCCGCCGCTACAGGAGACGAAATGAGTCCCGCTCGCACATTGCTGATCACGCCGCGCGACCCGCTAATTTTCCGCGATGGCCGCCCTTTTGACAGTGCGTTGACTTCATATATCAGCGTCTATCGCTGGCCGCCGCCGTCCGTGACAGCGGGCGCTTTGCGCACGGCACTGGGCCGGCAGGATAACTGCCTGCATGATCCGGAAAGCCGCCGGACATTGAACCAAGTCGATATTCGCGGTCCGTTGCCTTACACGGACCACGAACTTTACGTTCCCGCGCCATTGGACTGCTGGGTATCCAAAAGCAAGGACGATCTGATCGGCTATGCATTACGGCCAGAATACTTGGGCGATGATGAAGGCGTCGATTTGTACAAAGACTTGTCACCATTGCTACCGCACCCCGGGCATGATGAAGCGTGCGTACAAGGAAAGCCCAATCATGATTTAGTCTGGTGGCCATTGAAATTGATGACGGAATGGCTGGAGCGGAATACACCGGAACCATGGAAAAACCGTTTCGGTGACTGTCTCGAAGCGTTTCCATTGGAGGAACGCACTCACGTAGCGATCGATCCGAAAACGGGGGCCGCAAAAACAGGCCAGCTTTTTACGACGCGTGCCATCGACTTGCGTCGGGCGGGGCACAAGTCGCCGATACAATTGGCGCTACACATCGAGAAATATTCACAGACTGCACTGGATGGTCTGGAAAACACCGATATTCCACTAGGCGCTGAACGACGGACGGCCACACTCAGCTCTTGTAATGAACAAAATTTATGGTCGTGTCCAGAAACGATCAAAACCGCATTATCGGAAAAACCGAGATACGTGCGCATGGTGCTGGCGACACCGGCCATTTTCAAACCGGGCTGGCGGCCAGACTGGATCGACCCAGGTACATTGACCGGAAAGGTACCGGGTACCGATGTCGAAGTCGGACTACGCGCCGCCGCCATCGGACGATGGCAACCCGTCTCCGGCTGGGCATATGGCAAAAGCGATGCCCGGCAGAAAGCCACGCGCAAAATGGTTCCTGCCGGCAGCGTGTATTTCTTCGAAATCAAATGTGGCGACGTCACAAAGCTTGCCGATCAGTGGCTGCGGCCAGTATGCGGCCGCTCCGTACTCGACCCGGAAAGCAAACTTGGAGCGGATGGCTTCGGCCTGGCTTTGTGGGGTCCCGGCCCGGAACCTAAACCCAAACTCATACATAATTCAGGAGCTTCATGATGAACGGTGGCATCGTTTCCAAACCGTATTGGCTGCACTGCCTGTCTCCGCTGCACATCGGCGCTGGCCAAGGAGCCGGATATATCGACAATCCGATCATGCGCGAAAAAGTGACCGGCTGGCCGTTCGTGCCGGGTTCGAGCGTGAAAGGTGTACTCCGGGATTTAGAAAATAACCGGCTTGAAGAATCCAAAAAGGAAGAATTCAACTATGCATTCGGAGTCCGCTGTAATGACACGGACCGTACCGGCGCAAATGATATGGGCCGCGCTGGCGCATTGATGTTTTCCGACGCCTCGATTGTCTGCCTACCGGTACGTAGCCTGTTCGGAACCTTCGCTTGGTGTACCGCGCCATTGGTGCTCAAGCGGCTGAAGCGTAACCTGGGTTTGGAAATGATGGAGAAAATTGAGATTGATGTATCCGAGATTTCCATTGGTAAAGAAAGCGTCTTGCATCATAAGAATCATGTTTTCCTGGAAGATTTGGACTTGTCCGTCGAAAAAGCAGACACAAATATATGTGAAACGTTGGCCGATAAACTCTCGAAAGTGCTTTTCCCAAAGAACAGCGATTGGGCGGAAGATTTCAAGAAACGCTTTGCGATTGTCTCCGATGATGTATTCAACTTCCTATGTGAAAACGGTACGCAGGTGGATACCCGCATTCGCCTCGAAGATGGGGAAAAGATCGTTGCAAAAGGCGCACTGTGGACGGAAGAATATCTGCCGATGGAGTCCATCCTGAGCGGCGTTGTCCATTGTGAAACCCGTAAGAGCGAAGACAAAAATCCACTGGAAACCTTTTGCTCCGGCGAACGCACGTTGCAGCTCGGCGGACTGGCGTCGATCGGAAAAGGGCGTGTGCGGTGTCTGTTTGGAGAGCGCGATAAACAACAACAGGAATCGGATCCGACGACGAATGTCACGACGCCTGTTCGGGGAACGTGATGAACAACAATAAACCGTCCGCCAAGCCGCTGCGAACCAATACACAAAAACAAGCACAAGATGCATTCGATTGGGTAAATACACTGGTTGACGACCCATTGCAGCAGGCTTACCGAAGTCTGGCGCGGCGCGTCCCGGCATTGATTCGCGATTGTGGATTGATGCAGACGCTGGCATTTTTACGCAGCAAAGG